>JAADBR010000190.1 GCA_009995705.1 Microcystis aeruginosa W13-11
GGTGCTAGACTGATATTTGAGTAAGCCAGACAGGAGCCAGAAAAAGATATTTATCAGAAAAGTCATGATCAAGCTAGAGGTTTAAAGACTGATCGGGTTCCAATTATTTTTATTAATAAATATTTTACACAATTCATACCAGGTAAGCGAGAGGGCTACGCCACTACTACTAAATCATTACCCTGCACTGAATACAATTTAATTTGGTATTATATATTTTGATAATTCAAAAAACTCTCAACTGCTTATTCCTGCTACCGACCGCGTCCTGCGGACTGCTTTCGGTCGGCGCATCCCCACCGGTGTACGCTTCTGTGGGGATTTTCTGTGCGATATTTTCGTTGGCCAAGAATCTTAATGATATTTTAAGATTTTTTAAAAAACTGTCCTTGGCCGAGATGAACGTATATTCTATAGGGGAGCGAGTATAAGTTATTATTCCCGTTCGATCGCGCCCCAATTCTCTGGAGATCAACACCCATGCTTACTTTGCTCCGTTCTCTGCTATTTTCCACCCTATTAAGTTTTGTTGCCCCCGTCCTCTTGGTGGGTTCGATTTTAACTGCTTTATTGGCCACCAGTCACGTCCCCGGCTTTACTTGGGTTTGTCAGGCGGTTTTTAGCCAAATTCTGCAATTTTTAACCATTTTCGGTGACGGTTATCCCCTACAAGGAATGTTAACCATCGCTGTTACTTTTGCTTTTGTTGGCAGTTTATTCGATTTATTTAACTTTTACGTCTATCAAACCAATCGGGGACAGTAACAGACAAAGGGTGATAGACACTGTCTAGAATAAGAATGAGGTTTTTATGGGATCGAATCGTCTATGCGCCTTATTTTCTCCCGTTTTTGGCTATTAACAATAATTTCTCTGCTGCTCAGCCTGAGTATCGGGATTATCAATCCCCAAACCAGTTCCGCGCTCTCGTGGATGGATTTACTTTTTCGGGGTGTGCAAGTTGTTCAACTCTCCACTATTTCTCCTCAGCAGGAAGTCGCCATCGGTAGGCAGATTAATCAAGGTTTATTAGAATCAGGTAAGATAAAACTGTCCAAAGATGCCAGAATTAACCAATATGTCCAAGAAATCGGGCAGCGATTAGCAACAGCTAGCGATCGCCCTGACCTTCCCTACACTTTTCAAGTGGTGCGCGACAATAGCATTAACGCCTTCGCTACTATGGGCGGATTTGTCTATTTACACACAGGATTGATTAAAACTACTGATAATGAGGCCGAATTAGCCAGCGTGATTGCCCATGAAATCGGCCACATCGTCGGCCGTCATTCTATCACCCAATTACGCAATACTGCCCTCGCCCAAGGACTTCTCAGTGCGGCGGGATTAGAGACAAAAACTTGGGTACAATTGGCGGTTAATCTCGCCTACAGTTTACCAAACAGTCGCAAGGATGAATTAGAGGCGGACCGACTGGGTTTAAAAAATTTGGTCAAGGCTGGTTATGAACCCACTGCGATGATCTCCTTTATGCAAAAATTAACACAACAGGGAAGTTCTACCCCGACAATTCTCAGCACCCATCCAGCTACAAACGATCGCATTTTGGCACTGCAAAAACAGCTTAATTCGGTTAATAACTGAACTTCCCCCAGACATTTTGTCTAGGCTGCATTATAGATACAGCTTTGGCTGCTAGAATTAAGGCATTTCAAGACTAACCTTCCTTTTCCCATTACCAAAAAATTGAGTCTTTAGCGGGGGAATATTGGCCTGATTTAAAATTAGATTTGTTAGATTACTTGCGCGAGTTTAGCAGTGGACGTTCCACAGAGGCTAAAATTGATACATTTCTTCACGAAAATTTAGTTAGAGATGCAATTAAAGTCTTTTCTGATAATTCCTATGTGCAGTCTCACCTAATTTGGCGGATAATGGATGCGGCTGCTACCGTCGATCCTAACTGGGTAATCGATCACGCGCGTCCTCCTGCGGAAAAGATGCTGGACGAAAAAAAGGCTGATTGCTACGAAGAAGCGATTAAATGGCTGAAAAAAGCTCGTAATGCCTTTTATATGTCAGAAAGACGGGAAGAATGGCAAACTGATCGGGAAAGTTTAATTAAGGAACACAGACGCAAATCGAAATTTATGGGGTTATTTAAACATCAGGATTTACAATAATTTAAGCTTCTAGTCGTCAGTTATCGGCTAGGATTAGGCTGTTTTTAGCTTGTGGAGCGGGAATTGTCCTAATCTTAGGCCTAGTGATATTTTGGGGCAAAGTGGAGTATAATAGAAGATTGGTCTAAACTTATCTCCAGACTACTTATACTGAATATTCATTGTCAAAAAATATGACTGAAACTATTCGCTTTTTGATGTGTTCTCCCGATCATTACGATGTGGATTATGTGATTAATCCCTGGATGGAGGGCAACATTCACAAATCTTCCCAGGAAAAAGCTAGGCAACAATGGCAGCAGCTTTATCATATTCTCAAAGATCGGGCGCTCGTGGATTTAGTCACACCGGAAAAAGGCTGGCCCGACATGGTTTTTACCGCTAATGCAGGTTTAGTTCTGGAAAAAATAGTCGTTCTCAGTCGCTTTTTACACAAAGAAAGACAGGGAGAAGAACCCTATTTTAAACAGTGGTTTGAAGATAACGGTTTTACAGTTCACGAACTGCCTAAAGATTTACCCTTTGAAGGTGCAGGAGACGCATTATTAGATCGAGAAGGACGCTGGTTATGGGCAGGATATGGCTTCAGAACTGAGTTAGATTCTCACCCTTTAATCGCTAAATGGCTCGATATCGAGGTTTTATCCCTACGTTTAATCGATGAACGTTTTTATCACCTTGATACCTGTTTTTGTCCCCTTAGTGGCGGTTATCTACTCTACTATCCCGATGCTTTTGATGCCTATTCTAATCGGTTAGTTGAATTAAAAATTCCCGAAGAAAAACGCATTATTGTTGAAGAAGCAGATGCGGTTAACTTTGCTTGTAATGCAGTGAATATCGGTGAAGTAATCGTCATGAATAAAATTAGTGACGATTTACAATATAAGTTAGCAGCAAAAGGCTTTGAAGTGGTACAAACTCCCCTGACGGAATTCTTAAAAGCAGGAGGTGCGGCCAAATGTTTAACCCTCCGTACCACGGAACCCTTAATTCCAGACCATCGCGCTAATGTCACCATTGAAAGTCGCATTCTCCAGTTAGAAGGTCATCTGCTCGACGCGGGAATTATGAATAAAGCTCTCGATGTTGTGGTAGGAAATGGCGGCAGTTTCAAGGTTTTAAACTTCACTTTAGGGATTGAGCGCCAAAGTACCTCCTCGGCCGAAGTGCGCGTTTCTGCACCCTCCCACGAGGTAATGGAGGAGATCATGGTACAATTGATCGACCTCGGTGCGGCCGCTCGTCCCCAAGAAATCTGTGATGTCAATACCGCAGTGGTGACACAAGATGGGGTCGCTCCCGATGATTTTTATGTCAGCACCATCTATCCCACGGAAGTGCGGGTGAATTGTGAATGGGTGCGGGTGAAAAATCAACGCATGGATGCAGCTATTGTCGTCACTGAAAGTCCGGAAGGCAAAACGGCCAAATGTACTCTGCTGCGGGATTTAAAAGCTGGCGATCGCGTCATGGTGGGAGTTGAGGGCATCCGTACTATCCGACAGGCGGAATCCAGGGAACAACGCAACAGCACCCAGGAATTTACCTTTATGGGTGCGGGAGTTTCCAGCGAGCGCCGAGTCGAGTTAACCGTGGAGCAGATTGCCTGGGAATTGCGCCAAATTCGCGACCAGGGCGGTAAAGTAGTGGTAACGGCTGGCCCTGTGGTCATTCACACTGGAGGAGCGCAACATCTCTCCCGTTTAATCCGCGATGGTTATGTTGACGCTTTACTGGGGGGAAATGCGATCGCAGTTCACGACATGGAACAGGCGATCATGGGTACTTCTTTAGGGGTAGATATGCAGAAAGGTATCCCGGTGCGCGGTGGCCATCGTCACCACCTGAAGATTATCAACCTCATCCGTCGCCACGGCAGCATCGCCAAAGCTGTATCGGCCGGGGTATTGACAAAAGGCGTAATGTATGAATGCGTCAAGAATAATATCCCCTTCAGTTTGGCCGGTTCAATTCGCGATGATGGTCCGCTTCCGGATACGGAGATGGATTTAATTAAAGCACAGGAAGAATATTCCCGCTTAATTCAAGGTGCAGACATGATTCTCATGCTCTCTAGTATGCTCCATTCCATCGGTGTGGGCAATATGACGCCGGCGGGGGTAAAAATGGTCTGTGTTGATATTAACCCGGCCGTGGTGACAAAATTAAGCGATCGAGGTTCCGTAGAATCCGTGGGTATTGTCACCGATGTGGGTTTATTCCTGAGTCTGTTAACCCAACAGTTGGATAAGTTAACCCGTCCCTTGGTAGAAACGGTTTAAAACCCAAATAGATATCGGGTGGGTTACGCTTTGCTAACTCACCTATTTTTATCAGTATTTTCAACCAATTATCGGAGAAAATTCGCCCACTAGAGTCGCCCTAGCTTGCTTTCTTTTTGTATATAGCGGTATTCGCTCGAGTGAGATACAGACAAAGTCTTGCTTAGACTGACTCATAGCTTGTTGCAGTATACCTCATTCGACTGCATACCGCTATAGAGAAAAAGAAAAGTTATTTGCAAGACGCAGAGTAACTGGAGTTTGGCGTTGTCAGAACAGGAAAGATGCCATGCAATCCTTGCTACCCTTCGACTTGGCTCAGGGCAAGTCAAAGTCATTTCAGTTCCGGTGCTGATTCGGAGCATCTTTCAATTTGACAACGCCATTTTATCAGATTCACCCTGTAATTGCAGAGACTGAGCAGTTTCCAGAAACGTTTTAGGTGGTTTTACTTCATTGGGTAAAACACTTTCAATTATAATTGTCACCCTCGTGCCTGTGGCTAGGTTTAAGGGTTCTTCCAGTTGAAGTGCTGTTCCATCAAATACGGCTTCGAGCGCCCTGGGACTTGCGCTTTGATAATGTACCTTTTGGGCGCAAAGCTTGCGCCCTCCGCGCTGCGGGGGTTTGCATTCTCATCGGATGGTGATTTCTGTCATGTCTGACCTGTTTGGGGTGAAGATGTATTTATGGTTAAAAGACCGCAGGGAACGCACGTTGTCAGAGGAGGATATATGACACTATCATAAGATAGTAGTAACCTGAGCCGAAACCATGAAAACAATTAGTTTTAAAATCCATGTGGGAGAAGATGGAACATTACAAATATCTTTACCGCCTGAACTTAAAAACACAGATTTAGAAGTCACCTTAGTTTATCAGCCAATATCTCTAAAAGAACAAGAAGAAAAAACTACATTTAGCCAATGGCAAGAAGGCTTCTTTGAAGAAGTAATTGGCGATTGGGAAGGTGAATTATTAGTAAGAGAAAAACAGCCAGATTATGAGGAAAGAGAACAACTACTATGACATATCTGTTAGATCCCACATTCAGCAGATTAAATTGAAAAAAAGTTATTTTAGGTAAAGTGGATTTTAAAATGACCAAAATGAAAACAGAAGTTCAAATAGACATACAAGACATAGACCACTTGG
>JAADBR010000191.1 GCA_009995705.1 Microcystis aeruginosa W13-11
ACTGTTTCTCAAATGCCTTTTTTCGCTCCTTATGTTTATTTTTATGCTCACTTTGATTTTTTCTCTCCGTAATTTCTCTCTGTGACAGCTTAGGGTGCGGAATGTGGGTTGTAAAATCGATATAGGCTCATTGACATTCGTTTCTAAAAGTGATGGAACCAGGTAAAGCGACAAAGATAGAAGAGCTGAATATTCAGCCCTGAGAGCAGAGAACCTTCAGGCTGATAATATTTGCCTATTAATTCAATCTGGCTCAATTTTGCCCCAGTGCAGTTTTCTGGTTCGTATTTGCTTTGCTGACATTAACACTATCTGTAGTGAACTTTATAAAATACAATCATGCTTAGAGAATAGGGAAAGTTGCCATGATTACTCAAACAATGGTACAACCTTCTTCTTGGATTGAAGGAGGTATCAGCATTAAGAGTCGTCAGCGCATACGTGAGCGTGCCAGTTGTTTGTGTGAATATTGTCATTTAATCGATTGATATAGCAGCATAACAGTCCAATGGTAGGCAATTATCTCGTTCTCAGGTAGAACCCTGGAACGCTCCCTTCAGGTTCTACCTGAATCACACTCTAAGGCAGAGCCTTAGATGTTGTGTACCAAGGCAGAGCCTTGCTACAAGCAAAACCGCACATTTTGCGCTTCATCACTACCCAAAAACGTAGCAGCTTACCTATTCGGTGTAGGCAGGTAAGTCTTGACTCATTTGATTTAAGTTGCTGGCAATGGCTTTCATCGTCATAAAAGCCGAGCTAAAGGCGATTAGCTCATTTAAGGGATAACTTCGACTCTCAACCCGCAAGCTCAGTAATTGCTTCTCAAGAGATTCAATTTCTTCGATGAGCAATCCTAACTTTGGTGGGTTGAGAATGACCTGGGCAGCGATCGCCTCAGCAATTTCATCAAAAGCGATCGCGGTTCTTTGTGCGATCGCTTGTAATTCAGGTAAAAACTTTTGTCGTATCGGTTCAGGAAGCGGTTGCTGTAGCCCATCTTGTAAAGCATCCAATTGAGCCCAGAGTTTTTGTTCGTAGCCAATGGAGAAATTCCAAAAATTTTGGTGTTTGGTTGCTAAAACTGTGGAAATTTGTTCGAGACTGGCAATCTTAACCGAGGCTGGACGTTGGGCAATCGCCACTATGATTGCCTGCTTCAGTTGGGCGATATCTGACGGTGGTATCGTATCCTGAAAATAGCCTGACAGCAGTTTTTGATATAGCTGTCCCATTTTCTTAAAAGTCACAGAAAAATCTGTTTCCAGTTGGTTTGTAGCCGATTTTGTCATAAATACAGTGGTCAGCAATACCCCCAGAAACGCGCCTACGGGAACTGAAATCAGTGCAGCCCAAATTCCTTGCTCGAAAAAAGGAAAAATATCCTTCCCGATGGCATCGGCTGCTACAATCGCACCGATGCGAGCGATCGGTGTAAACCCCAGCCAAGCACAACTGAAGTAGGCGAAAAAATAAGCCAGACTGCTACTAAAAGGATTATAACCAAAGGACTTGACCAAAAGGTAAATACAGAGAATCGTCAAACTCAAGGAAACAGTGGCCGCCCAACCGATCGCGATCGCTCGCCCCCGTGTCGGTTGAATGACAGTGACCACTGCACCTATTATCACAATATCTGCCACTTTTTCGTAAGCAGAAGGATAGGGAAACTCGATGTGACGAATAATAGCCAGTAACAAACCAATAACCAGGCCAAGACTGACAATTTCTCTCAGGCGTTTTAGGGATATAGGGGCCCATTTGGGAAAGGTAATCAGGTGTCTTCGCCTGAAAGTTGCAGTTACTTTGGTTTTATCGATTATCCTGCCTCCTAATCCCTCGCATTGTTGGATAAATCGAGATACAAGTTGAATAAATTGATAAAACTGTAGTGATTCTTGAACATCATACTGGTCAATCTCTCCACTGGTTCGGAGATGATCAAGTTTACCCCCAATATTCCCTAAATCTTCTTCTAATTCTCTGAGGTAAGGGGTAGCTAAGATTTTTTTGCCGTTACTCAGATCTCTCAAGCTATCAAAGCTGTCGGTAAGATGAGTCGCCAATTGGTGAAATTCCGCCCTGAACTGATGCACTAAATTTTGTTCATGCTTTTCGCCCTTAAAAGCCATCAGATCAGCTAATTGTCGAGTCAATTGGTTCTGAATTGCCAAGATTTCACTCCAATTTTCTGCCACCAATATCTCACTACCGAATTCATGGGTTGCTTTTGTGAGCATTGAAAGGCTAGTTTGTGTTGATTTTTTAATCTGATTGAGTAAGTTAAGCTCGTTCTGCTCAATAGAAAGAGGATAATCCCGCTCGTCGACCTCAGTTTTTAGGTAGCGATCGAGGATTTTTTGGAACAAGCGCGGTATATCCTGAAGGATTCCCATCAAGTTCCGGTTGAGATCGGATCGAGTATTCTGGGGCCAAAATAGTAAGGCCACAGCAATTCCCACGGCGATTCCGATCCAGTTATCGATCAGGCGCGATCGCAAATAGAGCCAGATATTTTGTTGTGCTGATGTTCCGACCACTCTCATGGCAATTAAAGCGCCCAGGAGTGTGGCTTGGGAATAAGCGGCTTGCCATCGGTAAGTTTCACAGATCAGGGCGGCTAAAATGTAGGTGAGAGAGGGAATGACAAAAAAACTTGCGCCTTGGATTCCGTAGGCGTTCACCAGGATAGCGGCAATGATTCCCCCCAAAGCACTTCCCCCCAAACGCCCCAAACCTGCCGCGATCGCACCTCCCATCGATGGCTCAATCAGTACAGATACATACCCAAAGACGGGATAGACAAAGTTGTCTAATACATTTCCTCGGTGCCAAAAGAAACTCGTTAAGAGAGCAGCACCCAGGGAAAACTTCAATCCCTGTCTGATCATTAGCCCGTTTTTACTGTCCAAGGTATCTCTATATCCTTTTTCGACTTACTCATTGTTACCCATTAACCGCCCGCTCAATCCCATATAAAATCAGTGCCAAAAACGTCACCAACCAAAACCAAAGCTGAGGAGGCTCACTATGGATCAAGATGACTAAAACAAAGGCTGCGGCGATAATCCACCACTTAAACCACCAAGTCCACCATTGAGAACGTCTTTTCGGATTTTCCATATTAGGTTTAACCGTTTATTCCAGTCGTTGTTTCTTTAATCTACTTGCGAGCGCAAGATTGTGGTTAACGGTCGTACACCCCTGTAATCCAGCGAAAAGCAGGGGTTATATAACTCACTAAAGAACGCTCTTCCACCACAGCATGGACATCTGCGGTAGTCCCGTTGGTAATTCTTTGGGGCGCTCCCTTAGCTTGAGTCCAGTAAAAACCACTCGGTGTATTGCGATCGACCTTCAGCGCTAAAGTGGCTTTGATAACACTTGCATTGACGGGTATAGGCTTATCGCGATCGTCTTCATCCCTACCCAGAAACAGCTTGCCGGCGAGTTCATGACTTCCGACTGTATTTGCCAGTTCTGCCACAGTTACTGGCTGCTGATCGACGGAAACGACCTTAGCGACGATACCCCCATAGCGTTCGCGATCATAGAGATCGGGAACCACTTCTACTTCCTGGCCCGGTTCTAATCGTTTGGCATCACCGCTCTTAAACAATGCCACCACGTTGGTCTTGGCCTTGAGATTGGAGACTTCTAACGTACCAATGCGCCCCCCCGGAGCCAGGACTTCCCCCGGATTAACAGATAAGTCTAAAATCTGGCCGTTGTACAGACTCACTACATTTTTGTTGGCTTGAATGGTGGTTTTTAACGTATTAATCTCTCGTTGCTGGTCAGCGATCGCATTGTAACGAAGAATATCACTGGCTGTATCTTGCAGGTCTATTTCTCGTTTTTCTGTGTTTAGTATATTATTCTGGGCCGTCAATGCGTTCATCTGCGCTCGCAGGCTTTCATCAACCCCCTTAAGGCGATCGAGTTCTATTTGGACGCGATTGATACTATTAGAAGCCTCTAGATTATTGAACTGAAATAAATAGGAGGGAAAATCTAGCTTGGCGACAGCCCCCTCTTCGATAAGTTTATCGTAGGCGGCTAGTCTTTCATCCGTTGAGTTCTGGAAATTTTTAAGATATCGAGCATGGGAGAGATAGGCTTCTCGCTGTTGTTGATTACTGGATAATTGAACTTGAAGTGCTTTAATCTGAAGCTGATTCGCCTTTTGCTGGCGCTCTATTGAGGCTGCATTTAATTGGCGACGACTCACTTCAATAGAGTCAACTCTTTCATCCTGCTGCTTGAGATCTGCTAGTCTATCCTTTTTATCTTTTAATTCTGTTTCCAATTCAGGAAACTCTAAAGTTGCCAGTAATTGCCCTTTTTTGACAGAATCTCCGGGTTGAATCAGGAGGGTTAACACTCGCCCACCTTGACGGGGTTCGATATTAACAATAGAACGAGGAATCAAAATGACCGCTCGTCCTTGAATAGGAGTCGGAATCTTACCAACTATCGCCCAATAACTCAATCCTCCGAGCAAAAGACCCACCGGCATTAAGCGCAGGATTATCTCCCCTAATCTTCCTGTTGGCTCCGAATATTTAGACGTTTTTTCTGAATCAATTTTAGGATCAATTCCCGTTTTTATTTGCTTATTATCCTGATGTTCTATCCTAGCCTGCGTTGTTTTCTTCGCACCCATATCTGGCTGCTGGTGATCCTGATCAGACATAGATTCGGTTTGATTTTTTGCCATTGTACTGAAATGAGTAAAAATCACTTAATTTGTAACATGATAAACATTCAGAGAATATTACTTTAGACTAGGAAAATCCTCTGAAAAAATCGCTCAAGCTATTTTTGACATAAGATAACTAGGCTACCTCGAAAGATTTACCGAAGGCTCAAACCTTTAAAATTTCCTGTAAGAAACCTAATAAAGTAGCACACTTGATGTGACCTAAAACAACCTAATAGGCATCAAGTGTTTGAGTCCAACACTCCCACTACAGAGACAATCTATCGAGCGAGTTTACACCATTCCAGCTTTTAACTTATATAAGGCGTATAGTCTCATTGTAAACGTTCAGGGGGGGGATGTCAAGCCGCCAGTGGCATTGACTCTGTACAAGGACTCTCCTAGGGCAGCAGAGAAGGAGAAGAACTGCCTTTCCTAGAGCCATGAATACTACTCTCTCACAGTAGCCGCTCTTTTCCGCGTCTTTTTAGATTACTAGATTTTGTCCCCCCCTGAACGGTTACTTCAAGGGAGAAAAAGCGATCGGGCTATAATAGAGAAAATTTCACTTTAACTTGAGAAAATTCATTATGACAGCCACTATTGAAGACATTCGGGCAATACTAAAGGAATTAGCCCAATCCCAACAAGAGTTATCCCAATCCCAACAAGAGTTATCCCAAGCTCAAAAAGAGTTATCCCAAGCTCAAAAAGAAACGGATAAACAAATCAAGGAAACAGATAAGCAAATTAACAGGGTTAGTCAGCAGATTGGGGAGTTGGGCAATCGTTTAGGAGAGTTTGTCGAGTGGCAAGTGCGTCCTGCGGTGGTGCGTCTGTTTCAGGAGCGGGGTATTGATGTCCATGAGTTT
>JAADBR010000192.1 GCA_009995705.1 Microcystis aeruginosa W13-11
GACATTCATAATTGGTTTACCCATTGTTGTTATTGCGATACCCCTTTTAAAGAGCCTAATCAAGAGTCTGCCTAGCCATCCCTTTGTACCTCATTCAACTGAAAACCGCTATAAATGTCCTTGCCAAGAAATCCCCGGACGGGAAGAAGGCAAAACGCCCCAAATTGCGCCACCATAGAGTAAAAAGACTAGAATTGACAAGAGTATAGAAGGAATATTTCTCTGGAAATAGCCCCGCAGTAATAAAAAACCTAAATAGCCAAAAATCAAGATACTTGCTCCGATATGGATGAATCCGGGGGCAGCAAATAACCAGACTCCTAACCCCCCCACCAGCATAGTTAACCCAGTCACAATAAAAAAGTCACTGGTTTCCTGTAACATCACCAACCAACCGAGAATCAGGAAAGGAACCGTATTAGCAATAAGATGGGGAAAGTCCCCGTGTAGGAAAGGTGCGAAGAGAATACCCCGCAATCCGATGACTTGATGGGGAATAATCCCGAAATCGTCTAAACTGCCCCGAAAAACAAATTGATCTAAAATCTCTAACAGCCAAAAAATCGCCACAAAGGTAGCGAGGATTATTGCTTGGGTTTTTATTTCTTGCCGTGATCCTTGACTCATAAGATTGATGGATGAGCTATTTTTTCCCATTATAGCCCCCCACATCAGTTATCAGTTGCCAGTTATCAGTTATCAGTGATTCAGTTACCAGTGATTCAGTTACCAGTTAAGTAGGTGGGTGGAATTAAATATAAGATGAACCTAGGTTGGGTTGAAGCATGAAACCCAACGCCTGCATGGGTTACGCTACCGCTAACCCATCCTACAAATAATTGTGCCTCTCTACTTATCAGGTGTGAGTTTTCTGTTTACTGTTTACTGTTTGCTGCGGGACAAAGAGGGGCCAATTGACAGGAAAAACAAGCGGGATTTCTTGCTTTACAAACCGCCCGGCCGTGGTAAATAATACTAATAGAAAAAGTTTCCCAATCCGGTTGAGGTAGTAAAGCCATTAAATCCCGTTCAATTTTCACCGGATCGTTATTAGTAGTTAAACCCAAACGATTACTTAAACGCTTAACGTGGGTATCTACTGTCACCCCCTCAATAATCCCGTAAGCGTGAGCAAGTACCACATTAGCGGTTTTTCTAGCTACCCCGGGTAAAGTTAATAATTCCGCCATTGTCTTGGGTACTTCCCCCTGAAAATCCTTGAGGATTTTTTGACAAGCACCCTGAATATTTTTAGCTTTATTGCGATAGAATCCCGTGGAACGAATCAGGGTTTCTAACTCCTCTCGCTCGGCAAAAGCTAAGGATTTGGCATCGGGAAAACGAGCGAATAAAGCAGGAGTCACCTTATTTACCCGCTCATCAGTGCATTGTGCCGAGAGAATAACTGCCACCAATAACTGCACGGGAGTTTGATAATTTAAGCTACAGGTTGCCTCTGGATATAATTGCTTTAAGTTGCTTAAAATCTCTAGGGCGTGCAGTTGAAGCTGAGTTGTTTTTCGAGGGTCCATCACTGGAATAAATCCTGAAAAACTGCTAGGTTAGCCGTGTCGCGCACGATTAAGAAAACTCCCAATCCTAAGAGTAAAACTAGACCTGTTTGCATGATGTTATCTTGCAGTTTAGTCGGGAGAGGTTTACCTACCAAAGCCTCGATTAATAAAAATACCAACTGACCGCCATCAAGAGCAGGTAAAGGCAGAATATTAATCACCGCTAAGTTAATACTAATTAGGGCGGCAAATTGAAAAAGATTACCCGCATCATTACGAGCGATTGCTGCTCCGTATTCGACAATTTTAACCGGTCCTGCTACCTGTTGAACACTGTCTTTAAAGTTACTAACTAACTGCCCAAAACCTTGCACGGTTAATAGGGTTAATCGTTGAAATTCACCCGCACCCAAACTAAAAGCTTGCCCAAAACTATCGGCTTTCAGGCGAGTTTCTTCACCGTTAGGAGCCAATCTCACCCCAATTTTACCCTGACCATCACTTCCCAATTCAGGAGTAACAATTAAATCGAGAGTTTCTGTGGGGCGTTTGATGGTTAATTTTAGGGGTTGATCGGGGGAAGATTGAATAATGTCACGGAAGTCAATAATGGCATTTTGAGAAGCACCAAGAGGCTGATCATTGATAGCGAGAACGATATCACCCGCTTGTATTCCCGCTTGTTTAGCGACGGAATTTTCCGAGGTGAAAACCTCTGGAATAATTACCCCTTCTTGATAGTTAATTTTGGGAAACCCCACCGTAGCGACTTGGGTAACAAGCAAAAAATAGGCGAAAATTAAATTAGCAATTACTCCCGCACTAATGACGATAGCTCGATCAAAAACAGGACGATTGCGTAATAAATCAGGATCGTTATTGGGAATTTGACTATCGGGATCGTCATCGGGAAAACCAACGTAACCCCCCAAAGGAATGGCGCGGAGGGCGTATTCTGTTTCTTTACCTTGATATTTAGCTAAAGCTGGACCAAAACCGATGGAAAAGCGATTAACATGGATAGATTGCCAACGAGCAGCGGCAAAATGACCTAATTCGTGAACGACAATTAATAGGGCAAGTACACCGATCGCTATTAAAACTGACATGATGATCAAAATATAATGAATTAGCTTTTGTTAATTGTAAGCGATCCTCCCGGGCAGATTGCAAAAAATCTTTAGTTATCGCTAATTTTTCGACCATTTATGCTAAAAGTGATCTTAACCGCCTAATCTGACCCGACGGAGAGCGATCTATGCCGTTGAGTGAACGCGCCCAGCAATTAATCCCAAAAGCGAAAATCATCAGTTTCGCTGATTGGCCCTGTCAGCAAGCAGCGATCGCTATTTGGCAACAAGCGGATGATCAAACTCGCTATCTCAGTGATAGGGATTTAGATACTATCAGTGCCATCAGGGGCGATGATTTCGGGGTTAGAAGCCTTAAAACAATACAGTTTAGAGTATTTTAGTGACTCAGAAAAAACCGCAATTGCTCCCTATTTCGATCACTTAATTACGGTTATGAAAAAGTTTTAAAAGCGCGGCATTTAATCCGTGTTAAAATAGTGAGGCCAACAGTTAAAAATGCCGCTCACCGAGGTGAAAACTCCGTTGAACCTCTGAAATCATCGGCGTGGGTGGGCCTTCTAGGGCTACCGAAAACCTCGATCGAGCGCCTCGCGGGTCGAGGTGATTTATAAAATAAGGGAGATTCTATGGATGCCAAAGCGAAATTACTGGAGTTGATCGCTGGTAGAAATCGCGGACTCCTGGCCACGGAAAGCGACCGCGTGCGGATTTTAGCGGCGATTGAACAATTGGAGGATCACAATCCCCATCCTCATCCCCTCGAAGTTAAACAACTATTAGGGGGCAATTGGCGTTTACTATTCACCAGCAGCCGCGACATTCTGGGACTAGATCGCCTACCTTTTTTTCAATTAGGGCAAATTTATCAATATCTCGACCTGAACAAGGCCAAACTCTATAACATTGCTGAAATTACCGGCGTACCTTGGTTAGAAGGAGCAGTGATCGTCGCCGCTACCTTTGAACCCACCTCCGAGCGTCGGGTCATGGTCAAATTTGAGCGCTCGATCCTCGGTCTGCAACGTTTTCTCAATTATCATTCTCCCCAAGAATTTATCGACGCGATCGAAAGTGGCAAAAAATTTCCTCCCCTCGATTTTTCTTTCAATAATCGCGAACAAAAAGGTTGGCTCGATATCACCTATCTCGATGAAGATCTCCGCATCGGCCGCGGCAGCGAGGGCAGCGTCTTTATTCTCGCTAAGGAAAAAACCTAACTTAAGTAGGTAGGCGTTAAAAGTTGTCAGGCACCCCCCTTATCAAGGGGGGCAGGGGGGATCGAACCTAAAATCCATTTTTAATTTAATTATAACCAGCTACTTAAGATATGTCGGGAGTCAGAAGTCAATTGTGTCTAGCTGCCACTTATAAGCAATCAAGTCCGCTAACTTCTATCATTAAAACAAGCAAAAGTCAAGGGGTAAGCAACAAATTTTTACATGATCGCAACTGGTTAATTATAATTGCCGAATTGCCTGATCACAATATTGAACATATCCTGCTAACCCCAATTCTTGAAATAATTTCCGCGCTTGAAGATATGCTTCTTTCGCTTCCGCTATACGTTTGAGTTTATAGTAGGTAAGTCCCAGATTCAACAGAGTCTTTGGTTCTCCTATGATATACTCCATTTCCTGAAAGATTGCTAAGGACTTTTGATAAAACTCGATCGCTTTTTGGTATTCTCCTAGGGAACCGTAAACATTCCCCAAACCTAGATAGGAATAAGCTTCTCCTGTTATATCAGAGATTTCCCGTTTGATTGCTAAAGACTGTTGATGAAACTCGATCGCTTTTTGGTATTCTCCTAGAGAATTGTAAATATTGCCCAAATTATTGTAACAATACGCTACTCCCTTTATATCATCAATTTCCTGAAAGATTGCTAAGGACTGTTGATAAAACTCGATCGCTTTTTGGTATTCTCCTAGGGAATAGTAAATACCTGCTAATGAGTCGAGACTCGCAACTAAATCAAGTTCTAGATTTAACTCTTTTTGTAAATCGATCGCTTTTTGATAATACTCGATCGCAATCTGTTGTTCCTGACGATAATCTGACAATGGCAGATTTAATAAACGATTTTTATAAATTTTAGCTAAACTGGCATATAAACTCGCTAGTCTTGCCTCTTTATTGCCTTTATTTACCTCGATTTGCTCGATTAGTTCTAACAAGTCTTCTTTAGAGATAAAAGGAATATCTTTATCTATAGTAATTTCGTCAAAAGATTGTAAAATTGGTAAAATTTCCTGACAAGGTAAAAAGTTACTTGGAGGAGAAATAAAGCGCAAAACTCCTTTTCTCCAACTCCAAAAATCGGGGGACTTTTTCCGTAAATTTACTTCCACTGTGCTTGTTACCCAAAGAACAATGGAATAGGGAAATTCTCGCAATCCTTCCCTTGTCCATTGCAGATAACCAAAAAATTTATCTAGTTCCGATTTTTCCCGTTGCCATTCGATGGAGTGTAATTTTTCCACTCCTGTGGTTGTGATCACAGCATTTTTGCTTTGTAATAACTCTGGTTTTCTGGAGACTAAACTAGCAATGGCTGCTCTTAAACTCGGTTCTTTTTGATCTAAATCAATCCGATAACAAGGGATTACTGGTTCTAATTCTTTGCTATAGCGATCAATAATTTCTTCTCGCAATTTTTCCTGATCACACACACAAATCAATATATTTAATCTCTCTTGATTTGCCTCTAGAGACACGATTAAACCTTCGTATTCCCTTTCATTTTCGTCAATAATTGAAGATGTTTCATCATTCATAATAAGTGGGTAGGTGTTAAAAACTGTCAGATACCCCCCTTATCAAGGGGGGATTAAGGGGGGATCCGCACCCCCCTTATCAAGGGGGGATTAAGGGGGGATCCGCACCCCCCTTATCAAGGGGGGATTAAGGGGGGATCCGCACCTAAGGGGGGATCCGCACCCCCCTTATCAAGGGGGGATTAAGGGGGGATCGATCTTCAATTTAATTATAACTACTTACTTATCCCCTTCAAATTGTTCCTCTTTTTTTCATTAACTCAACCACAATAGGATGCACATTATACCAGAGATCGCCATTGCGGTATTCTAAAATATATAAACCATGCAACAGATCTAGAAAATTTTGATCCTTGAGATCCCTCGGTTTAGACTTTTCATAAACAGTTTTAATAATTTCCTCATCTGCTGTACCGATACTTTCAGCAAAATCGAGACTAAGTTCTGTGATTGATTGTTCTAAAACAGCTTGATTAATTTTTAGAGTATTATCATCAGGATAACGACGAACCGATCGCAAACAAACCCGACAGCAATCATTAGTAATGCGAATTAATTCTCGTAATACTCCCCCACTGTAAAGACAAATTTTTTCGAGGGTGTCAGGATCGATTAAATCGGGATCGATGCGCTTAGTGATAATCTCGGTTAAAGTAGCAATAATTTGCGGATCGGGTATAGCATTAGGTGAATTAATTTCTCCCTGTTTAAAGAGTTTGTATACAGGCATTTGTACGATCTGATCGTTAGTTTCTGTTTGGAGAGTTGCCTTTAAAGCTACTTCTCTTAAAGCGGCGATCGGAATAGTCATAATAATCCGAAAACCAGGCAACATAATCGCTTTAATATGGGATTGAAAAATATCCCTTACCTGTGCTAAGTCAATTTTATCAATGTCATCAACAATTACCAAGATTTTTTTCTGACTTTGGGACTCGATCGCACTAGCTATAATGTTAATTTGGGCAACTAAATCAGTAATTCTCCGCTCATATTTTTGTTTGATTTCCTCGCGAATAGTCGAATTAATCTTGAGAATTCCTTTAATGTGAGCTAGTAAAGCAGAAAAGTTAAAACCTGTGTCGATAGTGGCATCTGCTTGATTGGTTTCGGTGCGAATTTGTTCAGCAAACCATTGATAAAAGCTTTTTTTAATAGAATCTTTAATAGTTAAATTTTGGGCTTCCGCTTCTGACATCATCTGAACGGCGATCGAGAATAAAATATTAACATGATTTACGTCTGACATCTCGATCATGTCTGAGATCGAGAAGAAAACAACAAAATAGCGATCATCTAACTTTCTTTTAAATTCGTAGAGTAGGGTTGACTTACCACAACCCCGATGTCCTGCTAGAATAATTTTTCCGTCTTCCGAAGGACTATCTTCTACCAATTGTTCTAATTCTTCGATAATTTCTGTGCCGTATTTGACAGCAAAACGCTGTAATTCTTTATCTGATCGCAGGGGTAAAAGTTCCAAATTGCGATAGGCTTCTCGAAAGGGTTCTAGTAAAGGACTAACCATGAGTAATTAGGGTTTGCGGCAAAAAGTTTTTTGTGGGGGTGGGGTGTGGGGTGTGGGAATTATGAATTATGAATTGGGTAGTTTTTTGCTGTGAATGGTGAACTGATAACTGATAACTGATAACTGATAACTGTTATTTTTCTGCTGCCCAACCGTCGGGAGTGTAGGTTTTTAATGCCAAAGCATGGATTGCTTCGGTAGCGAGTGCCGATTGTAAAGCACCATAAACCATTTGATGCTGTTTAACGCGGGTTTTGCCAGCAAATTCGCCAGAAATAACCACCGCTTCCAAATGATCGCCACCTCCCGTTAAATCCCGAATCATCACCTGTGCATCGGGGATTTGTTCTTGAATCATCGCTTCTACTTGGCGAAAGTCAACCATCTTAACTCCTCAAAACAATTTAAAGATACTCTGATCCCATTGTTACCGAAAGCTCGTCAATGGGGATAAAATTCACTGCTGTGGGGGGGGATTGCTAGGAGTTGCGGAGGTGGGAGTCGGTGCAGAGATGGGTGTGCTGACAAATCCCATTTCGTAGAGTTGTTGATAGCTTTTTTGTCCTAATTCACTGGTGGGGTTTTGGGATTGAATCACCTGAATTAACAAAGGAACCGCCAATTCTGGCTGATTTTGCGCCCTATGGACCAAAGCAAGCTGATAGGTGGCTTCATCCCGCAGTTGTCCTGTGTTTAAAGCACTTTGACGCTGAGAATCGAATACTTTTGGGTCAATTCCTGAGAAACTATTAGCTAATTGCAGATGATAGTTAGATAGTTGGTTAAAAATCCGACGCGCTTGATTGAGTTTGTCCACCGCGACATCGTATTTAGCGGCATTAATAGCAGTGTTCGCTTCTTCCACTAAACGTTGTCCCCCCTGAAGACTCAGGACACTATCGGCTTGATTTAAGGGTTTTAATTCGTTAGGATCGCTGGCAGGAGTGTTTGAGTCGGGGGTTTGTGCTTGTCCGTTAGGTGCGATCGCAATTACTAAACCGATCGCCAGACTGAACAGATAAATTAAACTATAAGGCTGTTTTCGCTTAACCATAAAATTTCTCGACTGAATGTTCCAGAGGGGAACGGCTATTTTTTTTGACATCGACAACTGACCTATAGTAGCTTTTTTAGGGCAGTTTCGATCCTACCCTAGCTTTCTAGACGTTAGATCTAGCGGTTTTGTCACCATAGCAACCGCTGTTTTTTCCCAAAAAATCAGTACAAGTCCCCAAAAAGTTAGTTTATTCCCCCCGATTAATGGTTTAAATACTGATAATTCACCCGTTGGAAGGCTGTCCAGATAGAATAAAGAGAAAGTAGGAGTTTAGTTAAAATGTCTTTATCACTGATTACTCGTAAGTTTACGGTGGAAGAATACGAAAAAATGACAACCGAGGGAATAATCAAACCCGATGAAAAAGTGGAATTAATTCGAGGAGAAATCATCAAAATATCACCGATGGGAACCCGTCATGCTGCTGGTATAGATAGATTAATACAATTACTTTATCAAAAGCCAGGACAGAAAATTCTTCTCAGGGTGCAAAATCCGATTAGATTAAATAATAATTCTCAACCAGAACCAGATTTAAGTTTACTAATACCTCGATCAGATTTTTATGTTGCTGCCCATCCTTGTCCTCAAGATATCTATTTAATTATTGAAGTTTCCGATTCTACCCTCGATTATGATCGCTATACTAAAATCCCTCTTTATGCGGAAGCAAATATTAAAAAAGTTTGGATCGTTAATCTCAAGGAAGAATGTTTAGAAGTTTATCGCCATCCTCTGTATGGCAGTTATCAAGCTGTTCAGAAATATTATCGAGGTGAAAGTATTTTTATTGAATCCTTTCCAGCAATAAAGTTAACTTTAATTGAAATACTCGGTAATAAAAGTCAGATCAAAGGTTAAACTTAGATATCGTGAGGATTAATGCCTAATTCCCGCAGTTTATTGGCTAATCGTTCCGCTCGTTGTTTTTCCTGATTATAGCTAGTGAAAGCTTGTCCATCGGGATAAAAAAGCAACATTTCCGGTTCCCCTAACTGAAAACAAATTCCTAAACGGTGACTAACCCAATTATCGAGAGTTTCTAGAATTTCTAGCTGATTTTCCCCTCTTATCCCACCACTATAGCGGCGTGCAGTCGTATGAGGTACAGTGTCACGAGCTATAAACCATGCTAGGCAACGCTTGGTCTGTATCTCACTCAAGCGCTTACCGCTATAACCCTCTTTTGTCACTCTAGGGAAGGGTAAGACAGAAATGGCAGGGAAAAACGGATTCTAATAGCGAATTTATCAATCGATTAAGTTGGGTATATAGAAAAGAAAAGCAGTGAAT
>JAADBR010000193.1 GCA_009995705.1 Microcystis aeruginosa W13-11
AATTTCTGAAACTAATTTAAGGGTTAAAGCTGTTTTTCCGATTCCAGTTAACCCATAAATGGTAATTAATCGAGTTTTATTATCTAGCCATTCTTTTAAGGTTGATATTTCTAACTTACGTCCATAGTTACAGTTTAATTCAGGTGCTTTTGTTAAGTCAATTATGGGGGATTGATCGTCATTGCGTAAAAATTTTTTGTTTTTTGTTCGTTATTAATTGTTTGTAGAGATTGATCACAAATATGAATATTTCCTTGATTAACTTGTAAACAATGACCAAAATTAGAAGTTTGAGAAACCCGATATTTTCTTTCTAACTTGGATCGCAAATTATCTTTATTAACATCTTCGTCTAATACCTTACCCAACTTTTTCCATAAGTTAGCAGCTTCTTTTTTAATATAAGATTCACTGCAACCATTAAAAGATTGAGCAATTTGCCAATATTTTTGACCTTGCCAAACCCCTGTCAAGATTGCTTCTTGTACTGGTGTCAGATGAGACTCCACTTTCTCAAACATTAAATCATCAATATCTTGTAGAATCTTATCAATATTAGTCATTTGGGTTTAAAAAATTAGAGGGTTAATCCAATATATTATACCAAACGGGACTAAGACTGTACCATAACCTACCTATAAATTGTGTACCAAAGCCTACTTTGGTACTAAAATCAAGCGCTACAATACTGAAATGTTAGGTAAATCAAGCTAATTAGTCCTATTTGCTTGCTAGATTGTCATCATAGCCCATTTTGCGGTGACATAATCATCTTTTCCCTTTCAAAAATCAATGAAGTAATCTTTAAATTATGTATCAAGAACTACTGAGTAGAGCCAACCCTGGATTTATCCTGATTATGATTGATCAGTCAGCTTCAATGTCAGATAAATACGCCAATTCAAATAAAGCAGAGTTTGCCGCATTAGCCGTTAATCGAGTCATCGGAGAAATTATTACAGCTTGTTCATCGGGTAATGAGATTAAAGACAGATGTTTTGTGGCGGTGGTTGGCTATGGAGCAAGTATTAATATACTATTTCTAGACAAAGCCTCAGAGTTGGCTAAAAATCCCAATACAACAACCCTTAAGAGAAAAGTCTCTGATGGTGCAGGTGGGTTGGTTGAAGTGGATGAAGTAATGCGAGTGTTTGTGAAACCGACTGCAAGTAATGGAACACCAATGGCTGAAGCCTTTAAACAGGCTTATAATGGGGTAGAAAAATTTATTTCTAATCATCCCGATAGTTTTCCACCCGTTGTGATTAATATAACCGATGGAGAACCTAATGATTCTAATGCCGCTACTACTGAAGCGAAAAAACTAGCACAACTTAAAACAAGTGACGGTAACGTGATTGTTTTGAATGCTCATATTTCTAACGCATCAGCAGGGAAAATAGAGTTACCTAGTGACAATGCTGGTTTTAGCAATAATAAATTTGCTAACTTTTTGTTTGATATTTCCAGTGTGCTTCCTGATCCTCTTGCTGAGAGTGCCAAAAATGCGGGTTTTAATGTTCAACCTAATGCCAGAGGTTTTATCTTTAATGCTGATGCTGAAGCACTGATTAAACTTCTTCAATTTGGTTCTCAAGGAGCATTACGCTAAAGTTATTGTCATTAATTATGGAATCTAATCATAAAGTTTCAGTCATCCGTCGGTTCAGTGATAGAACTCATAAAGAGATGGAAACCATTAGCGGTTGTCAAGATAATTTTAGCTATAATGAAGCTAAGAATTGTTTTGCGATCGCCGATGGTGCAACTCAATCATTTTACTCAAGTATATGGTCAAAACTTCTTGTTGATTATTTTTGTGAAAATCCCCAGATTGATAAAAACAATTGGCAAGAATGGCTTGAACTAATTCAGCAAAAATGGTTAGAAGAAGTTAGAGCAGAATTAGAAAAAGCAAAAAGCGGTAATAATTTTGCCTGGATTGAGATTTACAATGGTTTGGAACGTTCTAAATCAGCAACATCTACCTTTATTGGGTTACAATTTATTGAAAATCAAGCAAAAATCTCAATTGTTGGCGATAGCTGTCTGTTTATTTTTCAGGGAAATCAATTAATTCAAACCTATTTATTGAAAAAATCAACGAATTTTAATGATAGACCTGGATATTTTGGAAGTCGCTCTAAAAATAATGATGATTATGAGCCAGAGTTTTTAGACATCGAATTAAAATACAAACAACATTCAGATAAGCTTTATTTTGTACTAGCAACTGACGCTCTAGCTGAATATATTTTTAAATATACAGAACAGCAAAGAGATATTTTAACAACTTTACTTACCATTAATTCAGAACAGGAGTTTGAGAATTTTGTAAAATCTGCTAGACATAATGGCACGATAAAAATGAAAAATGATGATGTCACTTTAATGATTTTAGAAGTCAGTGATGGTGAAATCGTCAGTTTGCCTACACAAACCAGAAAAGAAAATCAAAAAGATCCTCCTATCATTTTACCTTCAAGTAATGAAAATAAACAGCCTTTTAACGAAGATCAAAACAATTCTTCAAGCGTAGAAAAAGAACCTGAAGACAATACTGCTGATCAAAAGTTACAAGATACTTCTGGTTTTGCCAAAATAAGCTCCAATCTACAAACATTATTAAAATTTCTGCCATCTTTACCCATGACGCGCCGCAATTTGAGAGGAGTTTCTTCTTCAAGTCCTCAACTGAGAGAAGACAAACCACCCGTAATTAAAGGAATAGATGGAATCCGTAATCTTCTCCTTGTTTTTATTCCTTTAAATATATTCTTAACTATACTCTCCACTGCGACCATATTATATTTTATTTCTCAGACAGCTAACAAAATAAATAGTATAAAAACTGAACAATCAAGCAATTCAAATTCATCTAGTCAAGTCACTAAATATGAACCTAAATATATGAACCTTGAAAAAGGAAATAAAATCTACAAAGATCAAACTTTTCAAGAAATTATTATTCCTGCTTTATCTGACTCATCTCAGGTTTTAATTTTAGAAGAAGGAGACAAATGGATTAAATTTCAGATTGATCTTTATGCTAATCAAGCAATCTTGAATCAATGTTCTACTTGTGCAAGGGATGAAATAGAAATAAAACCCAAGACAAATCTGAGAACTTTGGCTAGTGAATCAGAAAGGGATGTTTTTGGACAATTAAGCGAACCATCAAAGTTTAAAAAACTTGAATTTGATTCCCTTCCCAATTGGTCTAAATTTACATTTGTGGGGTATGTAAAAAAATGAAATATCCGCTTAGAACTGACTATGAAACAGTCGTAAAATACCCTGATAGATTTATATACGATGGTATTTTACAACAAGGAAAACCTGTTAAGCAAAAGCAAAATCAGAACTTTTTACTGTCTCATAATGGCGGAAAAGCCGTTGTTTATGAAATTCAAACTAATCCTAAAAAATATGCCCTTAAATGTTGGATAGAAGATTTAGGGGATCTAAAAATTCGTTATAAGGCGATTGATGCCTATCTTAAAACAGTTCAACTTCCTTATTTTGTTGATTTTGCTTACCAAGAACAAGGAATTTTAGTCAATGGACAAAGATTTCCCATTATTAGAATGGAATGGGTTGATGGTATTAGCTTTAAAGACTTTATATCTAATAATATTAATAACCAGACTTCTATCCGTAACTTTGCCGAAAAATTCTTAGAAATGGTTAAAATTCTTCATCAAAATAATATTTCTCATGGAGACTTACAACACGGTAATATTATAGTGCGTAAAAATGGTGATCTATGTTTAATTGACTATGATAGTTTATATGTTCCTCAATTAAGCAACGCAACCGACAATATTAAAGGACTCCCTGGTTATCAACATCCTAACAGAAATAAGTTATCTAAATTAAGTCCAAAAGCTGACTATTTCTCAGAAATGGTAATTTATTTATCATTGCTTGTTCTATCAGAAAATCCCAACTATTGGCAACAAATACAACAAGAAGAAAGGCTACTATTTTCCGAAAAAGACCTAATTAAACCTAATTCATCCAAGATTTTCAAAGAACTTAAAAATCTTTCTCCTGAGATTGTGTATTTTACCCAAGAATTAGAGAAATTTTGTCAACAATCAAATATTGAAAACCTACAACCTCTTGAAAATTTAGTCAACAATTACACAGGAGTTAAATGGAGTTTTGTGCCTCCTACTAAACCTATTCCAATCGTTACTTCACCTGTTCCTGTAGTTAATAATCCTACTAATTGGGGTTTTTCATCTAATCCTAATTCTACTCCATCCCCATACCCTCCTCCCTCAAGTCAAGGATGGACTTTCTCCCCTAACGGAGTTCAAACTCAAACCAGTCCAAAAAATACAACATCTTCAGATCCCTGGACAAAACTTGAAACCAATTCATCAAGTGCTTGGGATAAATTTGACACGGGTAAAACACCACCTCCAACAGATTGGGGTAAACTCACTCAACAACCTCCAAAAGAAGCACCAGTACCTATCCCAGATGAAAACATTTGGGATAAATTTGATAATATTTGGAAGAAACTTACAACATCCGTATCATCTATTTGGAACAAAATTTTGAACTGGTTTAATTAGCTATCTGATTATTCTGTGCAGTTCTCCTATCCTAAAATAAACCCCATTGCTTGATTAATAATTTTATTTTTATCAATCATAGCCTCAATTTCTTCGGGTTTATATATACCCTCAAAAGCTTCTAATGCCGATTGTCTTAAAGCTGAAGAATAAGCATCATCTAAGGTTTCTTTTAATTCTTCTGATGTTAGATAATTTCCTCCAGTTTTACGTCGTTTATTAATGCGTTGAATCTGTCTAACAGAATTAGAAATAGAGGTTTCCCCTGAGCGTGTACTGCGTTTTTCTGCTTGCTGTTTAATCAGATGTAATAGAACAATAATACTAAAGCTAAAAATCTTATCGAGCTTATCATCTTTGCTCATTTCTGTCATCTCCTCTACCAGGAGCAAGGCATCGGGAACATTTCCTACTAAAAGTAAATCCTTTAATTCTAACAATTCTTCCATATTGCCCCTATTATCAATTCAGTCGTTTTTTGAACCAAGCCAGATATAATTAACTTATTCAGAGAGGAATCGTCTGATTAAATCTTCTCGTGAAGACTCTAATAATAAACGACTAGACTCCATCGGTGATAACTTGAGCAACTCATCAACAACTTTTATTAAAGACTCATCCAATTCTCCAAACCTCACTTGCATTAAATTTTCAATAATTTGTCGTTGTCCTTGTTGAAGTCCTTGTTGAAGTCCTTCCCGTTTAGTCGCCTCTTTCCACTCTAAATAAGATTGAGATAAAGCCATAAATACCTCCCTATCTTCTGATTCTAAAAGATTGT
>JAADBR010000194.1 GCA_009995705.1 Microcystis aeruginosa W13-11
GTCAGGTTTTTCAGGCTTTCCCTGTCTAGTAGCGGCGGCGGTTCTTTTTGCTTCATCCTCTCAATCTACACTTTTTTCTGTTTTTGTCAATCCCCTGACCTGAATCCTTACACAAAAAGAATCCCCCGATAAAAACTTAATTAATTACTGGGAAAGAGAAATTAAAGGTTTAGAAAAAAGTTTATCTAGAGCAGAAAAGCGATTAAACAGAGGAAAATAAGCAATGATTTCAAACACTGAAAAACCCTTGAAAGTCAACTCTACCTTGGCCACTCTATTATCTGAATTAGGTGAAGAATGCGAGGCGGTTTTATTCTTACTAAGTCAGCTTAAATTACCAAGCCTAACTGATGACCAAAAAGGGGATATTTTGGCAGAATTAATAGGCTCAATTACTCACTTGCACGTTCATACCGAAAATTTATCTGATTTAATTGGGGATGAAATTTTAGCTTTGCCAGATGATCAATAATGTTATGATGATTCTTTGTTCTCTGGTTCAGTAGTAGTAGTAGGTTGGGTTGAGGCACGAAACCCAACACAAAGCCTATAATTGTTGGGTTTCACTCTGTTCAACCCAACCTACACAACTTATCAAGTCAAACAAATTCGTAATCTAATTTTAAAATATAAATTAGGAGGCAAAGATGAAAATTCGCTATGAATTAATTATTTATTGGAGTGAGGAAGATCGAGCTTTTATTGTTGAAGTTCCAGAATTAGCAGGATGTATGGCAGATGGAGAAACCTATCAAGAAGCTGTACAAAATGCTGAACTTGTTATTCAAGAATGGATTGAAACTGCAAAACAACCAGAACGAATCATTCCTGAACCAAAAGGACGACTATTATTTACCTAATGATGAAGTCTCTCTCGCTGCGACTTGTAAATTATAGCATATAAGGTGTTTCGCAGTTTTTGCAAAATCCGACATTTAAAGAATGAACAGGAGTCGCCAGCTTAAATCTAAATTGACGATTGTGTATGGGTGTTCATAAAACGCACCGTCCCAACTTTACCCGCGTCATCAAAGACAATAAGTTAAAATAAACAATATCTAATCAAACAAAGGCTAAATACCATGGCATCAATCAAAGGAACCGTTAAAAATGGTCTTGTTTACCCCAACAAAGTGATCGCAGACCAAGAAGGAAAATCCGTCATCATCACCATTATCGAACCCAATCCAAATATTCCATCAACCGATGAATTATCATGGGATGAATCATCATGGAATAGCGAAGATTGGGATCAATTTGATCAACTCATCGAAAAATGTACCATAGATACCGGAATTGTAGATTTAGCCCATCAGCATGATCACTACATTCATGGAACTCCCAAAAGAGAATCCTATCCATAATGAAAGTATTTATTGATACAGAGGCTTGGATCGCCCTTGTTAACCAACGAGATGATTTACATTATCCCGCCCTATAAGCCAGCAAAAAATTACGCCAAGCACAATCTACTTTGATTACAAACGAATTTGTCCTGTTAGAAGTTGCTGATGGATTATGTAATTTATCGACTCGTTCCAGTGCAATCAACTTTATTGAGAGCTTGTATCGATTGCCAAAATTCAAAATCATTCAACTTGATCAAAGCTTATATCAAAAAGGCTGGCGACTTTATAAACAACGTCTTGACAAGGAATGGAGTCTAACCGACTGTATTAGTTTTGTTGTCATTAAACAGGAAATTATTCCACAAGCTTTCACCTCTGATCGTCATTTTGAACAAGCAGGATTTACGAAATTATTATAAGATTGCAATCTTAATGATTGCATTAGTCAACGAATATTTTGAGACCATTGAAGAGATCGAAGAAAAGCCGGTTCAGCGTTGTTGCGTTCTCGAAAATATGACAGAAGAAATTAAAAACTTGACCGACTATAGCGGTATGCAGTCGGATGAGGTATACTGCAACAAGCTATAAGGCAGTCTAGGCAAGACTTTGTCTGTATCTCACTCAAGCGAATACCGCTATATCATTGGCTTACTTATTCCTAATTTGTTACTTTACTTTCTAAGGCGGATTTGGTATTACTCGGGCTGTTTGACCGCCTAGGTACTAGGCTATGGCTTTTCTACCAGCACTTTTTGAGAATGTGCTAATGGGTAGGCTTGTGAGGGTTGAGGGTAATTAGAGTAAACTGAAAAGGTGTTATCATTTGGGGATAAGTTGTTTTCGTTAACCACACAGCAAGCTATTAAGTCGGTTGAGCTTTGCCAAAGTCTCTCGGATGGATTTCGGGATATTGTTTTATTCCGATTTGACCCGTTACGGGGCGAAATTTATATCTTGGCAGGTGAAGACATGGAATTTATTATTTATGCCGATGGAAATTGGGAGTTTTTGCCAAATGAAGCCTAATTTTAACGAAATGAGCAAGTCCGCTCTCAGAGCCTATGTTCTACAACACCGTGAGGATGATGAGGCTTTGCGGGCGTTGATGAGTCGTCGTGATCCGAATGCGATCAGGTATAATTTCCCTAGTACGGAGGAGGGTTTACGTCAAATGGAGGAGGTGATTCGCCTTAAAATTGAAGGGACTTTATAGGTATGGTCTTTTTTGCGGCCGACTCTGGGGTCTTGAGTTGTGTATATTTGATTTTTGATAGTGAAACAGAAAGTCTGTTGATATTAAGTTGAGTGCGATCGCTGCTCTGGTAGATTGCGTTAGACAACAATGCCAAAATTAGGGGCGCAAAAAACTTGCACCCTCTGGATATCACGCTAATTCTCCTGACCGTGGCTTCTAGCGGATCATTGTCCGGAGAGAACTGGAGAGTTGATTGGCTACCCGTGCGGCCACCAATCCCGAAAGGGCGGCGACGACCACTGTAGCAAGGCAGGTTAACTGGGCAGCCCCCGGCCCCCCCACCCCCAGCACCATCGCCACGGCGGTCAAAGGTAGGCGATAGCCGCCCGCAATACCGGCCGCTGCCCCCGCCGCGCCGGCCAGATCCCCCGAAATCTCAAAGGTGGTGGCGAATACCCGGCCACTGAGGTCGCCGATCGCCAGAAAAGGGACAAACACGCCGCCACAGCCCCCGGCTAAAACCGCAGCGGTAGTGGCCGCAGCCCGGAGCAGAGCTACTGCCAACAGGTGATAAGGAGTTGTTTCAATGTTTTCGGCCCAGACGATAGCAGCTACCCCCGGCCCAAAAGCCGCTGCCGGAGTCGCCACCCGTCCGATCACGATCGCCAAGAATAGCATCATCAGGCCACCGATCAGGAGACGAGTGGCGGGCCTGTTCCGCAAGCCCCTGGCCCAGTAGATCGCCTCACCGGTGAGGGCTGTAATCATGCCAGCGATCGCTCCGATCAATAAAGTGGCACCCACCGTATCCCAGAAGTCAGTCGGAGCAACCTGCGGCACCACCAGCCGGATCAGTTGCAGCTTAAAGGCAGCGTTGACTCCCCATCCCACCAGTCCCCCGGCTAACATTGCTGCCATTCGCTCTGGGGTGATCGGAACCTGACGTCGCTGACTCAACTCAAACATAAAGAAGCTGCCCACCAGAGGGATTCCCATCAGGGCAGAAACACTGGCCGCACCGCCACCGATGGCCAGGGGCCGCACCAGTTGACGCAGGGCTGGATTTATGCCACCCAACCAGGTTCCCGTCGCCACGCCAATATGAGCCGCCGGTGATTCCGTTCCCATGGGCGCACCCAGTCCAACAGTGGAGAGAATGGCCAAGGCCCGCAACGGTGCTAGATTCCAAGGGAAGCGCTCTTCGGCCCCAGATGCGTTCACCACGTCACCGGTCAGATCGGCCCGAGCAATGTCATGGGGGAAGGAGTACCAGGCCATGAGAGAACCCCAGAGGCCGGAGGCAGTGGCCTCGCGGGGAGCTAAGATCTGTACGGGTTGGCCCCTACCCAGTCCAAACAGGACTAGCACTGCTAAGGTAACGCCCACCAGAGGCAGCAGCAGTAGCCAAAAGTTACCCAGGTCAGAGGCAATTCTCAGGGTTTGCTTAATTGCCTCAGTCAGTAGTACCGCAGCCAGAGAGCCGATCAAACCGCCGAGCAGACCAGCAAAAGCCCATGGGCCTACCCTGGTTAACAGAAGTTGTAGTTTGTTATTTAGCATCACGCAAGGAAAGTTAAGCTTTTATTGTTCCGATAGCAAGTCCATTTGAGTCGTCAAGCAAAACACCCTGAAAGTCTTCACCTAAAATATCGGCTTCAAGGCTCATGAAACCGAAAGCCTTCAAGCAGACCAGCATAGAACGGTGATGGAATTCAAGTCTGAATTGCATCACTGTTTGATCTAACTTCACAGAATACCTCATTCGGGGTACGGCTCTCTTATTCTTTGTGTGGTCAGTTTAATTTACTATAGAAGCGATCCATCTTCGTGTCCTCTGTGTCCGGTGTAGTTCCTTCCACTCGCTCGCCAGCAGGACTGTATCTTAGAATGCATTTTACCCACCAAACCTAAGAGAGCCTCCTGCGTCTGGACTACTGATAAAATAATGGGTAATGGTTTCATCTGGGGGAATTCTCTCTAAAATTAACTTTTTGTCGGGTTGATTAAGGCACTCGATTTCTGCGGTAATTTCGAGCGACTACAGGAGAGTTCTTGAATAATTAACTTTTGAGAATTCAAAAATGAGAAAAATAGGCATAAAATCTCTAAATAGAGAATTTAATTAATGCTCATTTTTGATTCTCTTGACGGTCGAAGCCTTACTCCTCAATTAAGGGAATATTTTTGATTTTTGCCAGAGTTCTATACTTAATAGAGCCGTAGATTAATAACATTGTCGTTAAAGTTATGGCCATAATTAGGGGAGCGATTTTGGCTAACCAGAAAGCCACGAAGATTATGCCGATTCCGTCAGCGAGTAAGATGGGTAAACGTGGCACTATGCCATGGTCAATAATTTTTTCCGTGCTTGGCTGCAGTTGAATTTTGGCTAAACATTGAAACCAAATTTGACTGACTAAAACTATTAAAGCTCCCCATCCTATCCAGAGGGCAGCCAGATAAAAGCCCGCTAATTCTAAAACAATTGTACTAACTGTAACGATAAAAAAGCGATCGAGGCGAGGATCGCTGGTTTTTTGCTGAAATTGGGCAATTTCTGCCAAGTCCACCGCCGCCATGCGTGCCTGTTCCATACACGAAAAAAGACGGGAGCTTGGTAGCCCCGTCGTTTCAACACGGGGCGGAAAAGCGACGCGAGCGGATTTATCCACCGTCCTAATGTCTGTCATGATGTGGGTCATTAATATCAGCCATTACTTTTGCTGTACTAACTTTACCCGAAGTGTCATAAAAATAGCTTTTTGTCCAAAGAGAGGGTAGTTTT
>JAADBR010000195.1 GCA_009995705.1 Microcystis aeruginosa W13-11
GGGGATAATCAAATAAGAAATCTGTTAGATCCAGTGCCAGCCTCTAATGTCTCTAGGACTTTTCAAAAAGTCTATCAATGGTTAAAGGAAAAGGGAGTTTTGAAAAAGTTTCTCTACTTAGATGGAGAAATTTTAGTGGCGTTAGATAGCACAGAATATTTCTCATCCAAGAAAATTCATTGCCCTCATTGTAACTGTCGTAATCATCGAAATGGAACTACAACTTATTTTCACGGCTGTGTCACACCTATGGTAGTTTCTCCTAATCAAAAACAAGTAATTAATTTAGAGCCAGAATTCATTAAAAAACAAGATGGGCATCAAAAACAAGACTGTGAAAATGCGGCCGTTAAAAGATGGTTAAATAAGAATCATAAAAATAAGTATGGTTATCCTGTAACTCTTTTAGGAGACGACTTATATTCTCACGAACCTGTTTGTGAATTAGCGGTAAAACAAGGTTATAGTTTTATTTTTGTTTGTTTAGAAACGTCGCATAAAACTTTATATGAATGGCTAGAATTTTTAGAAAAAAGTGGCGAAGTTACAACCGTCGAAAAGAAACAATGGGATGGACGAAAAAATCTAATTTATCGTTATCGTTATGCTTCTAGAGTTCCCTTAAGAGAGGGGGACTCAAGTCTCGAAGTTAATTGGTGTGAAGTGACTGTTATTAATGAGAAAACCCAGAAAACTATCTACCAAAATAATTGGATAACTAATCATAAAATTACGGAAAATAATGTCGAAGAAATTGTCAAAGCTGGACGCAGCAGATGGAAAGTTGAAAATGAAGGCAATAACGTTCTTAAAAATCACGGTTATAATTTAGAGCATAACTTTGGTCATGGTCAGAATCATTTGTGCGAGTTTTTATTGTCTTTGAATTTACTAGCTTTTTTATTCCATACCGTTTTGGATTTAGTTAATTACACCTATCAAAAGATTCGTGAACTATTAGTAACTCGGACTTCTTTCTTTAATGATATTCGTACCCTATTAAAATTTATTTGGTTTAAGAATTGGTCGGAATTTTTCTCATTTATTCTCACTGAATATGTCCCATTTAAAAAAGTAAATTCTAGTTGAAAATGTCAGAACTCTTGAAGGAGAAAAAGAAAGTTGTTTATAAAAAAACTAAAAATTTTGTTAGAATTTCATCCAGATTTATGAGTTGAAATCGATTTTTCATGGACAGAGTTCTTAAAACCTGTCTATCTCCAGCATTGGATGATAATTATCTGTCAAAAAATAATGCTTCTACACAAGTTCTCTATTTAAATAAATAAAAGAATTTTATCTGATTTTTCTCAAAATGAGAATTGCTGTCAATGCCTCTAGCTGCTTGACACCCCCTGAACGGTTAGGGACTTGCGTGGGAATAATATCCCAGCTTTGAAAATCACTCTGTAGAAGAATCAGACCAGCCAGATGGCATATTATCAAAGCACAAGTCCCTTAGCCGCGGGGGTTCTCCAAGGCTCTCCCCCTACTTAGGGTGATCAGCAAACCCCCGAGCAAGCGGAGGGCGCAAGCTTTGCGCCCCTACAGTAACGGATTTTGTCCACAATGTAGGGGCGAACTGCGTTCGCCCAAAAGGTACATTATCAAAGCGCAAGTCCCTTACCCCAAATTCTAGAATTTCCGTTTTTTGGTTTTCTTGACTACTATTCGGCGGTGGCCAATCCACTTTCAGTGCTGCCGGTGCTGCGACGACGGGTGAGAGTATTAAAGAGCATAATTCCGATCGCTTTGATTAGATTACCTTCCAACTCTTGGAACATTTTCATGTTCAGGCCAAAAGCGGCGTTAGCTTCGGTGACAATGCGATCGGCCATGGCTTGATCTACCGGTAACTGGTCGAGGGTTTGACGATAGTGATTTTTATAGGCTTTTTCGTCGGGAATATCTTTAAAATCATAGAAAGCTGTGCCACCAGTTTCCAGATTCATCGCTTTTTCGGCGATTTTTTTCAAGATTTGCCCCCCGGACAGATCGCCAAGATAACGGGTATAGGAATGAGCAACTAATAATTCGGGTTCTGTTGTGGCGATTTTCCGAATCCGGTCAACGTAGGCCTGACCTGCCGGAGATAAAGCGATCTCGTTGCGCCAATTTAGACCATAATAAAAATATAAATCCTGTTCTAGCGCATTTTTGCGATTGAGTTCAGGAAAACAGATTTTAGAAACGACGGGATGACTACGAAGTTTTTCCATCTCCTCCTCCATGGCCGAATAGACGAAGTAGAGGTTAGCCACCAGTTTGCGATAGGAAGTTTTTTCCACCACACCCTTGAGAAAACACTTGACAAAACCGACGTTTTCTGCCATCGTATGGGATTTTTTCGTGCCTTCTCGCAGTTGAGTTGATAAATTAACGCTCATATTATGATCACCTGTTGGGATGAGTAGAATGGATCGGGTTCGTTACAGATGCTTACTAAAGCCGCCTATTTTGGTAGATTAAACTGAATCGATCGCTAATTTTATTAAGAATTTTTACAGTGCCGCCGGGGGAGCTTAGGGGGAAAAGTTAGCTCTAGCAGGACTTGACCGCCAGTTGAAGCTGGTATCCATCGAGATGGCGAAATTGTAAAGATTAATGAAAAACTGCTGCCTAGGTCATCTTGGGGAGAGAGAGGCTAGGACTTAGCACTAATATCGATTATCGAGCAATATTCTTCACACTTCTTATTAATTCTTAACATTCAGGAGACTTAGATCAGCAAAATTTCACAAATTAAAACCGAATTTAGCAATCATGCTTATAATCAGTACAGGATTCTTTATGTTGTGCTAAACTCAAGCCCTTGAGAGACAAAGCCGTAGTTGCGATGTCAGCGAGAACACATTTAGCAACCCCCTACCCAAACCCTTAGTCATAACACTCTGGTAATGCCCCGAATACTTGTAATCGATGATGATCCTGCGATCGCGGAATTAGTCTCCATCAACTTGGAGATGGCGGGTTATGACGTTAACCCCGCAGAGGACGGGATTAAAGGCCAGGCCTTGGCCGTCCAGTTACAACCCGATTTAATCATGCTGGATTTAATGTTGCCCAAAGTCGATGGTTTTACTGTCTGTCAGCGTTTGCGACGAGATGAACGCACGTCCGACATCCCGATTTTGATGCTGACGGCCTTAGGACAAACCCAAGATAAAGTGGAAGGTTTTAACGCGGGTGCCGATGATTACCTGACCAAACCTTTCGAGGTGGAGGAAATGTTAGCTAGGGTACGCGCTCTCCTAAGACGCACCGATCGCATTCCCCAAGCCGCTAAACACTCAGAAATACTCAGTTTTGGACCTTTAACCCTGGTTCCCGAACGTTTTGAGGCGGTCTGGTTTGAAAGTGTGGTCAAGTTAACCCATCTAGAATTTGAGTTACTCCACTGTCTTCTCCAGCGTCACGGTCAGACCGTTTCCCCCAGTGATATTCTCAAGGAAGTCTGGGGATACGATCCCGATGATGATATCGAGACTATTCGCGTTCATATTCGCCATCTGAGAACGAAACTAGAACCCGATCCCCGCCACCCTCGCTATATTAAAACCGTTTACGGTGCGGGTTATTGTCTGGAGTTACCCTCCAATGAACAGGTGGTGCTTGATTCATCGGCGGTAACAGTTTAAACGGGGAGCGATTGTCCAAATAGGCAATAGGAACCATTGTTTCCTCGCTCCTCCTCCTCTTCAGATTGAGAAGGTTTAACTGGCGGTTAGGTTTTGATGGCTATGGCTGCGGCCTCTTTTTGACCCTGACGATAACAAGGGGAAAACATCCCCAGCAAGTCAGGACAATGGCGGGAGTAATTACTGGTTGAATTTAGTGTCAGCAGAAGTCTCTCGCTTTTAGCCGTGGGACGGCGCTTTTAAACGGGAGAATTACTTCATACTAGGGTTCCCCTCCTGAATGCTGACTCTGTATATGGGGTTTGCTGAAAAAGTCGCTCAAAGAATTATGCTATTGAGTGCCAATAAGTAGGGAGGCGCAATTATTTGTAGAATGGTTTAGCGGTAGCGTAACATGATCGGGGGTTGGTTTTCATGCTTCTAACTTCACAGTTTAGCTCTTCTGGTTTCTGTGTGGAAACGAGGTCTATAATGATAGTCTCTTCCACAAAATAGTCCTAAAAGTCTTGCCCAGTAAGCATTTTACCTTACATAAGCAAAAATTACCACACAAAGTCGAGAAGAGCCACAGTTTCCATCCATGTGCATGGTGCGTTCCCCAAAATCGATCGCTGGAGCAATAGGACTTGCATTAAGGAAAGCACCCTACCGCACTAATTTTATTTTCTTAGCCAATTGATTAAAAGATTTTTAATACCTATTAGTCTTTCTGGTGAGATATTTCCTAAACGTGCATTGATTACAGATGATTCGACACTTGTTAATCGTCCTAGCCGAATTAAAGAAGCCACTTTAAGTCCAGTAGTAATATAGTCAGAATCTGAGGTATTAATAATTTCGTGAAATCCTAGAGTAGCTTGATGGAGACGAGAAGAAATTAAAGCAAGTAATAAATCACGATGGCGACTTGGTGAAATAGCAAAAATTAAAGCTGGACGCAGTTTTCCTGATTTCAAGTCTGCTTGAGGAAAACGAGTTAGAACAATATCACTTGGTTTCATGGTTGATAAATTTCTTGAGCATCTGTTAGGGAATATTCAATTTCATCTCCTGCTTTAAAAAGTTGCTCTAATGAAAAATTTTGCCAGTCTTCATCTTGCCAATTAGTATATTCTGAAATGTTGTTTGGCTCAGGGGAAATTAGTCGGGTAAAGTTGGCAATTTTTTCAACAATGTCATCAGGTAATCGGTCAATCTGTTGGTGAAGTTCTTCACGAATTGTAGCAGACATAAGTTAAATTATTTGATTAAGGTGTAGATATGGATATTATTGATTATAACTCAGATATTGGGTGGTAATTTGGCAAAAAGTAATGTTGGGTTTCCACAAGATCAGCGATCTGCTACGCAGTGCCTTCGGCATCGCACTCCTCATCGCCAAAAAGCGATCGCAATTGGCGTTCCTATCCCAAGCAATGACAATTTTAAAGTTTAATCAAGAAGATAACGGCGATCGCACTACAAGATCGGCAATCATACTTCAATTCCATTGATCCAAATTTCATACTCGCTTATATCAACTTCATCATTCCAAATGATTCCGCTACCTGATGGATCAAGTTGAAAGTTTTTAAAGAAAGCATAGTTTTTAAGGGAAGAAAACATCGTTTTTTCTAGTAGATTTTCACAGTTATATTTTCTAGCTTGATGATTAGAAAAATGCACTAATAGAGTATAATTTTCAATGATTTCGGCTGAGGTTATTTTGGGGTAAAGCATTGTTTTATTTCAAAGGTGGTAATTTATTAAATTCTTGAGTGTTCCACATTTTCAATAATTCTGGTTGATAGATTGTTGCCCATTCTACAACCATTTTTGTGGCTCTATTAGGTAAGTCTCCTTCAATGATTTCTAAGGTTTCCAGATTAAATAGAGCGTTATATTCTCCATAAATCGCATGAAAATGGGGAGGTGGATGATCGGCAAAAAAGAGTTTAATGATAATTCCATAAAATCGAGTAATTTCTGGCATAAATCTATTTTTGGAAGTCTTTCTTGATGACAAAAATATTATAACAAAGCTGGTTGGGTTTTGTTACCTCGACCTAAACGACAAGATCAGCGATCGCCCCTACTTATCCCCAAAAAGCGATCGCCCTTGGCGTTCCTATCCCAAGCAATGGCAGTTTTAAAGTTTAATCAAGAAGATAACGGCGATCGCACTTTCACAAGCCAAAACAATCGCAATTTCAAAAGCTACAGAGATCGGGGTTTTAAAGTTTAATTTTTGAAATCAATTACTCTATTTCCCAGTCTTCCAATTGTAGTTGTGGAATGCGTGAAAATTCTTTAGTATTATGTGTAACTAAGATCAAATTATTCGCTAAAGCAATAGCAGCAATTTGTAAATCGTAAGCCCCAATAGTTGTTCCGTTAGCAGCAAGTTGGGCGCGAATTCCTCCGAAAATTATAGCAAACTGGTCATCAAATGACAAAGACTCAAAAATCCTCGCTGTAACGTCAGATTACGCTCTGGGTTGGCACTACGAATTGATCCATATAGCGGTATTCGCTTGAGTGAGATACAGACAAAGTCTTGCCTAGACTGACTCATAGCTTGTTGCACTATACCTCATTCGACTGCATACCGCTATATGCTATAATCCATTATCATCATAATTATTAAAATCATAGTTAAGACAATGGATGAACAACGCAGCCAAGCTTATATGTAAGGATTCAGGTCATACAAAAAGCAGTCAACCCCTTGCTGTGTAAGCATTTAGGGGAATTATGGACAAATGCTCATTCTCATTAAGAAACGCTGAAAGCCTTAATTTTATCCTTACGCTTATATTAATTTAATTGAACAGTTGCTCACTTGTGCTAATGATTAAGATATACAATAATATTGACAAGCATCATTATTAGGAGAATCATCAGATGTCAGTTACTATTGAACAAGACCTTAAAGAATATCTCACTAAGTTTGACCAAAGATTTGACAGACTGGAACAAAAGTTAGAAATAATGAATAATCGCCTCACTAATTTAGAAGTTGGACAAGCTAAATTGGAGAAAAAAATCGATAGTTTGGAAAAAGATATTGAAAGTGTAAAAGAAGATACCAAAGAATTGAAAAGCTCTCAAAAGGCACAGATTTGGACGTTAATCGGAATTTTGGGAACGGCTTTACTAGGAACGGTCATTCGCTACATTATTATTCCTTTTCCTCCTCAATCGTAAATATAATTATAACAATCACAATCAAAATAATGAATGAACAAAGTGCCCAAGCTTATGTTAATTTAATTGAACAGTTGCTCGCTTGTGCTGATGATGAGGAACCCAATAATATTCTGCAAGCAAATCAGGAATTGATTGATCCCCAATTTTTGCAGGTGATGGAAAACTATGCAACAGGGTTAGAACAACAAGGAAATAATAATCCTGTTGCTTGGTTACGGAATATGGCGCAACAGTTGGGGCAATATCTCAACCCTCAAGCGAGAAATATAGAAGAATATGAGGCGTTTTTAACTGTTGGGGACATTGACAACAGGCTAAGGTGTTGTTAGTATATCCAACATGAAGGCTACCGCGCTCATTCGTCGTCGCGTCATCTTGGCCCCAGACGCATTCGCAGAAGTCACTGTCTGGCGTGTTCCCCAACCAGTTCTGCCATCGGAGCATCCTTACAAATATCGTCTCGCTTACATAGTCAACGGCAAATGTGTGTTGCGATATGATAACGAACGCGGTAAAGGCGATCACCGTCATTTCGATGGTGTGGAGTCTCTTTATGCTTTCTCTTCGCCAGACCAATTGATGGCCGACTTCAACTCTGACATTTTGAGGTGGAATTATGAACACGGTCGTTCTTGAAGTTCGCTCCTTGACTGACACCCTTGCCGATGCCGTTCAAGCGATGAAAACTGGTCGAGCAGAAAAAGAAGTTCGTATCAGTTTTGCTACCCCCGAACTTCTCTGGAAAGTTCTGACTGCCAAGCGGTGGGAACTCCTCAAAGCTATGTGCGGTGCTGGCCCCATTTCTATCCGTGAGGCGGCGAGGCGAGTACATCGGGATGTTAAAGCAGTACATGGAGATATTACGGCACTTTTAAATGTCGGTATTCTGAGCCGTGTAGCAGATGGGAGCGTAGAGTTCCCGTTTGAAGCGATCAAGGTTGAATTCATGTTGCAAGCCGTTTGATCGCCGGATTAGTGGCGATCGCGAATAAAGAGGACACATGAACCAAAAGTATTATTCAGGTAGAACCTGAAGGGAACGTCTGGTTGGTGATAGGGAAGGTCAATAAGCTAAACGGCTTTTACTTCGGATCACCGATATAGACTCCAAAAGGTTTATAGCTATTGGATCATGCAGGTTAAGCGCCGTTTAGCTTATAGCACTCGGGTTAACGATCAATGGCGAATTTGCTTTGTCTGGCAAGACGGTGATGCTCTAGACGTAGAAATCGTTGATTATCATTGAGGTAAAATAATGAATGAAGATAAACTAATGCCAACTCATCCCGGTGAGGTTCTTTTAGAGGAATTTATCAAGCCAATGAACCTTAGTCAGAATCAAATAGCTCTGGCTCTTGGAGTTCCCGAACAATGTATTAACGAAATCGTTCACGGAAAGCAGCCTATCACAGCGGATATAGCTCTTCGGTTAGCTCGTTATTTTGATATGTCACCGCGATTTTGGCTAGGATTACAAATGGATTACGATCTGGACGTTGTTGAAGATGAAATAGGAGATCAATTGGATAAAGAAGTTGCTGTAATGACAGTTATTTGTGCAGAAAAGTAATTTGTTTGATATGTTCTAAGGCAGAACCTTGGAATATATCAAACAAATTTGGCAGCGATCCCCCTTGACAATCACGAATATTTATTGTATCCAATTATATTATATGGTGATTCTCTCGAAAAAAAAATCACAGTCTATCACACAATCACATCAGTCACAGTACAGACAATGAATGAACAACGCGCCCAAGCTTATGTTAATTTAATTCAACAGTTGCTCACTTGTGCTGATGATGAGGAACTCAATAATATTCTGCAAGCAAATCAGGAATTGATTGATCCCGAATTTTTGCAGGTGATGGAAAACTATGCAACATGGTTAGAACAACAAGGAAATAATAATGACGCGGCTTGGTTACGGAATATGGCGCAACAGTTGGGGCAATATCTCAACCCTCAAGCGAGAAGTATAGAGGAATATCAGGGGTTTTTATCAGAAGTATTACAGGCAGAATACGAGAGTGATAGCGATCCTGCGGTGGTTTATCCTATCCTACAAGGCTATCAACATCTGTTGGATGATACTTTTGCCCAACTGTTGCAACAATACGCTAGAAAGGCAGAAGAAGAAGCAGGTATTGGCGAGGTAAAAAGAAAGGTGATTCAGAATTTATGCAATAAACTTCAACAATTTCCCTTGGGAAGTCGGGCGGACAATTTGGAAATTGCGATTACAGGCTATGAGACCCTCTTAGAAGTATATAGTCGTGATGGCTTTCCTGAAGATTGGGCAATGACACAAACTAATCTGGGGATAGCTTATAGAAATCGCATCAGAGGGGAAAAGGCAGATAATCTAGAGCAAGCGATCGCATCTTATAAACTGTCCTTAAAAGTCTATACCCGTGATTCCTTTCCTTATGAATGGGCAAGGACACAAACTAATCTGGGTGTTGCTTATCTATGGCATATTCGAGGGGAAAGGGCTGATAGTCTAGAGTTAGCCATCGAATCTTATAATCTGTCATTAGAAGTATATAACCGTGATGCCTTTCCTTATGAATGGGCAAGGACACAAACTAATCTGGGTGTTGCTTATGGTAATCGCATCAGAGGAGAAAGGGCTGATAATCTAGAGTTAGCTATCGAATCTTATAATCTGTCATTAGAAGTATATACCCGTGATGCTTTTCCTGGTGAATGGGCAAGGACACAAACTAATCTGGGGAATACCTATCCATATCGCATCAGAGGGGAAAAGGCTGATAATCTAGAGCAAGCGATCGCTGCTTCTAACCTGTCCTTAGATGTCTATACTCGTGATGCTTTTCCTGAAGATTGGGCAAGATCACAAAATATTCTGGGGAATGCTTATCGTGAACGCATTAGAGGAGAAAGGGCTGATAATCTAGAGTTAGCTATCGAATCTTATAAACTGTCCTTAAAAGTCTATACCCGTGATTCCTTTCCTGGTGAATGGGCAAACACACAAAATAATCTGGGGAATGCTTATCGTGAACGCATCAAAAAGGAAAAGGCTGATAACCTAGAGTTAGCGATCTCGGCTTACAATCTGTCCTTAGAAGTCTATACCCGTCAAGCATTTCCTGAATTTTGGGCATCGACACAAAGTAATCTGGGGAATGCTTATCGTGAACGCATCAGAGGGGAAAAGGCTGATAATCTAGAGTTAGCCATCGCGGCTTATAACCTGTCATTAGAAGTATATACCCGTGATGCCTTTCCTGAAAAATGGGCAGGGACACAAAATAATCTGGGTGCTGCTTATCTATATCGCATCAAAGGAGAAAGGGCAGATAATCTAGAGTTAGCCATCGCTGCTTCTAAGCTGTCCTTAGAAGTGTATACCCGTGATGCCTTTCCTGAAGATTGGGCAATGTCACAAACTAATCTGGGGAATGCCTATGGAGATCGCATCAAAGGAGAAAGGGCAGATAATTTAGAGTTAGCTATTGCAGCTTTTAATCAGTCCTTAGAAGTCTATACCCGTTATTCTTTTCCTGAACATTGGGCAAGTACACAAAATAATCTGGGGTTAGTTTATAGAAATCGCATTAAAGAGGAAAGGACAGATAATCTAGAGTTAGCGATCGCTGCTTTTAACCTTTCTTTAGAAATAAGAACCCCGACTGCTTTTCCCATATACTGTTTAAGAACAGGATATAACTTAGGAAATACTGCTAACCTGATCGAAGACTGGGAAACCGCCATCAAAGGCTACAACTTAGCCATCGAAGCAGTAGAAAATACCCGACTCGAAGCCTTAAACCCCCAACGACAACAAGAAATTCTCTCCGATGCAATGGATGTTTATCATGGCATTGTTCAATCTTATCTCAACCTCAATCAAAAAGATCGCGCCTTAGAATACGTTGAACGTAGCAAAACCCGCTATCTAGTCCAATTACTTACCGACCGAGATATCTATCCTAAAGGTAATATCCCCCAAACTATTATTACCGAATTAGATCGCCTCCGTCGTGCCATTATTGGGGAAGAACAACAGTTAGCCATCCAAGAA
>JAADBR010000196.1 GCA_009995705.1 Microcystis aeruginosa W13-11
TATATACTCACTTCTCTGCGATGCAGTCGCACTCGCGGGAGCGCATTTTGTAGCTTGCTTAAAGCTTTGTTTCTGTCTGTATCACTTGTTACTTTTTAAAATGAGAATTGCTGATTCTCTGCTACACTTTCCTTAGCAAAGAATATAGATGCTCCCCCCGCAAAGGGTTCACAATACTTATGGTGACTAGGAAGACAAGCTAAGATTAGCTTACGGGCATAAAATTTACCGCCAGGATAACGAAAAGGAGAATTACTAAGTTTTTTAGCGATTTTGGACATTACCTTTGATTTTAGAGGCTTTTCTTTGAGATTATTTTAACAAAATTACGATATTTTATCTAGGAATGTCAGAGAAGTTCGGTTTTACCGTGGATAACGTGGTAGCGAAGGCAAAAGCGTTGTTAGGTTAATTAAAACTTTGGTTTTGTGGAAAAAGCCCGCGCAAGCGGGTTTTTTTGTGTGGTTATAGGTCAACATAGTTTAGGCTTTAGGCTTAGTTCATGTAAAAATATAAAGTAGGAAGAAGTACCGTAGGTTGGGTTAAAACACGAAACCCAGCATAACCAACAGCTAAGACAGGAAAACCAACATAACCAACAGCTACTTTTTTAACGTCAAACCAACTACTTAAAGGAGTAAAAACCATGAGTCTGTGTCTCAATCCTAATTGTTCCGCCGCCAATCCAGATGGCCATAAAGTCTGTGAAAAGTGCGGCTCTAAATTGTTCTTACAAGAGCGTTATCAAGCAATTCAATTAATTGGTCAAGGAGGATTTGGTCGCACTTTTAAAGCGATAGATTACAGTAGGCCTTCTCGACCTTATTGTGTGATTAAACAGTTTTTTCCCTCGGCTCAAGGGACTGATACAATTGAGAAAGCCTCAGAATTATTTGAAAAAGAAGCAATCCAATTAGAAAAATTAGGAAAACATCCCCAAATTCCTGAACTTTTCGCCTATCTCAATCATGATGATAACCGTCAATATTTAGTACAAGAATATATTGAAGGACAAAACTTAGAACAAGAATTAAAAAGCCAAGGAGTATTTAATGAAGCCAAGATTAAGGCTTTATTAACAGATATTTTACCGGTTTTAGATTTTGTCCATAGCCAAGGAGTAGTTCACCGAGATATTAAACCGGAAAATATTATTAGACGTAACTCAGACAAGAAAGCGGTTTTAGTGGATTTTGGCGCATCTAAAGTTGTTATACCTCTTAACCGTTCTGTTACTGGTACGGTAATCGGTTCAGCGGAATATGTCGCACCAGAACAAGGCTTAGGTAAGGCGAACAATCCTAGTGATTTGTATAGTCCAGGAGTCACTTGTATTTATTTGTTAACTCAGGTTTCACCTTTTGATTTATTTGATACCAGTGACCATGAATGGGTCTGGAGACAGTTATTAGTAAATAATAAGGTTCGGGATGATTTAGGGCGGATTCTTGATAAAATGATTGAGTTTGGGACAAGAAAGCGTTATCAGTCAGCGAGGGAGATTTTACAAGATTTGACGGGACAATCACCAGCAACTTCGATACAAACACCAGCAACTCCCCGTTATTCACCAACCCCAGCAACCCCAGTTATTCAAACACCACCACCGCCTAAAGTTGCTGCTAATATTGTGCTTAAAAGTGCTAGGGGGGTTAACTATTCTCGATTACAGCAACTCCTAGCAGCGGGAAAGTGGAAAGAAGCAGACCAAGAAACAGGTAAAGTTATGCTTCATGCCGCATTAGGGGAAGACGAACGATTAGCTTCATGGCTGAGAGAAGGATGGGTGAGTACAGGTCATATTGCCAATTTCCCCTGTGAAGATTTACGAACTATTGACCAATTATGGCTACACTACAGTAACGGTAAGTTTGGCTTCAGCGTCCAGAAAGAAATCTATGAGAGTCTCGGTGGCACGACAGAGTATAATCAAAAAGTGTGGGGAAAGTTCGGCAATCGCGTCGGCTGGAGAAAAGGAGGTATATTTAAGGATTGGAGGTGGTTGTCCTACGGACAGTTAACTTTTAATTCAGCAGCCCCCAAAGCCCACCTACCGGGTTATATATTGTCAGCATCCCCCAAAACTCACCTACCGGGTTATGGTGCTAATCCTGGCAAACATACTCCCGAATGGATGGCATTCGTTTGTGAGGCGTTAGGTAAAGCTATCTTCTCTCGCGCAAAGACTTGTAAGCTGTAGGATATAACGATCTCAGGTCTTTTGTTAAGGATAATTTTGGGTACTTTTTTTACGAATTCATGGGCTTTTTCCCAATTTGTTCAGTTCTTAATCTATTAATCAAAAAATTCGGTGAAAGAAAGGAGTATAAATTGGATGCTTACCTACAAAGCAATGTATAAATTCCTGGCACAGGGAGTCCATGGAGAAGTCTTGGATTTCCCTGGCGTGATTTCCTGGGGAAATGATCTAGCAGCAGTACGCCGTTCCTTAGCCAGTGCGCTGGTGGACATGGCAGAAGTTAATTTATCTAGGGGGGAATCTTTACCCTTGCCTAATGCGTTATTAACAGACCCAGAAGCGGATTTAGAAGAACCAATTTATCTAATCTTTTCTGCATCAACCCATGTCCAAATTGTACCGACTTTGATAGCCTCGTGAAGCGTCGAGATTTGTTGCGTTATCTCAGTCAACAGGGTTGTCAATTGGTACGAGAAGGAAGTGAACATTCCATCTGGGAAAATCCACTCAATGGTAGGCGCACAGCCATCCCTCGACATAGAGAAATTGTCGAGTTTACTGCTGTGAGAATTTTTCGTCAGTTGGACATACCAGAACCTTGACAACAAGGGGCGATCGCTGACTACAATCAAGCGATTCAAATCAAACCCGACTATGCTTATCAGCAGCCTCCAAGACTCACCTCCCTTGGGGGTAGGCCTGCTGTAGGAGGCAATTGTGCGGGTTATTAGGGGTTGTGGGATTTGGTGGTATCTTCTCTTGCACAAAGGCTTGTAGCCTGTAGGATATAACGATTTCAGGTCTTTTATCAAGTCTAATTTTAGGAGTTTTGATCACGTAAACATCGCATTTTGCGGAACTCGATACCTGAGATGAATTATGAATTATGAAAGAGATTCGATTTAGCGATCATGGGAAATTTAAAATCGACATCCTTGCTAATCACGGGCTAAATATTTCTCCAGAATTTATTATTGATACGATTTGTAATCCTGATAAAATAGAAATATTGCCAGAACCAAAGATAATCTTTCAAAGGAGATTAAATGAAAACTTAGTTCTACGAGTTATTTGTCGAGAATTCAGTGCTTTTATCCCGATCATTACTTTATACCCTGGAAAGACAAGTAGATATGAAAAAGATTAAATACAGTAAAGATGTTGATACCCTGTTAATTGAGTTATCGGATAAACCTATCAGTTATGCAGAAGAAGATGGACAGGTTATCTTGCACTATTCTGATGACGATATGCTAGTTCTTATCGAAGTCTTAGACTTCCGACAATTTATTTCAGAAGACACCACTGCTGAATTGGTATCAATCTCCTAGCTTCTGTTGGTTAGATATATGGCAGAGCCTTAAATATTGTGTTTCAAGGCTCTGCCTTGAAACAAGAGATAATATAATTGGTGCGTTACGGCGGATTGTTAGTTTTGTTTTTTTGACCGAATTAGTAACCGCCTAACACACCCTACACTCGTCGGGGATCTAATTAATAATTAAATTAAGGAGGAAAAAATGAAAGCTTATGAATTTCAAACAACGATCAATAAAGGAATTGTAGAAATTCCATCAGATTATCTTAGAGATTTAGAAAAGGATCAAGATGTTCGGGTTATTCTTCTTACAGAAGATGGTGAAGCAAAGAAACAAAATGACACAGAAAAAATGAAAAGCAAACTCTCAGAATTTCTTTTACTACCAGAATTAGAAGAAGATGAGATTTTGTTTGAACGGGATAAAGATACAGGTAGAGAGATTTTTTGATGAATTATTTATTAGATACCTGTGTTCTTTCAGAATATATTAAGAAAACCCCAAATATACAGGTTATTCAGTGGGTAGATGAACAAAGTGAAGCGAGTTTATTTATTAGTGTTTTAACTTTAGCTGAACTCAAAAAAGGAATCATCAAAATAAAATAATCTCAACCATCTCGTTATCGTAAGCTAGAACATTGGTTAAATCAAATAAAACAAAGATTTGCTATCAGAATTTTACCATTGAGCAACAATATACTTGATATTTGGGCAAAACATTGTGGTGAATCTGAAGCAACCGGTAGAAAATTACCGATTATCGATAGCTTAATAGCAGCCACAGCTTACCAATATAATTTGGTTATTGTCACCCGTAATATTAAAGATTTTAATTTCACCTCAACCAAGGTTTTTAGTCCTTGGGAATCCCTCACAAAAAATGGCGAAAATTAACTCTTTTTAATGTAGGTATCTTGCTGATTTTGGTGCGTTACGGCGGATTAGAACTCTTGCATAAGTCTAGAAAAAATAGGATAAAATAGTCCAAGAGTTAAGATTGAAAGATGACTTACGAACAAGTAAAAACTTTAAAGCCAACAGAGTTCAAACGTTTGTGTGGCCTGTATCCAGATACATTTAAGGATATGGTAACAGTCCTAAAGGCAGAAAAAGTTTGGCAAAAAAAGACAGGTAGACCTAGCAAATTGAGTACGGAAGACCAACTACTAATAACATTAGAATATTGGCGAGAATATCGCACCTATTTTCATCTGGGAAATAGTTGGGATGTTAACGAATCAACGGTGTATAGAATTGTTAGGAAAGTAGAGAATATTCTCATCAAATCAGGTCTGTTTAATCTACCAGAAAAAAAGCCCTATTAGAAAGTAATAGTGAAATAGAAGTAATAGTGGTGGATGTGTCAGAACAGGAGATAGAAAGACCCAAAAAAAAAGAAATCATACTATAGTGGCAAGCAGGGATACCACACATTAAAGTCGCAAGTCGTTGCCGATCAAAAAAGCGAGCAGGTAATCTGTGTCCGTTGTGAGAAAGGAAGATTCCATGATTTTCGACTGTGGAAAGAGAGCAAAATAAGGTTAAATAAGGAAATAGAAATATTAGGGGATAAAGGCTATCAAGGAATTCAGAAAATCCATCAAAACAGTCAAATTCCGAACTTCGTTACCGACAAAAGGATATATCTTGATTACTTTTGCAAGAGATCTATTGTTGATTTTGGTTTTTTGACCAAATTAGTAACCGCCTAACGCACCCTACACTCTGAAGACCGCTTTAAGACAGAGCCTTAGAAAAAGAGACTCTGGAGTTCTTGACAGGATCGCCTTAGTATGCAGCGGCTTAAAAAGATTGTGTTCTGCACCAACAAAGACAAGATTAACTTATCTCTAGTGCAGTCAAACCCGATCACCCAAAGCCATCAAAAGTATCCGGGGTGCAGGAGTTGAACCTGCCTAGGACGAATTATGAGTTCGTTGCCTCAACCGCTCGGCCAACCCTGGGTTATACTATTAACTCATTATAGATCGGTAGTTACTCCGAACGTGAAAATCCAGCTGATCTTGTAGGGTGCGTTAACGTAGTGTAACGCACCGCTAACTTTAATCATGGTGGGTTATGAATCAAGATAGATTATGATCTGAGATAGCAAACAGTACAAACCCTTGAATTTCCCATGACATTGACAACTGAGGATACTCAAGACAACCAACAACAGATACTCACTGAGTTACGAGAATTAAAAAAGGAAGTTGAGCAATTTAACCAAAAATTCGATAACTATCAAAAAGCTACACAATGGGTAGTTCGGTTAGCATTTAGCTTAATTGCAGCCGCTACTGTCACGGTGATTGTCTCAACTGTGCTAGGTAAATAGCGCCGAGCTTGTAGTTAACGTAGCGTAACGCACCGCCGCCTTTTCGAGAAAAATTAGATCAAGCTCTCCCATGGAATGCTAATCATCCACCGCAGTTATCATATCTAGAATCCCTAGAGAGCAAACTCGAAAATCATGAGTGCTGAAGAAAAGGCTAGAAAACTAAGTAGATTGAGCGATGCAAATTCCATCTAAAGCAATTATTCCAGAGGATAAACTTACTCGTTATCTTCTCGTATTCAGAGACAAAGATGACAAATCAAAATTTTTAGCACAAGCAGGATTTACTCTCGATAATGCGGCCAGTTTGCAAAAAGCGATTATTCAGCTAATTACTGCAGAAGATGCGATCAAAGATGGTAAAAATGAATACGGTATCTTTTATCGAGTTGAAGGAATGCTAGAAGGAGTTAACTGAATCAATTTAGCAGTGGTTACAATATGGATACTGCGATACATTGACGACTGTTTTCAGTTTGTTACTCTCAAGCCCTGAAAGGATAGATAATTATGGATGTTAGATTATACGATCATGTGGTTCTTTGTCTTGATGTTCCCGAAGACAATCTAAAATCGGGAGATGTGGCAGTATTAGTGGGTTTAATCCCCCATCCTAGCAATGGCGAAATGGGAGCAATTTTAGAAGTTTTTAACGCTCTCGGTGAGTCAATTTCAGTAGTTACTGTGCCAATTTCGGCGATTAAACCCCTACAGGCAAATGAAATATTTACCGTCCGCAGTGAAAGTTGAGTAATTTAAAATCAAAGAGAATATTCCTATCGCTATAATCTCAACTATCGATGAATCTCCTGAAAGATAGTAAAAAAATTCGTTTTATTGACCTCTTTTCTGGTTTGGGAGGGTTTCGAGTTGCAATTGAACAAGTTTGTCGCCAAAAAAACTTAGAGTCTGATTGTGTTTTTTCTTGCGATATAGATAAAGATGCTCAGGCAATTTATCAGGCTAATTTTGGCGACCAACCCTAGGGAGATATTACCGAAATCGCTGCCCTAGATATTCCCAATCACGATATTTTAATGGCGGGATTTCCCTGTCAACCCTTTAGTATTTGTGGTGATTTAAAGGGGTTTGACGACACCAGAGGCACGCTATTTTTTGAGATTGCTCGCATTTTAAAAGCCAAACAACCCGCAGCATTTATTCTGGAAAATGTCAAGCAATTGCAAGGTCATCAACAGGGAAAAACCTTAGAAGTTATTCTCGATACTCTGCAAGATTTAGATTACTATACCGATTATCGGGTTTTGAATGCGCTTAATTTTGGCCTACCGCAAAAACGAGAACGAATTTTTATCGTTGGTTTCCGAGAAGCGTGGGGTTTTATCTGGCCAAAACCAGCTTTATCTAGAAGAAGTTTAACGGAAATATTAGAGGAAAATGTCTCGGATTTTTATTATGCTTCCGAAAAAATTCAAAAAAGTCGCCTGCTGAAAAGAGAGGGGGAAAAACCTTATAGTGAACCGACTATCTGGCACGAAAATAAAGGAGGAAATGTCAGTCCTTATCCCTATTCCTGTGCCTTGCGAGCAGGAGCATCCTATAATTATTTGTTAGTGGATGGTAAAAGACGCTTAACAGCAAGATAAATGCTACGTTTACAAGGTTTTCCCGATGATTATCAAATTGTCCGCAGTTATCAAACTATGCGAAAATTAACGGGTAATAGTGTAGCGATTTCCTGCGTAGCTGCTGTGGTTAATTCTGTGATCGAGTCTTTGTTAGATATTGAGCAAGCATCAACTAATTCATTCTCGTTCAATCGACAACTTAATTAAGTTTATTTTTGACCTAGAAGTTTTAGATAGTGATAATTATTCAAGACGCTTTTAATTGCCTATATAGACAGTCAAAGCCTAGGAGATTATAGCTGGTTTGAGTCCCAATTATGTCTCTAAAATTAGCTGACCCATTGCCTTGGGAATTTGGAGCAGATTAATTGCTGATTCAGGATACATTAAATTAAGTTCTGGCGTTATACTAGATCTAGTTTTTAATAACTAGATTTAGTATCAATGGCTCTTCGTCAACCCTAATCTTGATCGGATAACGATAAAAACCTGCTAACCGCGATAAGGTAAATAGGGTTAAAACTTTAATTTGTCCTTCTGATGCTTTATCTTCAATTATAAAGGCTTACCCCATAATAGAGCCAGAGTCGAGAGACTGTAAGATTTTTGCCAGAGTTCTAGAAGAGGGATAAATAGGGTCGAAAATCGTTGCAGATTTGAACAAATTCTAATTAAAGACTACACATCCCTTGAAACAAGGCTTTCAAGGGATGATAGTTTAAATGTAGGGGGTAAGTTTCAGTGTCATGCTTGGCGATAATCTGCTTAATCCGAACTCAGATAATGTTAAGATTTATCTTGCTAACTACTTTTTGGCTATTCTTTGCTGTACACTGGCGGCGGTGACTTCTAATAGACGAAGGTTCTCTCCACTCTTGCTTGTTGCCTGAGTTGTTCCTTGTCATAATCTAGATGTTTCCCTCTCTGGGGTTGGGTGGAGATTCTTCGCCTTCAATCACTCCCAAAATTAAGGTAAAGTGACCTTGAGCCACTTTGATTTTTTTATTGTTCCTTAGCTTTCGTTCCACTGAAATACAGTTAGCTCGCCCAATCCAAGCGAGTTGATTGGTCTAGTTGTAATTAGGACACAAGAAAGACAATGACCCCGATTTTTTCCGATATATTTGACGGCAATCTCTTAGACAATAACACAACTAACGGTCTTGGCTCCGATGATCTTATCGTTCTTGATAACGGTAATGACAGTTCTAACGGTGGCGCTGGTAATGATCTAATCTATGGTAATGGGGGCATCGACACCCTAGTGGGAGGCGCAGGGGTAGATACGCTGAATGGCGGTGACGGCAATGATGTGATCACCTCCGATGGCGACGGCGGAACCTATCGAGGCGATGCAGGTAACGACAC
>JAADBR010000197.1 GCA_009995705.1 Microcystis aeruginosa W13-11
ATGAATAAATTAGCATTATTTTTAGCTTTTCTGACAAGCTAAGTCTTTTTTTTATGCGTTCTAATTATCAGACTAGACTTTACAGTCTGATTTTTTAGTCTAAACTCCAGTTAAAATTAAGGGCATGAAGGTTCGTGAGGTTATCCGTCGCCTAATTGATGATGGTTGGTTTCAAGTTTCGCAAAAAGGAAGCCATCGTCAGTTTAAACACCCTGTCAAGCTGGGTAAAGTTACCGTTCCTGGGAAACTGTCAGATGATATACCTATCGGAACTTACAAAAACATTCTACGGCAAGCTGAATTGGAGGGTTGAATGACTGAATTGAATAGTATGGTTGTGGTTAAGGATAACGCTATTGAAATAGAGCGTCAAGAAGAGTTAAAAGACTTCCTCCAAGAACAAGAACAACAGGTTCTTGAGCAATTCAAACCGGGTACATTCGGATGTCATGAGTTACTTGACAGAACAGCGATGGTTAGTGATTCCTTGGAGCGTTTTATTGTTTCCCATCCAGCTTGTGTACAAAACCCTGAATGGTACGCTCTAGCAAGACAAGCTGCTGAGGCTCTACATATTCTCTATCAAAAAGTTGGTGCAGTGCATCTCAATGGAGACTAAATCTAAGGAAATTTCAAAGGACAAGCACTACACTAGAGTAAACTAAGTGTACTCAAAAACCATGTCAGACTCCCCAATGATTTCTGTTACTGAAGCTCGACAAACCCTCTTTGGATTGGTGGAGCGAGTCAGTCAATCTCATGAACCCGTCACAATTACTAGCAAGCGCGGCAATGTGGTTTTGATTAGTGAGGAGGATTGGCACTCAATCCAAGAAACTCTTTATTTAAAGTCGATTTCGTCAGTGATTGCTTGTGTCATGGTTTAATTCTCTTGGGGTTTTTAGTAATTATATCTCAATCAGGAATAATTAAATCAATCATTTCTTTTCGATTCTTGCGATAAACATAGAAATCGCTATCTAAAGTCAAGACAGAACTTTCTGCTATTAATTCGCTCATTCTCACTAAACAAGCATCTGCAAAGGACATAGGAACGGATTGATAACGTTGCATTAAGTCTCGAATAGCATCTACTTCTTCACTAAACTGAAAGGGGATAATAATCTTTTTACTTTTAACTAATCCCATAATAGCATCTTCACCGCCATAAATATTCTGCAATAAAAAACAGGCTTCGGTAATGACAGCTTCACAGGTAAAAAATGGAGAGGAAAAATTAGTAGTTGTTTGAGTTACCCATTGATGAAAAGCTTCTCGACGGTTGACTATTGCCACTAAAGGTCCCGTATCTAACAGAATATTTGACTTCATTTGCTGCCAATACCTCGAAGATAGTCTTTATTGGTGGCTAAGTCCCCCGGTCCCCCATCAACACAACCAATATATTCTTTGGCTGCTTCATAGAATGAAACAGTGTTTTTTTCTTCAGTAATTTCTTTCTTCTCTGCCTTAAATTGCAAGAATTCAATAAAATCTATTACTGATTGCTGTTGTTGGGGGGTGAGGGTTTGCAGTTTTTCTAAGATGGTTTGTGAGTGAGTGGTTGCTTGTGTCATGGTTTCATTCTCTTGGGGGTTTTAATAATTATATCTTGATTTCAGATACCCGACTTCTTGAAGAAGTCCGGTATCTAACCCCTTACAATCCATACAACGCAGCTACTCTCTCATCTATCTCTTTCTCCCATTCTTCACAGTTAACTCCTTTGGCATCTAAGCATTTTTGTACTAATTTGATGATGGGTTCTTTTTCAGATTCAGAGGCGAGGGGGATGGGGATTTTTTCGATATATTGGCGTTTAAATCTTAAATGTCCCCCCAAAATCTGAGGGCTTAATTGATGATAATATTTTAATACCGTTAATGAATTAAGTACCCCCAGAAGATAAAGATCATAAACTGGAATCATAAAAGTTGTATCGTTAATATAAAGACCTTTTTCATCTAAGGAAAAACGTGACTCTTTTGCAATATCTGGAAAAACAATCTTAGGTTTATCAAATTCTGCATAGTAAGCACAAGCGCGTAATTCCCAGTAAAATTTACCTTTATCATAGCGTTTATCTAGTTCGAGCTTCCACTGGTTTAAATGTTCAAAAATGGCAGGATATTTTTTAATATCAATTCCAATGGTAGTAACGATTAGGTATTTATCTTTGTTTCTAATACACCATTTACGCACATCAGCACCTACAGCTAAAGGTTTAATAATTTCTGTACTTTTAGGATCTTTAGCAATTAATTCTGCTCGTTTTGCACCATCAATCACAAAAGCTTGATTAAAACCAGTTTTAATACCATAATAAATTTTTTCATTAACATACTCACCTAAAGTAATACCTGCTGCTGACATTTTATTGATTAAACTTGCCGTAGTAGAATCACTTAACACCCAATTTTTACCCTTTAAAGAATTGTTAGGTAAAACTGTTCCCTGTTCATTAATAACTGTTTTAACATCAGGATAAGGTGACTCTAAAGATTGAACTTGGGTAAATTGAGTATCTTCTTTCATATTTGCTTGCTTCTGTGCAAGAAAAATCATCACTAAAACAGCAGCACTTTCAAAAACTGGCAATTCCCCAAAATCGGTAATACTTTTTACCTGACAAGTATTAGCAATATGCTCCCTTAACTTCTCCCCATACTTTGATCGAAACCACTTATTAGAGGAAATAAAAGCTAACATTCCCCCGGTTTTAAGTAATTGTAAAGCTCTTGCATAAAAGAAACAATATAAATCCGATGTTCCCGTATAAACGACCGGGTAAACCTGCTTTAAAGTTGGTTTTAAATCTTTAATTAATTCCTGTCTGACATAGGGAGGATTTGCTACCTGAATATCAAAACCTCCTTCTGCTAATACCTCGGCAAACTCCACCACCCAATCAAACCCTTTTGAGATAGCTTCCTTATCACTCGCAATCACAGAAGCACTGCCATGGGTTAATAAAGCAATCTGTTTCTTAACCTCATTAATCTCTTGCTCAAGACTTTGTTTATCACTGCCTAAATGCGCTCTTAAATACTTCGCTTTAGCTTCCCTAAACCGATGGATAAACTCCTCGCGCACCATCCCAGAACCTTGGGGATTAGGAGCAGTTAGACTATCTCCTGTTTCAATTTTAAACTTCAAATTCGGTAGCGGTGGCGGATTGTCTCCCTCATATTCAACCGCTAAGGAAAGCCATAACCTTAAGCGAGCAATATTAACCGCAAAAGGATCGATATCAACTCCATAGATATTAGTTTCAATAATCTCTAACTTGCGCTGATAAACCGTTTTATAATCAATGCCTTTAGTGGCAAATAAACACTGACGCAAATCTAATAACTCATGCAACATTCCCAATAAATAAGCTCCACTTCCACAGGCAGGATCACAGACTTTGACCTGTTTTAAGGTTTCTAAAACTGCCTCTGGATTCTTTAAGTTAATAGCATTATATTCGTCAACAAAAAGCTCAATTGCTTCTTTGTTTTCAGAATTTAACTTACTGCTTAAATATCCCTTCAATGCTTCCCGACACATGAAAGAAACAATCGGTTTAGGTGTATAATAACTGCCTGATTCATGTCTCCCAGTGACTAATTCCTCAAACACTTTACCCAACATTTCTGGGTCCACTGCTACCTCCACATCAAGGGGTGTACTCTCAGTCACCGTGAAATTAAAATTACTAAAAAGGCCCTGAAAAATAACATCGATCGCCTGATCGGGTACTATTATATTAGGATTGCGGTCATCCTCATCCTGTTCAAATAATCCCCCATTAAGATAGGGAACTGTGCCGATTAATTGCCGAAGAAAACCACCGTTATTGATACCAATAATATCCGTTTGTTGAGGATTATTTAGTCCCGTAAAAAACAGATGAGCCAGACGATCTCTATAAAAGTTTTTGTCCAATTTACTGTTATCATTCTGATAATCCTGCCATAAGGTTTCTAGATAGTCTGTTTGTTCGTTAAACTTCAGCCATCCCTTCTTTTGAATAAAAACAATGAACATCAGTCGGTTAAATAGCTTCTGAGTAAATAGTCTTCTTTGGTCAGCATTAGGGAGAGTTTTGGTAATTAATTGCTCAACTTTTTCAAAAACCAAGCGATACTTTTCAAAGAATTTCTTAGTAACTTTCTCAACATCAAAAGCCTCATCATGACGTTCCTGAATCCCTAAAGGAGACTGGGAACTAATATTATCTAAATCTAGTAAACTTAAGCGTTCTGTGGCGGTTCGTAACTGTTCCCCCGGACCCACCGTAATTCGCCGCAAGACTTGCCGTTTTTCTTGTTTAACATCATATTTAACATTGAGAAAATGCCACTTTTCTTGGTTAGCATTAGAGAAAACAAAGAGCGCGTAGGGATAGTCTTTTAGCAGTTGAGTGACCACAAGACGCTCTAAATTGAGCGGCAGTTGATTGGAGTTGAGACGAGCATAAATAACCCGAAAATCTTCCCCCCCAGAAGCTAACAAGATTGGATCTTCTGCTAATGCTTCTACTGCTTTCTCTGTCCAATTGCGTCGGGACAGGGTTTGATTTTCTCGCTCGTAATTTAACTCAGACCAGAATAATTTTTTGAGCGCATCCAATCCTCTCAGGGATGAAAGAAGGTCATAAACTGACTGCCGAAGTTCAATATCACTCATAACTTTTTACATGACTTCTCATTTAGGTTTACTTTCTCTAAGTAGCTGGTTATAAATCCCCCCTTGATCCCCCTTTAATAAGGGGGGTGTCGATCCCCCCTTGATCCCCCCTTAATAAGGGGGGTGTGTGATATTTTTTAACATCTGACTACTTAGGACTTTTGCCACTTCAGTTAAATTGTATCGGGATCGATGCCTAATTCTCGCAGTTTTTGGGCTAATTTTTCCTTAGCTTGTCGTTCCCTTTCTTTTTCTAAAAGAGCCTGTTCTTTTGCCTGTCGTTGCTGTAATTCCGCTTCTTGAGGAGTGGGGACTAATTGACCATCGCTGGTAAAATAACGCAGTTTACGGTCAAATATCCCTAAATATAATCCTAACTGTTCACTCCACAGATAACCCCGGTCATTGGGAGAAATGGCTTGATATTGTCCCTCAATTAGTCTAAATCCTTCGAATTCTAAC
>JAADBR010000198.1 GCA_009995705.1 Microcystis aeruginosa W13-11
TAAGTTTAGAAGAAAAAGAATTTAATCGCCAGTTATCAAGAGAAAGAATTGTTATCGAACATATTCACAGAAGTCTGAAGAGATTGAGAATTTTATCATCAAGATACAGGAATCCGAGACGACGTTTTGGTCTGAGATTTAATTTAATCGCTGGCATTTACAACTACGAACTTGCTTTAGGCTATCATCAAATAGCTGAATAAGACTTTTGCAGGAGGTCTATTTCAAATCGTAGAAGGTCGCATTTCTTAGTAGATTTCTAGATTGTGGTGAGATAAACCGCGCAATCACTGAGGAGTTTGGTGAGTGCAGGGTTCACAGAGTCCAAAAAACTCTAAGGTGTGATAGTAAACCTTAAACGGGACTGAAGGCTGCAAGTGCGATTCCAATTCCTGTACCGGGCAATGGTCGAGCGGGAAGGATTGACCGCATTGCAAACAGGTGAGGTAGTGCTGATCGGATACAACGAGACTGTAAAGCGCTTCACCGTTTGCACCCATCCGGCTTTTGATCAATCCACGCAATTTCAACGTTTCTAATGCCCGATAAATAGTTGCCAGCCCGATCGCCTGTCGCTCACGCAGCAGGCGATACAACTCTTGAGCGGAGAGGGCATCTGCTTGCTGATGCAGGGCATCGAGCACGGCTTGCTGATTGCGAGTCAGACAGAGTGAATGGGTTGCACTTTCTTGAGAGGATGAGTCACTTTTCACGGCGAGTACTGTAGAATAAAAGAATAATAATCATTCTCATTATACTATGAGCCTGACTGAAACCTCAACGTTTGCACCTCAAACTCCGCCAACAGAGACCGATTCCGCCGGTTCTGGACACCCAGCTAAATCCGCTCTGCCAGCGATCGCCCATCGTCCCAGGCGGTTACGGCGAACGGAAACCTTGCGTCGGATGGTGAGGGAGAATGTTCTGCGGGTCGAAGATTTGATCTATCCGCTGTTTGTGATGGAAGGAGAGGGGCAGCGGGAAGAAGTACCGTCAATGCCCGGTTGCTATCGCTACACCCTGGATCTGCTGTTGGATGAGGTGAAGCAAGCGTATGAGTTGGGGATAGGGGCGATCGCTCTTTTCCCACTGATTCCCTACGACCAGAAAGATAACGCAGGTACGGAGATCTACAATCCCGATGGTTTGGTTCCTCGTGCGGTGAGAGCCATTAAACAAGCCGTTCCCGATATTTTGGTTATCACCGATGTTGCCCTCGATCCCTATAGCAGTGAGGGACATGATGGCATTGTGCAGGATGGCAAAATCCTCAACGATGAAACGGTTGCCGTGTTGGTGAAGCAGGCACTCGTTCAGGCAGAAGCCGGAGCCGATTTTGTGGCTCCTTCAGACATGATGGATGGTCGAGTGGGAGCGATTCGCAAAGCGCTCGATGCAGAAGGTTGGATCAATGTGGGCATCCTTGCCTACTCTGCCAAATATGCCTCTGCTTATTATGGTCCGTTTCGGGATGCTCTGGATTCAGCCCCCAAATTTGGTGATAAGAAGACCTATCAAATGGATGCCGCCAATGGGAGAGAGGCGATTAAAGAAGTGGCTCTCGATATTGCAGAGGGTGCCGACATTGTGATGGTTAAACCTGCACTGGCGTATTTGGATATTATTTGCCAGATCAAGCAGCACACCAATTTACCTGTTGCAGCCTACAACGTTAGTGGTGAATACGCCATGATTAAAGCCGCTGGGTCACAAGGTTGGATTGACGAGAAAAAAGTGGTTCTGGAAACCCTGACCAGTATGAAGCGAGCCGGGGCGGACTTAATTTTGACTTACTTCGCTAAAGATGTGGTGTTGATGTTGCAGAAGGGGGAGTAGGGAGTGGGGAATAGGGAGATGGTCACTCTTCTCTCTTTTATTCATCTACTTATTTGCTCATCCACTCACTCATCCATCTACCTGTTCACCTTTTTAATCCGTTGTGAGGATATTTTCAGATGATTGATTCAAAAACAAGACTACAACCATCCAGCAACCTCGTTCGTCGGTTGTCTGTTGCTGTGGTGTCGGCGATCGCCCTGAGCCTAGGAAGTTGTGCAACCAATGCGCCAACCACCAATTCAGGATCACCGCAAGCCCAGTCTTCACCACCCGCTAAACGGTTAATGGTGGTGACAACTTTCATTCCGATTACGGATTTTACAAAAGCCGTGGCGGGCGATCGGGCGGAAGTGACCCAACTGCTACCCACTAACGTCGGTCCCCATGACTTTCAGGCGAAACCAGAAGATGCTCAAAAGTTAGCGAAAGCAGATGTTCTGGTGGAAAATGGGTTGGGACTAGAGGAATTTCTGGATGATTTGGTCAAGAATGCCGAGAATGCCAATCTGAAGGTAATTGATTCCAGTAAAGGCATTCAAACCATCACAACTGAATCGATTGAAGGGCATGATCACGGCCATGGAGCCGAAGAGAAAAAGGCAGAAGCCGGACATGATCACGGAGAATTTAATCCTCATATCTGGCTTGATCCGAAACGGGCAATTCAGCAGGTGGAGAACATTCGGGATGGGTTGATTGCGGCTGACCCAGAGGGTAAAGAAACCTACACGGCCAATGCAGCCGCTTACATTGTTAAGCTCCAGCAGTTAGACCAGGAATTTAGTCAGAAATTTCAGCCCTTTGCCGGGAAAACCTTTGTCACTTATCACGATTTTGCCCCGTACTTTGCCCAGCGGTATAACCTCAAAGCTCAGTTTCTGGTCGGGATTCCTGAAGAAAATGCTTCGCCTGAGGATGTGAAGCGCGTCATCAATGCGGTCAAGGCATCAAACCTCAAGACCTTGCTCACAGAACCCCAAGCGGTTGGGAATCCATTCTCTGCATTGGCAAAGGATTTGAATGTGCAGGTGAGCTATTTTGACCCCATGGAAACGGCTGGGGCAGATGGAACGCAGCCTGACCATTATTTCGCTGTAATGCGTCAGAACGTGACGAATTTAACCACTGCCTTCGGAGGGCAGTCTACTCAATCGTTTTTACCGACTTCAGTTTCCAAGGTTGCCATCGTGCCACAAACTGTTGGCTTTCGATTTTAGGAGGGTTGCTTGAGAGAAATCGTGTTATCGGTGGAGCAACTCACAGTTTATCGAGAAACCTATGCGGCGGTGCAGGATGTTTCCTTTTCCCTGGAGACAGGCACCGATACGGCGATCGTTGGACCGAATGGTGCGGGTAAAAGTACGCTGGTGCAAGCGATTCTGGGCATTTTGCCCCGGCAAACAGGAGATGTCTTGATCCTGGGACAGCCTCTGTCTCGTCGAGGTTTTCTCGCGCCTGCCATCCGCCAGCAAATTGCTTATTTGCCACAAAATTTCCTGTTTGATCGTCGTATTCCCATCACCGTCGAAGAACTGGTGGGATTGGGATGGGACAAGTTAGGGTTCCAGGTGCCCTGGAAAGACCACCGCAAGCGCCGCCTTGCTGTTCGAGAGGTGTTAGCACGGGTCGATGCTGCCCATCTCAGGCATCAATTAATCAGTGGGCTGTCGGGAGGCGAAACTAAGCGAGTTCTTCTAGCCTACTGTCTGGTGCGTCCCCGTCGTCTGTTGATTCTAGATGAAGCCTTGGCAGGATTAGATGTGCGAGGAGAGTCAGAATTCTACCAACTGCTATACCAACTCAAACAAGAGCAGGGCTGGGCAATTTTGCAAATTTCTCATGACTTAGATATGGTGCGGCGACACTGTGATCGCGTTCTGTGCATTAATCGCACCTTACTTTGCCAGGGAATTCCAGAGGTAGCACTTTCCCCTGATAATCTCTGTGCTGCCTATGGTTCTGAATTTGTTCGCTATCGACACTCACATCAGGGAGGTTAATCATGTCCATCCCAGTCGAACTCACCCGCATCATCGAACTGTTCCAACTACCCTTTATGCAACGGGCACTATTGGGTGGCATCCTCACAGGATTAATGGGTGGGATGTTGGGGAGCTTCACGATTCTGCGCCAATTGTCTTTTTTCAGTGATGCTCTAGGACATTCAGCTTTGTTGGGTATCAGTATTGGCTTACTGATCGGAATTAACCCATCGGTGGTCTTGTTGCCTTTTGCGGTCTGCTTTGCTCTGGGAGTGACATATCTGTTAGAACGGACTCGCCTATGGACAGACGCACTGCTGAATATCATTTATTCTTCATCCCTAGCGATCGCCATCATTGTTCTCAGCTTTGTCGGGCAATACAAAGGGGGACTGAATAACCTGCTGTTTGGCGACATTCTGGCAGTGCAAGAACTGGATTTAATCTTTAGTGCAGTGTTGTTACTGGCTTGTATCGTCTTCACTGGTCTGACGTTGCGAACCCAGATGTTACTGACCTTGCATGAACCATTGGCGATCGCCCGTGGAGTGTCGGTGTCGGCTCATCGCACGGCGTTTATTGTGCTGCTGTCGCTGGTGGTGGGAGTTTCGATTAAGGCGATCGGGGTGTTGCTCGTCAGTGCTTTTGTGGTGATTCCTGCCTGTGCCGCCCGACTATTGAGCCGAACATTCACTAATTATGTGGTGCTATCAGCAGGATTAGGAGCGTTAAGTGCGGTGGTGGGCATGGTGGTTTCGGCGGCGTTTAATTTGCCTTCTGGTCCGAGTATTGTAGCAACCCAGTTAGTCATCTTTTTGTCTGCAATGACCTTACCGCGTTTTAATATATTGATTCCTTTTTCCACATCTGATCAAGGCTTTTAAGAGTTTATACTCTAAACGGGTTGGCGCTTGACTTTTTGAAAATGCCCAAAAGTGCCATCAACTATGGATTTTAGCCTTTTTTCAAGAAGTCCATTTATTGATCGTTTAGAGTATGATAAAAACATTTTAGTTTGACATTAGCCTTCAGTCTTTGATGATTATCAGAGATCTCATTACCCAGTAAATCTGGCTCTTCGGTTTGTGTTATGCAATGGACGGGGGATATAAGCGATGGAACCTTTATTTAGAAAGGCATTTGGCGATTTTTGTCAATTGTTTTTTATCTAGAGCGAACTAATCAATTAAATCTATTGCCAGATAAGGATTTAGTCGATTTATGCCCCCATATCGAATCATAC
>JAADBR010000199.1 GCA_009995705.1 Microcystis aeruginosa W13-11
CTCGATTTACCAAATGTAACAGTGGTCAATTATCAAAAAATTGATCAGACAATTTTCCTAAAGCTTGCTCTTTTAAATGAAACAATTGAATGTCCGAATTGCCATCAAATCTTGGACAGAATCAATCAGACAGAGTACAATTTAGTCAGAGATTTATCAATATTAGGCAATCCGGTATATTTAGAAGTGCCACGCCGCCAGTTTCATTGTCAAAAGTGCCAAAAGTATATTAGCGAAAGATTAAGTTTTATGAGATTAAGACAGCATCATACAATCCGCTATGAATCGATGATTTATGAGAGAGTAAAAAATTCTAGTATCGAAGAAATAAGTCGAGAAGAAGGGTTAGGATGGGAAGAAGTTGGGTTAATATTTAATCACTTTGCTAAAGAACTAGAAAAGAAAGAGTGGGAAGCGCCATAACCAAGGTGAGAGCATCTGAAAAGCTATTGACAATTGGCCAATTTTGTGATCCCCGTGGGCATTTCCAGTGATACCGGTCAGTCAGAATAGTTAAGAAATCGACTCATTTGATTGAGATGGCCAATTCTCCTCAAATATGCCTGAATCGTGGGTAAGCAACCCACATAAACTTCATTTATAATAAAGTCACAAAAAAAACCTTTGCTTGAACCGATGACGACCTCCTTAACTCAGGGTATCACCCTTGAAGATTTCCTCAAATTGCCATATTTGGAGGATTCTCCAGCATGGGAATACTTGCATGGAGTCGCAATCCAGAAACCCATGCCTAAGACTCGTCACTCTATCCTGCAAAAACGTCTTTTAGCTGAGGTTGACAGTCACACTGTTGATTATACAGCCTTACCTGAGTTGCGATGTACCTTCGGCGGGCGTTCGATCGTTCCTGATGTTGCCGTAATTGCATGGAATCGAATTAACCTCAATCAAGCAGGTGAACCGGAGGACGACTTTAGGGAAGCACCTGATTGGACTATCGAAATTCTTTCACTGGATCAAAAGGTAAACCGTGTAATTGACAACATTTTACATTGTTTAAAACATGGCGGTAAATTAGGATGGATGCTTGATCCAGATGATTATTCTGTTTTAATGTTTACGGACCAACAAGAGCCGGAAGTTTGCAGAGGGGATCACCAGCTTAAGGTAATTGCAGGAGTTGAGTTGACACTGACTCCACAACAAATCTTTGCATGGTTAAAAGTTAGTCAAGCTAGACAAAGTAAGTAGAAGTCGTGGGAGAAGCACGAGGAATTCACTTCTTTTAAGGTTATGACGTTGAACAAAGTTTTTAAGCGGCGATTTGAAGAGCTAGAGGAGCAAGCATCCCAATTGGAATCTTCTAAAAAAGTTCTCCAAAAAGAGATAATTGGCATCGGTGAATTCATTGATAGCTGGACTTCCCAGTTGACAAAAAGTCATAACCTGTGCTGTAGAAGGGATTAAAAGAATTTCCAGCACCCCGTTACTGGGTACAAATCAGGGAAACTCCCAATAAATCTAACGCTTTTTGTTGCAGTTGGGTCGGTCGAGTTATCTTAGAAAAACGATAACTTCCCTCCCTAATCGTACACTCTACTGTATTCAAGCAAATTGTCCCCAGGTCTTCTGTACAAAGTCCGAAAGCTATGCACAGGAAAGTTCTCTTGATTCCGTTTTTTTCTCTCTTTAGACTGAGCGGATTCACTCCGCTCTTTAAAAGGGGTATCGCAATAACAACAATGGGTAAACCAATTATGAATGTCTTTCAACGTATAGCGGTAAGCGCTTGAGTGAGATACAAACTAAGCTTTGCCTAGCATGGTTTATAGCTCGTGACACTGTACCTCATACGACTGCACACCGCTATATATAGCAATTAGTACAAAAATCTTGACAAATAGGATAACTTGTGCTTTGGATAATAAAGATTGAATTTTTTTGATGATAACGATTAAAAATTTCTTTGGTTCTTAGAAAAATTTTGTCTAATTTTGGGAACTATAATTATAATAAGACTATTAACTGGAATTAAGATAAGAAGATGAGTGGCGGTTTAGTCTATCGACAAAGTCCGGAAGAGGAGGAATTAGAGCGCAAACGTCTCGAATTAGCGGACTTAGAGACGGAATTAGTGCAGAAAGAGCTAGATTTAACCACTTTAAACGCTGAATTACATAATTTTGAACGGGAGTACACTCAGATTATCGGTAGTCGTTATGCGGAATTAGAGCATATCGAGGCACAGATTACCGAATATATGGCTTATCTGGAGTCTTCTAGGGGTTTTCGTCCCTCAGATAGTCTCAAGAAGCTGTATCGAGAGGTGGCAAAACGAATTCATCCTGATTTAGTTACTGATGAAACAGAAAAAAAACGCCGACAACAGTTGATGATTGAGGCAAATCAAGCTTATGAATCAGGAGACGAGGAAAAGTTAAAAGCAATTTTACAGAATTGGGAGAGTAGTCCCGAATCAGTCCAAGGAGAAGGAATCGCAGTTGAATTAATTCGCTTGATTCGTAAAATAACCCAATGTCGTCAGCGACTGATTGCGATAGAAAAGGAAATTCAGTTATTAGAAGTAACGGAACTCTATGAGTTACCAGAACAAGTCATTAGCGCACTGGATTTAGGGCAGGATTTACTCGCTGATATGGTGCAGCATTTGGATGAGCAGATTTCAGAAGCTCAACAAAGATTAAACCAGTTAAAAGAGAAAATGGAGTTTCAAAAATGATCAGTGAAAATAGTGGAGATATAGTTTTAACAAACGGAGAATATCTGTCTAAGTATTCATCGGAAGTTATTAAGAAAGGATTATCTCTGGCCAAACAGAAGCGTTTACAGAATAATATCTCAAAGCTCTCTAATTCAAATTCAAAAGCATTCCAGTGTTTATACAAAATTAGACTGCCGATGCAGGAAGACGGTCAAAAAAAATTAAGCCCTAACGGAAAAATATTGGCTACTGCTGATAGATGGGGAATTGTAAATATATGGAATGTGTCTGATGGTGATTTAATCTGCGCATTAAATCTTGGATATAAACAAAAACCGTTACAAGAAAACTCATACGATGATTGGTTTTATAATAAGTATAAAAATCACGGAGCAAGCTACTCTATTGAATTTTCAACAAAAACTGAAGAATTAGTTGGCATTAATCCTGAAAGCAGAAAAATAACAATTTGGAACTATATCACTGGTAAGAAAACTTGGGCATATGATTATGATTTTTCTTTTGACCCACTGAATATTAACAACGATCAAGTTATTGTTATGATCGATTGTGGTATGGTAAGAATAATAAACCTAGACATTAAAGAGAATGTTGATATTGTATTTGAAAAAAGTGGTTTTTGTGTTGGTGTGGTGAAGAATGGTGGGTTTGGGAGAATAGTATAAAAATTGTTAACCTAGCAACAAATCTCTTGCTACATACCCTAGATGAATACGTTTACAAAGATTCTTCAAAAGGTTATATATATGACCCCCCTTCAATTAAACTAAGTAATAATGGAAAGTTATTGATTAGCATTGATCGTTATCTATATGATCCAAAAACAGGTTATGAAAAAGCAATTGATCAATTTAAAGTATGGGATATAGAATTAGGAAAAATTGTCTATCATTCTCAAGCTTACGATGATTTAGAACCTGAAATGTTAGAAATAAGTTCCAATGGTAAATTGATAATTTATGACGATTCTAAAATTGAGGTTATAGACATATATAGTCAAAAGCGTCAATACTTTGATATTGATAGCAATGGTTCATATTGTTTGCATGAGAGTTCTAAAGTTTTTTTAATAACCCAAACTAATGATAATAGAATTCAAGTGTGGAACTTAGAAAATGGAAATTTAATCTTTACCCTTGCCGACAATAAGATAGTAAAAACTATCAGTTATGGCAATGATGAAAAAACTCTTGTAAGTTATGATAACAATGATAATAAAATTAAATTATGGAATCTAGAAAATGGAGATTGTGTACAAATTCTATCGGAATACCGATCCCAAATCCCTGCAATTGAATTGATTGATCATGGTGAGACGTTTTTGTATATTGATAATGGAGAGGAAATTGAGCTATGGAAACTATCTTATTTAAATGAATCAATCGCAAGCAAAAGTGTCAAATGCAATACAGAAAAAATGATTGACAGCTTAATACAAATAGGTGATGATCGCCATGATTCGTCAAACTATGATGGAGCGATATATTCCTATACAAAAGCAATAGATATTGATCATGATAATGCTGATGCTTATAGTAAAAGAAGTACAGCACGTTTAGCTAATGATGATATTGAAGGAGCATTTGAAGACTTACAAAAAGCGCAGCAGCTTTTGAAACATTAAACTATTGGCTTAATTTAAAGTATTTTTTTACTTTCCATGCAAAATCTATGAATACTCTCGAAATTCAAGAAATTATTGCCAAGATTACCTTAACTTTGGACAATCCCAAGTCAGTAAAACTACAGGTCAAACAGATTAACTTAGCTCAAAAACAACTTATAGCGGTAAGCGCTTGAGTGAGATACAAACTAAGCTTTGCCTGGCATGGTTTATGGCTCGTGACACTGTACCTCATACGACTGCACACCGCTATAGAGCCATCAAAAAAGAAATTAACGCCGAAATTCGCAATATTAATCAACAAGCAAGCCAAGCTTATTCTGATAGTATAATATCGGTGGGATTAGACATTTTTGGTAAACATAAATTGGCAGGACGAGTGAGAGCAGAAACGCGCCGGAGTATTGAAAGAGAAAAGAAAGATGCTCGTCAACCTTATCTAGAAATGAAGGACTTTATTGATCGAGTAATTTTGGAAGGTGATAAACTAAAACTAATGGCAGAAGATTATCTGCTCAGAAATCAAGACTAAAATATATCTCTAATCTTAGTTATCCTGAACACACCCACAATTCTAATTCTTAAATTTTAGAGGCATTATGCTATGATTTTAATGGAGTTGTATTAGGCTCCCCGAAGAAGGGAGAAAATAGCGAAAAAAGTTCTATATACAACTTTTGCAAGAGAGAGCAAGGAGAAAATCAAGGATTTACAATCTCGGTTTCAGAACAGTCCACTGGGTTACGGGAGCCATTGCTTTCCAACCCAAAAACTTGCCGACTGGTTCGGCTTTTTCAATGCCAATTCGCAGCAGTTCCCCCCCTAATTTACTATGCCATTGCAAGAGGACTAATTCACTTTCAATTGTAACAGTGTTAGCAACAAGACGACCCCCGGGGCGCAGGGCTAACCAACAGGTTTCCAAGAGGTGGGGTGTGGTGATACCGCCACCAATAAAAATAGCGTCCGGTGGCGGCAAATCTGCCAAGGCGCTCGGTGCAATTCCGGCGACGATTTGCAGGTGGGGCGTTCCCAGGGCGGCGGCATTATCGGCAATGTATTGTAATCTGGTGGGATGATGTTCGATCGCAATAGCCTGGCAACGGCGATCGCTACGCAGCCACTCAATGGCAATGGAACCACAACCCGCCCCCACATCCCAGAGCAATTGTCCGGGTAGGGGAGCCAATGTACTCAGAGTGATAGCACGAACTTCTCTTTTTGTCAACTGTCCGTCATGATGGTAGGCAGAATCCGGCAGTCCTGGAAGGCGCGGCGCCAGGGTGGGGGGATGGGAGGAGATGCAGCTAATGGCGATGACATTTAAATCCGCCAGATCTGTAAACTGCCAATCGTTGGCGATGCCTTGGATGTGGCGTTCTCGGGTTCCCCCTAGATGTTCTAAAACCGTGATGGGACTTTCGCCAAAACCTGCCTCGGTTAGAAGCCGAGCAGCGATCGCCGGAGTCTGGGCATCAGCACTCAGTACCAGCAGTTTAGCACCGGGATAAAGCACCCCATTCAAGCAGGCTGGAGACCGACCGCACAAACTCAAAGTTTCCACTTCACTCAGAGACCAACCCAAACGACTACAGGCAAGACTAAAGCTAGAAGGAGAGGGAATAATCGTCATTTCCTCCGGGGGAATCTGGCGGGTGAGGGTGACACCAATTCCGTAGCACATGGGATCACCACTGGCCAAAACACAGACGGATTGACCACGACAGCGGATAATCTCGTTAATGGAGTCTTGAATGGGAGAAGTCCAGAGCAGTTTTTGCCGTTGATCCTCTGGGGGTAACATTGCCAGATGACGTTCACCACCGACAATAACTGATGCTAAAGAAAGCAGACTTCGCCCCACTGAACTTAACCCTTCTAAGCCATCTTCACCAATTCCTATGATCGATAGCCATTTCGACTGACAATTGCGATCCGCCATATTAAAAAAAATCGCTACTATTTCATTATCTGCCATCAGGCTCTATCCTTCAAACAAGATATAATCGGGTTAGTGCCAGGTTAATTTATCTGAAAAATTATGCCCACCACCGCCGATGATGTTTGGAAATTATTAGCCGAATTAGTAGAAGCTCAAAAAGAGACAGAAAGATGCTTTCAAGAAACCGAGCGATGCTTTCAAGAAACCGAGCGACGCTTTCAAGAAACCGAGCGCATTCTCAAAGAACAATCTTTAGAAACGGAGCGACGCTTTCAGGAAACCGAGCGAATTCTCAAAGAACAATCTTTAAAAACCGATCGCCAAATTACCAGACTCAGTCAAGAAATTGGTAATCTTGGCGGTAAATGGGGACGTTTTGTCGAAAATATG
>JAADBR010000200.1 GCA_009995705.1 Microcystis aeruginosa W13-11
ATCGTTTCTCTAAGATAACTCGACCGACCCAACTGCAACAAAAAGCGTTAGATTTATTGGGAGTTTCCCTGATTTGTACCCAGTAACGAGGCGGCGGAAATTCTTTTAATCCCTCCTACAGCACAGGTTATGGCTTTTTGTCAACGGGGAAGTCCAGATATAAGACCGATCAATCCTTGTGTCTTTGTGGTTCATTCCATTCGCTCGCCAGTAGTCATGTATCTGAGAATAGATTTTACCCACCAAACCCAAGAGAGCCGCAAATCCCCGGCAAAGGCATTAGGGGGTTTTGCCATAGCCGCCACAAAATTAAGGCATTTAACCACTGTGCCAGTATTTCTGAGTCAACTTCCGGGAGATAAAACCCCAAGCCGATGATGGGATTTGAACCCACGACCAATTGATTACGAATCAACTACTCTACCACTGAGCTACATCGGCATATTGCCAGTCTCTGATTGTATCACGGACAATAGATACAAAGCTAGAAAGATTTTTTTATGAGCAAATCCCCTCGACTTGATCCCCAAAAATACGCCCGCTTGAAAGAGGAAGCGGCTAATCCCTACCGAGGGCTGCGGCAGTTTATCTATCTCGGTCTAGGGGCCTCTGGTTTTATTGGTGCGGTGGTGTTTCTAGCCCAATTAGCGGCAGGCAGGGATGTAGCCACCGCCTTGCCCAATTTTGCCCTACAAATCGGTGTGGTGGCCCTGATGATTTGGTTATTTCGTCGGGAGAAAAAAGCTGGCGGTTGAGGGAGTAGCCACCGATAGCCAAAACAGTCTCTTCCCCTGAAGCATAAAAGTTAACATTAACTCCAGTCTTTTCGTGTTATGATCGAGACGAGAGTCAAGATTGGTGTTCAAGTTCGTTTTCAGTATTAACTCGGTAAGTCTTTTACTTTAGTATTGTTCGGCTTCTCCCTGAATTTTGTGTCTCCACACCGTTTCGAGTATTGTTCGAGGATTCAAGTATTATGTCTATTTTTGTTGGTAATCTCTCTTACGAGATTTCCCAAGAAGATCTGGTCGATGTCTTTGCAGAGTACGGCAAGGTTAAAAGGGTTCATATTCCCGTGGACAAAGAGACACAGCGCAAACGCGGTTTCGCCTTCGTGGAAATGGAAGATAAAGCCCAGGAAGCCGCCGCAATTGCCGCCCTGGATGGTGCTGACTGGATGGGGCGATCAATTAAAGTTAACGAAGCCCGCGATCGTGAAGAGCGCACAGAGCGCACGTCCTTCAATGGTGGTGGTGGTGACAGAAAAAAACGCTATTAGGTTTTTTTTGTAAATAATTGTGGGAGGGTGGACAGGGTTCACCCTTTTTTTGTCGGCAATTGCAATCGCAGTTTCGCTCAAAACCAATAGAAATCTAAATGTCTGAGTCTCTCCAAAAGGTAACAAGTAAACTATAAAGGATATCGTCATCAGATTCTGATCAGCGATCGACTCTTTCTGTGTTATGATCGAGGCGAGAGTCAAGATTAGTGTTCGAGTTCGTTTCCAGTATTAATCTGGTAAGTCTTTTACTTTAGTATTGTTCGGCTTCTCCCTGAATTTTGTGTCTCCACACCGTTTCGAGTATTGATCGAGGATTCAAGTATTATGTCTATTTTTGTTGGTAATCTCTCTTACGAGATTTCCCAAGAAGATCTGACCGATGTCTTTGCAGACTACGGCAAGGTTCAAAGAGTCCATATTCCCGTTGACAAAGAGACACAGCGCAAACGCGGTTTCGCCTTCGTGGAAATGGAAAATAAAGACCAGGAAACCAAAGCGATTGCCGCACTGGATGGTGCTGACTGGATGGGGCGATCAATTAAAGTTAACGAGGCCCGCGAGCGTGAAGAGCGTGCGCCCTTCAATGGTGGTGGTGGTGACAGAAAAAAACGCTATTAAGCTTTTTTTGTGAATAATTGTGGGAGGGTGGACAGGGTTCACCCTTTTTTTGTCGGCAATTACGATCGCTGCTCCCCTCAAAACCAATAGAAATCTAAATGTCTGAGTCTCTCCAAAAGGTAACAAGTAAACTATAAAGGATATCGTCATCAGAATCTGAGCGGCGATCGACTCCCGAATATATGGAAACAAAAACCCATGGAGACAACCTCTACCCTAGCTGATGGGCGTGAAGCACTTCAATGCCCCACTTTAGTTGAAGACGATCGCACGGGCATGAGTCCCGAAACCCTAAAACGGGCTTTTCTGGACAATTTATTTTATTTACAAGGGGTTAACCGCACTAATGCCAGTCCCTACAATTACTATGTCGCCCTTGCCTACACCGTTCGCGATCGTCTGCTGCGTCGTTTTCTCAAATCCACCGACACCTACAAACAAGAAAAAGTTAAACTCGTCTGCTATTTCTCGGCCGAATTTCTCATGGGGCGGTATTTAGGTAATAATCTCGCTAATTTGGGTATTTATGACCTAATCAAAGAGACGATCGAGGAATTAGGTCTTGATTTTGAGGAAATTATCGAACAGGAACCGGATCCCGGCCTAGGAAACGGCGGTTTAGGGCGTTTAGCGGCTTGTTTCCTTGATTCTCTTGCTTCCCTAGAAATTCCCGCCATCGGTTACGGTATCCGCTACGAATTTGGCATTTTCCATCAAATGATCCAAAACGGTTGGCAGGTGGAAATCCCCGATAACTGGCTACGCTTCGGCAATCCTTGGGAATTACCCCGTCCCGATGAAAGTGTGGAAATAAAACTGGGTGGCCGGACGGAAATCTATCACGATGATAAGGGACAGGAACGGGTACAGTGGCTGCCGGAACGTCGGGTTTTAGCCATTCCCCACGATACCCCCGTACCGGGTTATAAAACCAACACGGTGAACGCTTTGCGTCTCTGGAAAGCAGAAGCGAGTGAATCGTTTAATTTTGAGGCTTTTAACGCCGGGTTATACGATCAATCCGTGGCTGAAAAAATGGACGCGGAAACCATTTCTAAAGTCCTTTATCCCAACGATAACACCCCCGCCGGTCGCGAATTACGTCTCGCCCAACAATACTTTTTTGTGGCCGCTTCCCTACAAGATTTAATTCGCATTCACCTGAAAAGCCACAAAAATCTGCAAAATTTCCACGAAACCGCCGCTATTCAACTGAACGACACTCACCCCGCTATTGCGATTGCTGAGTTAATGCGTTTGTTAGTGGATGAAAACGGCTTAGAATGGTCAAAAGCTTGGACAATTACCCAAAAAACCTTCGCTTATACCAATCATACCCTATTGCCAGAAGCCCTAGAACGTTGGTCGACGGCTCTGCTCGGGAAATTGCTACCCCGACATCTAGAAATTATCTACCTGATCAATCACTTTTTCCTCGACGATGTGCGGACTTGGTTTCCCAATAACGAGGAATTATTGGGCAAATTGTCGATAGTTGAAGAAACTGGTTGGGGTAATAAACAAATTCGCATGGCTAATTTAGCCTGTGTGGGTAGTCACTCGATTAACGGAGTTGCCGCTTTACACACGGAGTTACTGCAAAAAGACACCCTGAAAGAGTTTGCCATGCTCTGGCCAGAAAAATTCTACAATAAAACCAATGGTGTCACCCCGCGCCGGTGGATTTTATTGAGCAATCCCCAATTATCGGCACTATTTACCGAAAAAATCGGCGATAATTGGTTAAAAGACCTGAAGGAATTGCGAAAACTGGAACAATACCTTGATGATCCTGAATTTCGTCAGCGTTGGTATGAAATTAAACAGGCGAATAAGGCCGATTTAGCGGCTTATATGCTGAAAACCCGTAATATCGAGGTGGATGTTAATTCGATTTTCGATGTGCAGGTAAAACGGATTCACGAATACAAACGCCAACATCTGGCAGTTCTGCACATTATCGCCCTTTATAATCGCATTAAACAGAACCCTCAGATCGATATCGTGCCGCGCACTTTTATCTTTGGTGGGAAGGCAGCCCCCGGTTACTTTATGGCGAAGTTAATTATTAAGTTAACTAATGCTGTGGCTGAAATTGTGAATAAGGATCCTGATGTCAGAGGTCGTTTAAAATTGGTTTTCCTGCCTAACTTTAACGTTTCTTTGGGTCAACGCATCTATCCAGCAGCGGATCTTTCCGAACAGATTTCTACGGCAGGTAAGGAAGCTTCTGGAACTGGTAATATGAAGTTTGCCATGAATGGCTCCCTCACCATTGGGACTCTGGACGGCGCTAATATCGAAATTCGCGAGGAAGCAGGGGCAGAGAATTTCTTCCTTTTTGGCTTGACAGCAGAAGAAGTTTATGCTAAGAAGGCCCACGGTTATGAACCGATGAGCTATTACAAAAATAATCGCGAATTGAAGGGGGTGATCGATCGAATTAAGAGTGGTTATTTTAGCCATGGTGACCCGGAATTATTCAGACCGATCGTTGATTCTCTCCTTTACGATGACCAGTATATGCTTTTAGCTGATTATCAATCCTACGCTGATTGTCAGGAACAGGTAAGTGAAGCTTATCGCGATCGGGACAAGTGGACGCGGATGTCGATTCTCAACTCGGTTCGTATGGCCAAATTTTCTAGCGATCGCACAATCTGGGAGTATTGTCAAGAGATTTGGAAAGTTAATCCGGTCAAGATTAGTTTAGAGGATTAAAAAACTCGGTCAAGTTCGGGTTTAGTCTTTGACTAGCCCGAATTTTGGAACCGGGGCCCCAAAAATGCTTTGTGAAAAGGATGAATTTTAAGTAGTTAGGTGTTAAAAACTATCAGTTTCCCCCCTTATCAAGGGGGGATTAAGGGGGGATCAGAGGCAAAATCTATCTTCAATTTAATTATAACTACTTACTTATTATAAAACCCACATTCAGCAGATTAAATTGAAAAAAAGTTATTTTAGGTAAAAGGGATTTAAAAGGACAAAAATGAAAACAGAGGTTCAAATAGACGTACAAGACATAGATCACTTGGGTATTATAGCTGGAATTGTAGATGAGATAGGAATAGTCGAGATAATTGACCAAGAGATAGGAACTGATCCAAGAGAAAAAGTAAGTGCAGGCCA
>JAADBR010000201.1 GCA_009995705.1 Microcystis aeruginosa W13-11
TAACCAACGTCGAGCTAAGTTACAATCTCTGTTAAAAGGTAATCGTCAAAGTTCCCAGAGGATTCGCCGTTTAACTCGCTGTCGAAATCAGAAAGTAGATGATTATCTTCATAAAGCTAGTCGTTATTTGGTTAAGCTCTTAGTTGACCAACAAATTACCACTTTAGTAATTGGGAAAAATGACGGTTGTAAACAAGGAGTGAACTTAGGGAAAGTCAATAATCAAAAGTTTGTGACTTTCCCTCATGCTCGATTAATTGACATGATTATTTATAAATGTCAATTAGAAGGAATCTCTGTGATTCTTCAAGAAGAATCTTATACCTCCGTTGCTAATTTTTTGAATTTAGATACGCTACCAGTGTATGGACAAATAACTGAAAAGCCAGTGTTTTCAGAAAAAAGGATTAAACGAGGTTTATATCGCACAGATGAGAGGTGCGTAGTTCAGGCAAGGAGAATCAATCTCTCGAAGTAAAGGTGAAGGGAATTTCTGAAATGGAATTTAGTCTGTCTATATTTGACTATACTTTTACTAACTATAGATTGCCGCTCAGAGGAAAAAGAATAAGTAGATTGCGTGCTAACAATTTGGTACCCTGCTGTGCATAACCTGTTATACTCTCGGGCAAAACGACTCCACCGCCATTGTTATGCTGGAAAATCAGGTCATGGCAGATGCCGTCTCCAATGAGCAGATACCTACTCTAGAATTATCGATCGTTATGCCCTGTCTCAACGAGACGGAAACCCCGGCCACCTGTACACGAGATTATCTGGAACGACACAAAATTGCGGGAGAGGTGCTAATCGCCGATAATGGCAGTAGCGATGGTTCCCAAGAAATTGCCACTAATTCAGGGGCGCGGGTGGTTACTATCCTAGAAAGGGGACTATGATCATGAGGGATTTGAATATGTGAGGACAGTTTATCTCTATTCGATATATAGCGGTATGCAGTCGGATGAGGTATACTGCAACAAGCTATAAGGCAGTCTAGGCAAGACTTTGTCTGTATCTCACTCAAGCGAATACCGCTATAGTGGTTACTATCGTCTAACCCAAGTTATTGCCCAAGTAATCTGAATTCGGTAAATATTATGCTAAAAAACAATTATTGACAAGAATATTTTCCGAAGATATAAATAAATTATTCTTTGCTTGTGGGATTTTATTAATTATCATTATAGCGGTGTGCAGTCGTATGAGGTACAGTGTCACGAGCTATGAACCATGCTAGGCAAAGCTTGGTTTGTATCTCACTCAAGCGCTTACCGCTATATCAAGTTTTTTTTAATCAGAAACAGTGAAGTTTTAGGGCATCCAAGAGATTGCTTGCTTTATACGTTAATGGCAGATCAGAATATTTGGTTCCCTGCTAATAAAGCTAAGGCAATAATCGATTATATGCCAGGATATCCGATATTTATAATGGTTTCTAATTTTCTGAATTTTCCTCTAAGAATTAGTCATGAGATTTTTTACACTATCTCTAATATTTTATTAGTTTTTAGTTTTAGATTACTAAAAATACCTCGATATATCTGCTTAGTTATTTTTGCAATTTTAACTTTTCATATAACAACTTTTATGGTTTTCAATACTATTGTAACTGAAACAATAGCCATTAGCTTATATCATATCCTTTTGGCTTTAACCATCATAACTGTTATGTCAGAAAATTTAGCGAAGAAACTAATATTTTCTGTCCTGGGTGGATTGTGTTTAGGAATAATATTCATTACCCGTCCAGAGCAGATAGTGTTCTTGCTGAGTTACCTAGTTGTTTTTGTTATTCTTGTATTAAGAAATAGAATGAATATAGCAAGAGCTATGCGAGAAGCTTTGCCGATTTGTATTATTCCCATTGCTATAAGTTTATTAATTACTACAGTTTTTACTTTATTAAATGCTTTTTTTCTAGAATTACCAGCATTATCCATTGGTCACTCATCGGCTTTCAAAGAAACTTTTTCCCAGATTCAGAGTATAGATGATGGTCAAAATATCGATGATTTTGAGTTTGTCAATATAAATCGTAAACAATTAAAAATGGCCTATCAAGTGAGTCCAACGTTGAATCAAGTAAAATCTCTAATCGAAGAAGAATTAGCTAGGAAAGTTACTACACTTGGTGGAAAAGATACTAATATAGAAGTAACAATTGATTGGTTACACTGGTCAACAATAGAAGCAATTAGAAGAAGCAATTTAACAGAAGACAGGAGTATGTATCAAGTTTTTACTCAAATTAATTCTGAACTGCAAGAGGCATTTAACTATCAAATAATTAACAGGAAAACTTTCTCTTTTGATCCTATGGATATAGGATTTTGGCTAAACAAATTTCCTCATTCATTAACTAAAATGAGTGGATATTTATTTTTGCCACGAGTCAGTAATAGATTCTTACAAAATACGGATGATCCTCGAGTAACTCCTGAAATGAGATCAATATTTAATCGAGTGGCACATCGTCGAACTTATCTAGTTAATCAACGAGATTTAAATAAAGACCTTATTTTCTATTTAAACCGGATCAGGATCACTCCTTTAATTCAGATCATCAATATTATTGGAATGATATCTTTTGTAATATTATTCGTCTATTACTTGGTTAAACCTGTTCACTCCCAACTTCTTAATCAATATGTATTGATTATTTCTTTTGCCCTATCTATAATTTTACTGCGCTTATTTTTGTATGTTGCAGTCGATATGGCATTTTTCCCCGCAGCTTCACGTTACTTATTCCCCAGTAATCCATTGCTATCGGCACTGTCAATTCTAAACTTATATGTTACAACTAAACTTTTAAGGTCATTTCGATTTTCAGCTTGATATAGCTAAGGTTTATTGCAGAAACGTTGAATCTCGTAACAAAACTTTACATTTAAGAACATAACAACCCCAAAACGCCATTTTTCAAATTGAATAGACAATTTTCCTAAACCAGTGTACATAGCTGATATGTTGACACATAAAACTCTGTAAATAGCGTAGTTTATCTAATAAGCTTTTTCCAAAATCTTCCGCAATATCAATTAATTGCAAAATTAGGTAGCATAGGAGTTCTATCTGCCATCTTTGTCGATACATTTCCCCGATTTCTTCATTACTTACCGCTCCTTTCCCTTCTAAAGGTAAATCCGTTGCTATCCGAAATTCAGTCCGACTTTCTAGGTCACAGAAAGCTACTACTCTTACCTCAACTTGCCTTTTTCCTTTTCCCAGTTTACACCGTCCATTTTCCAGCATTTCTAGAGTCATATTATTTTTAACTCTTAGAATAAAGTGTTTGTCTTTTTCTTCTAATAATTTTGGAATTCTCAGACGAGAAGCAAACCCTCGATCCATCGCCCCCACTCCATTTACGGGGATCGATGCTACCGTTTTCTCTCCTTATGAGCGAGTCATGACCTTGCCCGAAATGGATCACGATTCCCTCTACGGTTGTCGTGATACTATTAAGACCCGAAAACAGCTTGACTTGATGCCATCCTTCCTCCCACAATAATTGACTCGTTAAGGTGATTATTGTTGAGTCAATGGGAAACATCGCTGGTGCGTCTGCCTTTCCTTTTTTGGCGATTAATCGTTTCGTTAACTCTTCGATTATTTTCTCGAATGGTTCACTTTCTCGGATTTTACTGGCTTTAGAAAATGTGGAGAGATTAAGGTTGATTCCTTGAAGAGTCATCCGCGTACATAAATCTCTCATACTGACGAGGCTTTTATCTAGAGCGAAACCTATCCAACTGGACACGAAGGTAAATGTACTAATCGCCCTCGTAGTCATTTTTGGGCAGTGGATTGAGAAGATATTTTATGAGTTTTGAAAAATTTGTCATCAGGCAAACTCACTATTGTGAGGGTAATAAGTTGTCTAGATTCTATCTATAATAGCATTTTTTGTCTCGCTTTTCTCAACGTTCAACACTTCTGGGTTTATTGCTCTGAAATCAAGATAAACTTCAGTTTTTAATTTTTCAGTATCATTTTCTCTGGGTTGCCAAATTTTTGCCCTAAGCTGTTCGTAATCTAAACCCCGTTGTTGGGATTCGGAAATCTAGATAATGAACAGCCCACTTATTATAGGTTATTGGGGACAAAGACAAGCCAATCAATTAAGGCAGCACTATTGAGCAATCAAAAATCTGTTGTTACAAATGTCAATAATCCTGTTATAATCTTGGGCAAAACGACTCCACCGCCATTGTTATGCTAGAAAATCAGGTCATGGCAGATGCCGTCTCCAATGAGCAGATACCTACTCTAGAATTATCGCTCATCATGCCCTGTCTCAACGAGGCGGAAACCTTGGCCACCTGTATCGGCAAAGCGCGAGATTATCTGGAACAACACAAAATTGTGGGAGAGGTGCTAATCGCTGATAATGGCAGTAGCGATGGTTCCCAAGAAATTGCCACTAATTCAGGGGCGCGGGTAGTTCCTATCCCGGAAAGGGGTTATGGTAGTGCCCTGCGGGGGGGGATCGCCGCCGCCAAAGGTCAGTACATTATCATGGGGGATGCGGATGATAGCTATGACTTTACCAATCTCTCGCCTTTCCTAGAAAAATTGCGACAGGGTTATGATTTGGTGATGGGCAATCGTTTTCAGGGGGGAATTAAACCGGGGGCGATGCCGGTATTGCACAAGTATCTGGGCAATCCTGTCTTGACTTGGTTAGGACGGTTGTTTTTTGGTAGTCCCTGTGGTGATTTTCACTGTGGATTGCGCGGGTTTAGTAAACGGGCGATCGAACAATTGAACCTACGCACCACTGGCATGGAATTCGCCAGCGAGATGGTGGTGAAAGCATCCCTCTACGGCCTCAAAATTACCGAAGTCCCAACCACTTTATCCCCTGACGGTCGCAGTCGTCCCCCCCACCTAAAAACTTGGCGCGATGGCTGGCGACATCTCCGATTTCTCTTAATGTATAGTCCTCGTTGGCTATTTTTATACCCCGGACTGGCTTTAATGTTTCTGGGATTTGTGGCGACGATTTGGTTTATGACCCAACCCAGAGTTCATACCCTTCTCTATTCAGCCACAGCTTTGATTATCGGCTTTCAAATCGTCAGTTTTGCCCTCTTCACAAAAGCTTTTGCCATCAGCGAAGGTTTATTACCGGAAGACCGAAAATTAAGGCGATTTTTCCGTTATCTTAATTTGGAGGTAGGTTTGATCATCGGAGGAGGTTTAATCTTGTTGGGAATCGGAGGATCGATATATGCTTTTCAAACTTGGGAAGCGAGGCAATTCGGTACTTTAGATCCTGCTGTAACCATGCGTCTCGTGATTCCTTCAGTGACCTGTCTCGCTTTGGGAATACAGGTGGTTTTTTCCAGTTTCTTTTTAAGTGTTTTGGGACTGAAGAGAAAATAATTGACCTACCCAGAATTATCCCTAGTTGTCCCCAGCTTCTCCGGCCGCTCAGAAACTTATGAACAGGAAAATCAACCCTTTTAATCGGGATACAAAAAATCAGTCCTACTCCGAACGATTGCTGAATAAACAGACGGCAAAATGGAAAGAAATATTGGATGTTCAAGCTCCTTACCGTTGGAATCTTCAGAGGCTAAATTTAGGTTTTACTCTCGATATTGGTTGTGGGATAGGTCGTAATCTGATGAATCTGAAAGGAAATGGAATTGGTATTGACCACAATTTTCACTCAGTTGAAGTCTGCCGGGCTAGGGGCTTTACGGCTTTCACACCAGAGGAATTTCAACGGTCATCATTTGATGAACCAGAAAAATTTGATTCTATTTTATTAGCTCACGTTGCAGAACACATGAGTTACTTAGAGGTAATTAATTTACTTAATGACTATGTTTATTTGTTAAAAAATTACGGCAAATTAGTTATAATAACTCCTCAAGAAGCCGGTTTCAAGAGTGATGCAACCCATGTAGAATTTATGAATTTTGCTAAATTGAAAGCAATTGCTAGAGAACTTGATTCCAAAATTATTAAACAATACTCTTTCCCTTTTCCGCGAATGGTGGGCAAATTATTTAAGTATAATGAATTTGTCTCTTTAAGTCAAAAAGAGAAATAAAATTACCAGAGCAAAGAATATGAGTAAACCTTGGCTGTCAGTTTTAATTCCCACTTACAATGGGGGAAAATATTTAGTAAAAGCCCTAAATTCTATTGCTGTTCAAGATGATTTTGATATAGAGTGTCTGGCTATTGATGATGGCTCAACAGATGAAACCCTGGCAATACTCAAGTATTTTCAAACCCAAATTCCCCTAAAAATTGTTACAAGGGAACCGCAAAAAAACTGGGTAGCTAATACTAATTATCTGCTGAATATGGCCCGATCTGATTATGTCTGCTTTTTACATCAAGATGATATGTGGCTACCCCAGAGATTGATGATTTTAAAAAAGCTAACCATTCAATTGCCCGAGGCCAATTTAATTCTTAATCCTTCTATATTTGTTAATATACAAGGGCAAAAATTAGGACTCTGGCGATGTCCTCTACCTTCTTATCCAATAATGATTAGTTCGGAGCAAATGATTAGTAAATTGTTAGTGCAGAATTTTATCTCTATTCCCGCACCAATCTTTAAGAGAGAGATGGCTTTAAAAGTAGGTGGTTTGGATGAAAAACTATGGTACACGGCTGATTGGGATTTTTGGCTAAAATTGGCTCAAGATGGACAGATAATATACTATCCCAAACCCTTATCAGTCTTTCGCATTCATTCTCATTCCCAAACCGTTACTCGTAGCTCTTACATCCAAGATTTTCGACAACAGTTAGAATTTGTTATAGATAAGCATCTAGAAGCATGGAATACTTCTAGTCAAACCAAAAGTAAAATTAGAAAAATTGCTAACTTCTCCAAAGAAGTTAACATAGCATTGGCTTCTATTATTCATGGTAAAAAAGTTAAAATAAGTTTTTTGGTACAGGGATTATTTTCTTTAGGTTTCTTCGGTATGTACAAATTCTTTAGAGACTCAAGAATCCTAGAGAGAATTATGGCTAGAATGAGAGCTAAATTGAATCAAGTCAACTAAAGTGTTGACACTGATGTCCTGCCCCAAATTTTTATAGGAATGACAGCTAATGCCAAGATCAAAAACATTATTTAAAAGTGGTTTTTTCAAATTTTTATTGGTGGGATTATTCTGTACACTTCAAAATGTTTTTTGGCTGTATTTATTGACTACAATACTTAAGTTTCATTATCTAATTTCTACAATAATTTTAATGATTACTGTTAACAGCTTGGGGTTTTATCTGAATAAGCGTTATACTTTTAAAACCTATAAAACTAGAACCATTAAAGCTGTTTTCAAAGAGTTGATAAAATATCATACAGTCATGTTATCTAGCTCATTAATTATTTTAGGTTTAATGTATGTATTCGTTGATATTTTCAGAATTTGGTATATACTGTCAAACTTGGTCATCAGTATTGGTATGTCGATTTACAATTTCTTAATTCACAAGAGATGGACTTTTAAATAGTGGTCTTTATTTAAAATTTTGGTAATCAATAATTCCTAGATAATTCATTATCATTTTTCCTAATCAACTTATCAACCCAGCAAATGTCAAGCATGAATAACAATCATAGGACTTACGCATTGACAGGATTTTCGTAATATGCATTTAAACTTCAGACTATTCTTGCCAAATTATTGAGGTCAAGGAAGTTGGAATCTAAATTATTAACAATAAAAGAGCGGATGACCTCAGTAAATAACTCCCTTTGTCAAGAATACCAATTGACAATTTGCGCTTTAAATCGGAGTAATTCTAATTGTACGAATCCCCGAATGGCACAAAATATGTGAGTTCTTATG
>JAADBR010000202.1 GCA_009995705.1 Microcystis aeruginosa W13-11
TCTCTTGAAGCTAATTATGATGATTATCTTGAAAAAAAATGATAATTAGACAGAAGTTCTCTATGTGAACAAGAGAACTTTATCTTCTTTTGTTTTCAAAATGAGAATTGCTGGATTAGAGCTATATCTAGGTTAGCAAAAACTTAGGTTTTTTCACGTCAGCATAGTACACTTTTTCTGGGTATAAAATATCACCCAGTTTTTGTCAAAGATACGCAATCTAAGGGGTGTAGGGTGTGGGAATTATGAATTTTTCAGTGAACTGATAACTGATAACTGATTTACATTCTTTCCAAAACGGGGATACCCAAAAGAGATAAGCCTAATTTTAGGGTTCTTGCCGTTAAATCACACAAAACTAAACGAGAGGTTTTAATCGGTTCTGCTGCCTTCAGAACGGGACAATTCTCGTAGAAACGATTATACTTTTTACTGAGTTCATAAAGATAATCACATAAACGATTGGGTAATAAATCCTCTTCCACGGCACTAATTACTTCCGGCAGTTGCAGTAATTGTTTAGCCAGAATTAATTCGCTTTCATCCTTGAGAATTAGCGGTGAATTGGCACTTAAATCCTGAAAATTAATACCACCTTCGCGACTGATACTCTGGACCCTAGCGTAAGCGTACAGCATATAGGGGGCGGTGTTGCCTTGCAGATTGAGCATTTTGTCGTAACTAAAAACGTAGTTACTATTGCGATTTTGGCTGAGATCGGCGTATTTAACGGCACTTAATCCGACGGTTTCGGCAGTTTTAGCAATAAAATCCTCAGTTTCTTCTCTTTCCTCCCTTGCCAGTCTTTTTTCTAAGTCAGCTAGGGAACAGGCGATCGCTTGATCAAGTAATTCTTGTAATTTTACCGTCTCCCCGGAACGAGTTTTTAATTTTTTACCATCTTCCCCTAAAACTAATCCAAAAGCCACGTGAACCACTGCCACATTATCAGGTAAAAATCCCGCTTTTTTGGCCACCTGAAATACTTGGGCAAAATGGTTAGCTTGTCCAGCATCGGTAACATAAATTATTCTTTCGGCTTTATCTTGTCGCACTCGATAACAAATTGCTGCTAAATCGGTGGTAGCGTAATTATAACCGCCGTCGGATTTCTTGACAATTAGGGGCAGAGGATCCCCCTCTTTGTTGGTAAAACCATCGAGAAAGACACATAAAGCACCGTTGTCTTTTGTTAGCAATCCCTGTTGATCTAATTCTCTGATTACCGCTTCCAAGTAGGGATTATAAAAAGATTCCCCCCTTTCCGTCAGTTTTATATCGAGAATATCATAGATTTTCTGAAATTCCCGTCGTGATTGTTGACAAAGTAACTGCCATGCTTGACGACTTTGAGGATCACCCGACTGTAATTTTACTACGGCTTGACGGGCAGTTTCTTTAAAGTTTTCGTCTTCATCAAAACGAATTTTAGCCTTTTTATAAAAGCTAACTAAATCCCCTAAATCAAGAGCATCTGCTTGGGTTAAAGCGCTAGGATAAGCTTCTTGTAGATAGGTGATTAACATCCCGAATTGAGTACCCCAATCCCCGACGTGATTAAGACGAATTACTTGATGATGACAAAATTCTAAAATCCGAGCAATACAATCACCAATTATAGTTGATCGCAAGTGACCGACGTGCATTTCTTTGGCAATATTGGGACTGGAAAAATCGACAATAATTTTTTGACTGGGGTTAGCAGCGGCAACTCCTAAACGGTTGTCAGTAATTAGGTCTTTTAATTGGGTTTCTAGATAACTGGGTTTAAGGGTAAGATTAATAAAACCAGATCCAGCAATTTCAGGGGTTTGACAAAGATCATCTATCTCTAGATTTTTTAGTAAAGTTGCCGCCACTTCTCGGGGTTTTTGTTTTAATTCTTTGGCTAAAGAGAGGGAAATATTACATTGATAATCGCCAAAACGGGGATTACTAGCGGCGAGAATTAGAGGATCGGTAGCGGCGAAGTTTTCCCCAAAGGATTTAACTAGGGATTGGGAAAAACGCTCTTTTATTTGTTGGATAATAGCAGTCATAGAGAGAATTTAGCAATGAAGGTTAGAAATCTATGGGTGATTAGGAAATTTATCTTGCTCTCAGCTTGAATAGAATTGAGCCGAACTGGGCATTATGTCCATTTTCTTGGTACATTATAAGCATCAAATTTACTGTCTTTACTAATTATAATTATGGATCTGTTTAGAGACTGAGCAGTTAGCATTCTATCAAATGGATCGCGCTGATGCAAGGGTAAATTACAAATTTTTAGAGTATCAGAAAATGATATAGATAGTAAGGTGATATCTGATGCTTCTAGTTTAGTTTCAATGGTTTCATAACTTTTTTGTAGGGCTAACTTACCTAAATTTAACTTAATTGCAATTTCCCAGAGACTAACAATACTGACATAAACTTCAGGAGCAAAATCAATTTCCTCCCGAAGATTATCAGGCAAGTTAGGATCGTTTTCAGTTAACCAAATGAAAGTATGCGTGTCCAGAAGAAAAGATGTCATCACATATATTCCTGAAAATCCTCCAAATACTCATCAAAATCATCGGACAAAGGTAAGGTAAATGTACCTTGTAAAATTCCTGAACGACGTTTCCTAAGAGAAGGTTTCTCTATAATAACATCTGATTGATAATTGGCCATCAAATATTCAGCATAGTGAAGCAGCTCTATTTTTAATAACTCTGGCATTGCTTCGACAGTTTTTAAGATTTTTGCGTCTATATTCATAGGTTTGGGATACTTAATTTGAGCTAGTTCTTACTAATTACTTATTCCTTAACCAATAAAACCACGGCATAAACTGCGATACCTTCTTCTCGTCCCACCGGTCCCAATTGTTCGTTAGTAGTGGCTTTAATTCCCACCTGTTCTGGATTAATCTTAAGAGTTGCTGCTAACTTGGCTCGCATCGCATTAAGGTGGGGTTTCATTTTCGGTTTTTCGGCGACAATTACCGAATCAATATTATTAATCTGCCAACCTTTATCGATAATTAATTGATTAACTTGTTCTAATAATTTTAAACTATTCGCCCCTTGCCATTGTGGGTCTGTGGGGGGAAAATAATGACCGATATCGCCTAAACTAAGCGCCCCTAGCATGGCATCCATGATAGCATGGGTTAAGACATCGGCATCACTGTGACCCAATAAACCCACAGTATGGGCAATTTCTACTCCTCCTAAAATTAAAGGTCTTCCCGTTACCAATCGGTGGATATCATAGCCGTTACCAATACGAATATTCATAGAGTAGTACCCTTGCAGTTGTATTAATTATCTTATCGCAAAAGGGAAGGAGAAACGGAGAAATATTTTCCCTGACTTGTCCTTATTAGCTAGGAAGGATGAACTATCCCGAACAAACTGAAGTTTTTCCCGATACAATGAAAGCTTATACTAAATTTATTTTTGATAGTATCATTAACTGCCAGTCCAACTTTAAAAACCCACTTCCCACTTGCCACTCTATACTTGTTAAATAAGATTTAGTATAACTCGATCGCTGTTAAAATTGCGGTAGAATCAGGAGAGCTAATTTGCTATAACCAGTCCAGAAGAGCCAGATTACTAAAAATTGACCAGTTTTTTGGGGTAACTGGCGAAATTAACAGCTAATCTGGGACAAGACGAGCTAAAAGCAGCAGAGAGCAACAATCAATGTCTAAAAACTCTATACCTCGAATCGAAAATCTGCGCGTGCAAAATTACCGAGCTTTACGGGACTTAGAATTAAAAAAAATTACTCCTCTAACAGTTTTTCTCGGTCCTAATGGGAGCGGAAAATCTACCATATTTGATGTCTTTGCTTTCCTCTCTGAATGTTTTACTGTTGGTTTAAGAAAAGCTTGGGACAGACGGGGAAGATTTAAAGAATTAAGAACCAGAGGACAAGAAGGTTACATCATTATCGAATTAAAATATAGAGAAACATTGGCATCACCTTTAATCACCTATCATTTAGCCATTAATGAAGCCAATAATCGCCCTTCTGTTGCTGAAGAATGGTTACAGTGGAGACGAGGACCGAAGAGCAAACCTTTTCGCTTTTTAGACTTTCAAGAAGGGGAAGGAATAGTGATTAGTGGAGAAAATCCCCAAGAAGAAGATGAACGAATTTCTGAACGATTAAACTCCCCGGAATTTTTAGCTGTTAGTACCCTGGGACAATTGGCCAAACATCCCCGGGTTAGTGCTTTACGTCGTTTTATCACAAGTTGGTATCTTTCCTACTTAACCGCAGATAATACTCGCAATCAACCCGAAGCAGGAGCGCAAGAAAGATTATCCCCAACTGGTGACAATTTACCTATAGCGGTATTCGCTTGAGTGAGATACAGACAAAGTCTTGCCTAGACTGCCTTATAGCTTGTTGCAGTATACCTCAACCGACTGCATACCGCTATAATGTTATTCAATATTTAAAAGAAGATCATCCTCAACGATTAGAATCTATTTTACAAACCCTTTCTCGTCGAATTCCTAGATTAGAAAAAGTAGAAGCATCTATTATGCCGAATGGACAGCTTTTACTCCAGATTAAAGACGCACCTTTTCAAAGTCCAATTCTTGCCAAATTTGCCTCTGATGGCACTTTAAAAATGTTGGCTTATTTAACTATATTATATGATCCAAGCCCTCCGCAATTAGTGGGAATAGAAGAACCAGAAAATCATCTTCATCCCCGTTTATTACCTGAATTAGCAGAAGAATGTCGGGCAGCGACCGCAGGTACACAATTAATGGTAACAACTCATTCTCAGGGTAATCGCATGTTGATAGAGTTCTCAAATTCCGAGGAGTTAGGTCTAAAATTCGATGGGCAACTCAGGCTTTGACCTGCACAAGGCGACCGAATCTCTGGTTTTGCCAG
>JAADBR010000203.1 GCA_009995705.1 Microcystis aeruginosa W13-11
CCAAGGTTTGATGGCAATTCGGACATTCAATTGTTTCATTTAAAAGAGCGAGCTTTAGGAAAATTGTCTGCTCAATTTTTTGATAATTGACCACTGTTACATTTGGTAAATCGACGAGTTGATCAAAATTTATCCACATAACCCACCTCCTGTTCTGTGTTACTATTATACCATGCTCACACAGAACCTAAAAGAGCCTGATTCCCGATGCGGTAACAAGAACTCCTAGATGATTGCCTCCAATCATTCTGTCACTTTCCCAATGACCGATTTCGGTTTTCTGGTCAGCAATTGCTGGTCGCTCGCTGATATCTACACGCCAGGTCATCCCTCCACGCTTACTTTTTGCTCCATTTCGACTCTTTCTTTTTCCTCGTCCTTGACGTAGGTATTCTTGATATTTTCCACTGATGGATGGTTTCATGACTGAGCGATTCTTGACCAGCTTTTTTCAGACGACCTGCTATTTGTTCGGGACTATGATAATCTTTCAATCCGTCTTTCACCAACTCTAAGGCTGACTCGCTGACATTTTTAAAGGGTTGTTTGGCATATTTTCGGCGCGTCTCGCTTTCAGCTTGTGCTGTGTCAGGTAGATAGCAGCCTAGGGAACTTTGATTCCTTCTTAATTCTCGTGATGATGAGCCTTTCTTTGTCAACTCTTGAGGTTGATGCGTTTCATTTTTGAATTGGCGATTGATTAAGGTAAAAAATCAAAATCAAGTATTTCAATTTCCGTAAAAGGGCAACTTTCAGGAAAAGTAGCTAGAGGTAAGTTAGTTTCTTTTGCTGCTAATTTACAAGCCAGCTGGTAAGACTCATCAAAAATAGTGGGAAGATAGCTTTTATGGAGACTAGGACTATCCCTAAACAGGATGAACAATTGACGGCGTTGTTCGTTAATTGTTGAGAGCCAACTGTTAGACTGTCTTGCCGGTTGGTATTTCCCTTTAAGTAAATGAATTAATAAAACGACCAATCGGTTAAAAACCTCCCTCTTACTACTTTTCCCCATGTCCTCAATTTCTTCAATTAGGTTATCCAAATCCAGTAGTTCAAAAGAGCGATCGCGTAATAATTTGACTGTTGTTTCTAACCACTGCTGATAGTCATGTTCATAAAGAAAAGGAGTAACAGGTCTGGCTAATTGATTAGTCATTGTTTTAGTTAGATAAGTATTATATGGCCAATTCAAGTTTGAAGTGCACCAGTACCTGACTGACTAAAGAATACCTCCTAAGGGGTGCGATAGTCAAGGGCTTTTCGGGGTCGATAGTCGATTAAATCCGTCACTCGATCTACCTCAGCTTGTTTGACGATTTTGAAATTTGTCCCTTTCGGGAAAAACTGCCCCACCCGATTAGGAATTAGGCATCGTTTCTGATTCTGGTTGCCGCGACGTTGCCTTTGACGGTGAGAATGGCGGAGATTGTGAGGGTAGATGCCCATTCCCTGATAGTTCCGGTAAATCATCTGATGGATGGTCTTATGGCTCATCGTTAGCTTCCCGAACCGCTGGAGACAACCGGCTATCTGTTCAGGGCTGTGATAGTCTTTCAACCTTGACTGGACTTCCTCAATGATATTGAGGGTGAACTTGGAGAAAGGCAGTTTCGCTTGTTGACGACGCTCAACTGCCTGACTCTGGGCTGTATCGGGCAGATAGTTTTTGGGTTCAGGATGCTGATTGCGCCTGAGTTCTCGGTAAATCGTTGTGTGAGAACGTCCCATTTTTTCCGCAATGCCTCGAATTGAGAGATTGGTGGTTTGTCGCAGATGATAGAGTTGAAGTCGTTCTTGTGGGTTAAGCTGTTGGTAGCTCATCGTTGGTCTCCGGTTTTGGTGGTACAAGTCAGGCTACCTTGATGAACCTCCTGATTGGAAGCTACCTCTAGTGGTGCACTTCATTTTTGAACGGCGTATTCTTGCTCTAATTTCTCTGGAATTGTCAGTATTGCTAACTGGCAACTTGCGTTATTCAACTTCGATTGCCCTATTCCCGACAAAAATCTGGACTGACTTGCCAATAGAGAGATTATAAGTCATGATTGAGCAATAGAGCGAGAAGGGGTTCTAGAGATGGCAGCCGTTGAAGAAAAAAGCATGGTGCCGACCGTAATGGTCGGAGTCGGGGGAACTGGAGTAGAAGTGCTGTCGCGGGTGCGGCGGCTGGTGGAAGAAAGCTATGGCAGCTTGAAAAAATTTCCCCTCATCAGCTTCCTCTCAATCGACACTGATAAAGAATACAAGGTGAGCAATCCAGAGGCAGCGGGAGCTCCCTTACAAGACCACGAAAAGTATTGGGCAAGCGTCAGCGGCAGAGAAGTCAGCGACATCATGGTCAATATGCCCAAGTATCCCTGGATTGAGTCCTGGTTCCCCAAAGAATTAGAGCGCAATATTGGGGCTTTAGAAGCTGGGGCTGGACAAATCCGCGCCTGCGGGCGTTTTGCTTTCTTCTACAACCACCATTAGATTAAGGCGCGGTTTAATGAAGCGTGCAATCGCGTCAAAGGCCATGAAACCTTCATGCTCGATGAATACGGGATTCGCGTCAACAGCAACGGATTGAATGTATTCCTAGTTGGCTCCCTGTCAGGAGGAACGGGCAGCGGGATAATCCTCGATCTCGGTTACTGCATCCGCAATTGGCTCAAAGGACAGGGCAGTCCCCTGATTACCGCCATTGTTCCCATGCCCAATGCCTTCGGCACTATGCAGAGCGAGATGGAAAGGTATGGTGAGGATGCCCTGAGCGGGATTGAAGGCAGTGCTGTTGCCCTCATCCAGCGCAAATCCCGTGCTTTAGGCTTAGAGGTAATTGCCCGACTGCAAGAGCATTTGGAGCGGCTGGGGCAGCGGTTGGCTCGCTTCAATCAAAAACTGCGGCAACTGCGAGATGACTTCAAACAAGCCGCCGACCGAGAAGCTGAAAGTGCCGATGTCCTGAAAATTAATGGGGTGAAACTTTACAACCGCGAAGAACTCAACCTGCTCTACCAAGACGTGATCGAGCGCCTAGCGGGGGCGGCAACCGGCAGTCAGAGCCGATATGAATTGGGGCTCAATCAGATTTGCAGCACCATGACTGAGGATGTTCTGAAAAATGCCAGCCCCCTGTGGAAACAGACGCGCCAGGCCGATGAAGTCATGCAGTTATTGGACATCACCCAACTGCCGGATGTCAACTACGGAGATTTCAAAGAGAAGATGGCCGAAAGAACCCGTTTAGTGTTGCAGCAAGCTCCTGAAGAAAGTCGGCTCAAGCGGGAACTGGCTGCCTGCGATCGCCTCTTCAAAGTCCTGCAAAACGATCCGGAAGCCATCCGCAGCAACATCCGCATTGTTTACCAAAAATCCCAGCCTCTCATCCTCCTGTCTCAAGCCGTCCTAATGGGTGGCGACGGTGGATTTACGCCTGCCTTAAACACTAAGGTGGCGCTGGTGGGAGGCCGCAACACGAGCGACCCAGCAGCACTCAAACTCCTGCCTTTCTTGCAAGAACGGGTAGGCAGTGCCGATGCCCTCACTCCTCTAGGAGAACAGGAAAGACACCGGATTGTTTTCGTGCAAGAGATGGGTGGGTTTTCCCTGCCCTGTATCAGCGGCATGAGGGAATTGCAGCAATCTTATCAGGACTGGAAGGGACAGGCGATCGAAGCCAAACGCGCCAAGCTGCGCGGTGAAAGCCGAGACCTGCCCATCCCCGTCCACATCCAGAAAGAACCTTCCTTCTGGGATGTGTTTCCTGAAGATCCTGAAGTTTTCCGACTCGTCCTCCAGTCCAGGGCACTAGGCGTTCTCAGGCTTGAAGAAAATCGCAGCACTCAAGAAAAGGTCATCCGCTACACTCGCAAAACCGTGACTGGTATAGAGAATGTGGATATAGCTGCAAGCTGGGAAGAAGCGGTGCAAGTATTAGAGGTGCTGGCTTGCCGTCCCGACAGAGAAGAAATTCAGAAACAGGTAGCGGCGAAATTCTCAGCGGCTGACCAGCCTGAAGCAAAACAAGCACTGTACGACCAGCTAATGACCTATCTCAAACAACGGGAAGCAGAGTTAGAAAAACTTGGCGGAGCCGACAGCCCAGACTACAAGCGTGAAGCCACCATTATTCAGGATGTCATCAAATACCACAAGTTGAAAATTAGAGAAGATAGCGAGCCTTTAGTAACCCCGAAACAGCAGGCTGAAACTCAACCTCATCCTGCTGAACGCCATATCGGTTTTGAGATCGACTCATCTGAGTCTAGTTCTCAAGCCAAATATGAAGAGTATCAACAGTACCTCACCCAGCTATGGAACCTCAATGTTCCTCCAGAAGCGTTCGTCACTGCTGCCCAAGCTAAAGCATCTGAGTTGAAGTTAGATCGGCAACAAGCAGAGGCTATCTGGAATAAGTTTATCAATCCGCCCCTAATCAGCCCTGAAGAAGCGGAGTATGAGCAGTATCTCTCACAGCTATCCAGTTTTAATGTCCCTAAAGATGCTTTTATCACCTCTGCTACCGCAAAAGCAGCGGAATTAGGGATAGACAGTCCAAAAGCCAAAGCTATATGGAATAAGTTTATCTTGTAAGATGGTATTGTAAAGTTTCAATACAAATATAGTCAGATATAGTCAGGCACGGTAATATATAGACATGAAACTATCAGACTATGCAAAAAAAGCAGGAATAAGTTATCGAACGGCTTGGAGATGGTGTAAACAAGGGAATTTAACAGGTTATCAATTGCCTTCTGGTACAATTATCATAACGGATGACAACCATTCAAAACCCGACTTGATAGCTTGCATTTATGCAAGAGTTTCCAGCGCCGAAAATAAAGACAATCTAGATAGACAAGCTGACCGATTAAAAGATTATGCTGTGGCCAGAGGCTAC
>JAADBR010000204.1 GCA_009995705.1 Microcystis aeruginosa W13-11
GCTAGACTGATATTTGAGTAAGCCAGACAGGAGCCAGAAAAAGATATTTATCAGAAAAGTCATGATCAAGCTAGAGGTTTAAAGACTGATCGGGTTCCAATTATTTTTATTCATAAATATTTTACACAATTCATATCAGGTAAGCAAGAGGGCTACGCCACTACTACCAAATCATTACCTAATATTGCTACCCAAGTATTAGGGGAAAATCATCCCCATACCCAAACCGTTTATCAGAATTATTTGAGGATGTTATCGCAATTACCCAAAGCAGAATTAAGACAACGGTTTCCTGAGGAGGTGGTGGAGATGTTGAAACCAAAGCCCCCTCATCCCTGAAAACAGTCTTAACTGTGATTGGAATGATGGACTATGACTAGGGAGCTAGTTAAGAGTGGATTAGAAATGAAGATTGATTGAATGAACCAATCATGGTCAATCCAATAATCACATCAATCATAGTTAAGACCGTTGGAAAAGAGGGTCTGTAGGCGCACGGACTTTCCATTATGAATATAGTATCCTGTCAAGTCGCCTTTGTCAAGTAGGTTTCTAGTCAAAAGAGACCAAGATTTTTTGTATTAAACATCCCCAAAAATTATAACCTAGTCACAGCTTGCTTTGGGCTCATGTACTAACTAAACAGTTCGATGGCTGGAATGTATATCTATCGTTGCTAATTCAATTTTACTGAAAAAATATGAGACAATTAAAATAATTTTTATTCGGATAGATTCCTTAACTAGAAAGACTTTTAGTCTTGAGATAATATTAGGTCGAGGTCTATTATTATAGGATCAATCATTCTCTGTAATTCTCTTAGCCAATTGTGGGAAGAAGGCGAGGGGAAAACTCGCCTATTTTCAGGGTTTATTGACCTTCCCGACCGATTTGACGCTCGATAGTTTCGATAGCGGCATTTAATCCCGCTAGACGAGTTTCGAGGTCGTCGCGCATCCATTTGAGGAATGTTAACTTACGCTCTTGGTATTCTTGGCGGGAGGTGCTGCCACAGGAATTGCTGCCACAAGTGTTAAAGAAAAAGGGAAACATAGACTAAGAGGCCTGCTATAACTCTACGTCTCCTATCTTGACGAAAATTTTCAAAAAAGTCTAACCGTTAAGTCGCCATAATAACCAGAGACCTAAACCAAAACCGAAAAAGTTAGGCAGCCAGGCAGCTAGGAAGGGGGAGAGGGTGGCGGTTAGTCCCAAGCTGCCGACAAGGAAGTTTAAAAGATAATAGAGGAAAACAATGGCGACACTAAGACCGAAACTGGTTCCCCGACTGATTCTTTGCGGTAGAGAACCCAAAGCACAGCCGATGGTGGCAAAGACGATACAGACAAAGGGAAAGGCGATTTTTTGCTGGATTCGCACTTGAAAAAACCTGACTCTTTTCTCATCGCCACTGAGTTTGAGCAGTTGCACATATTCGATCGCCTGTGGTATGTTCATCTCGTAGGGATCGCGGCTTTGACGAGCGAAATCGAAAGCGGAGCGAGATAAAGCGATTTTTTTGGCTTTAAAGGGGATAACTTGGCTATAGGAGGCGTTAGGGGGGGTTAATTCATAGATAATGCCGTTAAAAAAGTCCCAGACGTTATCGGCGACATTCCAACGGGCCGAATCGGCGATAATAATTTGATTTAATTCTTGTTTTAGCCAACGGATAACGGTGACAGTTTTCATTTTTTCGCCGTCAAATTGTTCGGCGTAAAATAAACTTCTTAAATTGCGATTAATCGTACCATTTTCTAGATTTTTTATTTCATAATCGGGATAATAAAAGTCTTTGTTTTTCCAAAAATTTGCTTCCTTATTAATTTTCTGCACTAAAATTTCTGTGGCTCGATAATTAGCATTAGGAACCACATATTCATTTAATAAAAATGTCACCACTGTAACTATTAAACTCAGGCAAAAAGTCGGTATAAAAAGACGATAAAGAGTGACTCCACAGCTTTGCAGGGCAACGGTTTCGCTATCACTACTTAAACGTCCGTAGGTAATTAAAGTGGCCAGTAAAAGAGAAACTGGCAGGGAATAAGTGACAAATTCTGGCACTTTTAACAGGAGAATTTCTAGGGCCGAGACAAGGGGTAGATTAGCATCAACTACCTGATTAGCTAAATCAGAAAGATTGCCGATCGCTACTCCCAAAGAGGCAAATAAACCAACACTAAATAAAAATGGCGGTAGTAGTTGGCTGATCAGATAGCGATCAATGAGGGCAATACCTCCATTTACCCAGTAAGAAATCTTTTTCTTAATCATTGATTTTGGTTAACTCACTCCTCTTTCATCCCATTTCCTAACCCGCAGCCGTCTTGCCCACACCTTCGGTTAGCCTATCATATTTTGTCTTTGACGAAAAACACCGCCAGAAGTTGTATGATTGCGGAGAGAGGGGACAGAAGTAAGGATTTGGGTAAGTGTAGATAATTTTTCTGTTCCTATTCCCCGATCATCCCCAGGTGAATTATGCTGCTAAACTGGCAAACTTTTACTATTCATAAACGAGTACCTTTAACGATTAGTCGCGGCACTACCAGCGAAAATACTAATATCTGGCTGCAAATTAGCGAGGAAAATATCGAAGGGTGGGGAGAGGCATCCCCTTTTAATATTACCAGCGAGGAGAAAAAAAACGATAAAATCCTGCAAGAATTAAACTCGATCGCTCCTATTTTACAATCTTTTCACCCCTGTCAACGCCAAGAAATTGAGAAAATTTTATGGCAAAATCAGATATCTTCGGCTACTCGTGCCGCTATTGACACGGCACTGCACGACTGGTTAGGCAAAAAAACTAATTTACCTCTCTGGCAAATTTTTGGACTCGATCGCTCTTTAATTCCGCCGGTTTCTGTTACTATCGGTTTAAATTCTCCAGAAAATGTGCATAAAAGGCTGTTAGATTGGCTAGAAATCGGCGATTTTAGCTTATTAAAAGTCAAATTAGGCTCACCGGACGGTCTAGAAGCTGATCGAGCTATAATTCTGGCTATTAAAGCAATTGTCCCCCATTTGCCCCTAACTGTCGATGCTAATGGTGGTTGGAAATTTAGCGATGCGGTGAAAATGTGCCAATGGTTAAAGGAAAAAGGCGTTATTTATGTGGAACAACCCCTATCCGTCGGACAAGAACGAGATTTAATCGATTTATACCAAAAATCGCCCCTACCCATCTTCGTCGATGAAAGCTGTTTTTCAAGTCAAGATATCCCGAAACTGGCCGATCGAGTCCACGGCATTAATATTAAACTAATGAAAGCTGGTGGATTAGCCGAAGTGCAGAGAATGATTCATATTGCCCAAGCTTGCCAACTGCAAATTATGTTCGGATGTTACTCTGATAGCAGTTTAGCCAATACTGCCCTAGCACATCTTAGCCCGCTTGTCAACTATCTTGACCTAGATAGTCATTTAAATTTACGCGATGATCCCTTTACGGGTTTAAGCTTGGAAAGGGGACGTTTACAACCAAATAATTCACCCGGTTTGGGTGTTAGTTTACGGACAAAAGATGACTAATTATTTGACTCCTGACAAGAAAGTAGCGATTCTTCTCCACGAAGGAATCAAAGGAACTCGCGGCAAAACTGGATTAAGTTATCTGCGTTACGCGAAAGCGCAGGTAGTGGCGATTATTGACGCAGAAAGCGCCGGCAGCACCTTAAAAGAAGTGGCGGGAATCGATCGCTCCTTGCCGATTGTTGCTACTGTTAGGGAAGCTCTAACCTATCATCCCGATACCCTGTTAATTGGCATCGCACCCTCAGGAGGCATTTTACCACCCCATTGGCTAGAAGAAATCAAAGAGGCGGTAAAGGCGGGGTTATCCCTCGTTAATGGACTCCATACACCCCTCAAACCCCTTTTTCCTCAGCTTAAACCAGATCAATGGATTTGGGATATCCGTCTGGAACCCCAAGACTTAAAAATTGGGCAAGCGCGGGCGAAAAATTTAACCTGTCAGCGTATTCTAACGGTAGGGACGGATATGAGTGTGGGCAAAATGTCCACTAGCATCGAATTACACCGAGCAGCCCGAGAAAAAGGGCTAAAATCGCAATTTTTGGCCACTGGACAGGGGGGAATTATGATCGCGGGAAAAGGTGTACCCTTGGATGCGGTGCGCGTCGATTATGCTGCTGGTGCGATCGAGGCTTTGGTGTTAGAATCAGCAGAAAATAACGATATTTTATTTATTGAGGGTCAAGGCTCTCTTTTACACCCTGGATCCACTGCTACCTTGCCCTTAATGCGTGGCAGTCAACCGACGGGGTTAATTCTCGTCCATCGTGCCGGACAAATTCACATCAAAGATTTACCCGATATTCCCATCCCTCCCCTAACGGAAGTGATTAAACTCTGCGAAATGACTGCCAGCGCCGGGGGAAGTTTCGGGGAAGTGAAGGTGAAGGGGATTAGTTTAAATACTTTTCATCTTAGTCCGGAGGCGGCAGTTAAAGCTATAGAAACCATGCAGGAGGAAACGGGGTTATTTTGTACCGATGTTGTCCGTTTTGGTGCTCAAGGGTTATTATCAGTGATCAGTGATTAATTCAATCATAGTCGATGATTGGTGGTGGGTTAGGTTAGAATAACATTTATTGGATTGGTGTTTACGCAACTGGCGTTGGGTTTCGTGCCTCAACCCAACCTACCAAACTGTTTATTCTCCCCTTAAAAAAGTGATTTCTTTGACACTCTGCGCGCTAAAGCGACGCAGATTCTAGCACAGAATTAGACCAAAATCTAATTCTGATGGGCATTGTCAAGATGCCTCTAGTAACTCTGCTCAAATCTAATTTA
>JAADBR010000205.1 GCA_009995705.1 Microcystis aeruginosa W13-11
TTCATGAGCGCAACCGACTTGACATTATTGATAGCTCTAGTTAAAATAGAGTACAGACAGACACATTTTAACCCAATGAAAGCAAGGTATCAATACCGCCTTTACCCAACTAACCAACAAAAGAGGCTTTTGTCTCAATTGTTCGGGTGTGTGCGTGTTGTCTGGAACGATACCTTAGCTTACTGCCAAGAACTCTATCAACAAGGAGAAAAAAAGCCAAAATATACCGAGTTGTCCAAAAGACTAACTCAGATTAAAAAAACCGAAGAAAAAAACTGGTTAACCGAGGTTTCTTCTATTCCTTTGCAACAGTCTTTAAGAGATTTAGAGACAGCCTACTCTAACTTTTTTGCATCTTGCAAGGGAGAAAGAAAAGGGAAAAAAGTCAAACCTCCTAAATTTAAAAAACGTAAATCTAAACAATCAGCAAGATTTACCGATAATGGCTTTCTTGCATAAACTATCCACTAGAATTGTTCGTGAAAATCAAACGATAATTTTAGAGGATTTAAACACATCGGGAATGGTTAAAAATCGTAAGCTATCCCGTGCTATATCAGACTTAGGCTGGCGTTCTTTTCGAGATATGCTATCAGCCAAGTCCGATAAATATGGGCGTAATTTTCGGATAATTTCCCGATGGGAACCAACGTCTCAGCGATGTTCCTGTTGCGGGAATATCGGCGGGAAAAAGGCGTTAAATATCCGTGAGTGGGAATGTCTTTTTTGTGGAACTTTTCATGATCGAGACATCAACGCTGCGGTAAATATCAAGGTCGCCGGAGGACATTCGGAGACTTTAAACGGACGTAGAGGAAAGCGTAAGACTTCTGTTAAAGAAGCAGCATCCCGGGTCGCGTCAACCCCATTCAGCGACTATTCTAAAAAGGTGGCGTGGTGAGGAATCGCCGTCCGTTTTACGGCGGTGAGGATGTCAACTAATGATTTAGACGCTAACTGATTGAAATGCCAAAAATAGGGAGTTTATGGACTTTCCCATCAAAGTCAGGTTAGATTATGACCGTTTCTTCCTCAAAAAACCAACCAGAGAAAACAGCCCTAACCCTAAAATAGCACTAGGCTCCGGTACAGATGGATTCGGGGGATCGGTTTGTCCATCTAAACGAGCAATCCAAGCTTCAAGATTGCCATTAGGGTTCCATCCCTGACCCACTATCGTTAACCCATCAGCAGATACTTGAGGAGAGCCAGCATAACTCAAGGCCCCCCAACCGGTTAAATTTAAACCATAATCATTGGTTAAAATCTCTCTTAAGCTCCGCATCCCTTGTGTGGTATTCCAGACAAATACCTCACCACCAACACTATAGCCAACAATAACAGACCCATCGGCTGATACTCCAGTAGCCCCGCTCACGAAAAGACCCCCTGGTAAAGACCCTAAACCGACCATCCCCGTCTCCTGTGTCCAACGGAATGCCTCATAACCATAAGCTCCAAAGCTTTGGCCAACCACAACAGACCCATCGGCTGATACTCCTGAAACATTGCTCCAGAAACTACCTCCTGGTAAATCTCCTAGACCGACCATCCCTGTCCCTTGTGTCCAAAGGAATGCCTCCTGCCAACCTAATGCCTCAGTACCATTAGCACTCGTGCTGACACCAACAACAACAGACCCATTGGCTGATACTCCTGAAGCATAACTGGCGGCATAGTAACCACCCCCAGGCAAGTACCCTAACCCAACCATCCCCGTTGCTTGTGTCCAACGGAATGCCGTATCGTAAAATCCTGTGCCCCTACCAACAACTACAGAACCATCTGCTGAAACTTTCACGGCACTACTTTGAAAAATACCTCCCGGCAAGTCCCCACGACCGACCATCCCCGTTGCTTGTGTCCAACGAAATGCCTCATAACCACCATTACCACCATTAGCATTAGTACTATTGCTGTAACCTACAACAACAGACCCATCGGCTGATATTCCAAGAGCATTACTCCCAGGGTAAAGATTAACACCGGGCCCACCCCCCGGTAAGTACCCTAGTCCGACCATTCCCGTCCCTTGTGTCCAACGGAATGCCTCATCAGGACTGTTAACACTACTGCTTTCACCAGCAACAACAGACCCATCAGCTGATACTCCAAGAGCAAAGCTCCGACTAAAACTACCTCCCGGTAAGAACCCTAACCCCTGAAAAGAGGCGGCCTGTGCGGGAAAAATTACCCCGATCGCACCCAATCCGATCCCTAAGCTGATACAATTGGCTAGTGTCCTTTTCATAACTTGATAAAAGTCCAAAAAACTAAGTGATTCTTACAATCTAGATGTTCACTTTGGTTTTGTCTGTGGGAATTTGTGGCTATTTTGGATTTTCTGATACAATAATTTTTGTGGGATAAAGTGGGATTTAGTGGCAAAAAGGAGGGCAAGGATGATCAAACAAGCCTAAATTTGATTTCTAGGTTCGATCCCCCCTAGCCCCCCTTTTTAAGGGGGGAACCAGACTCAAAGTCTCCCTTTTTAAGGAGGGAACCAGACTCAAAGTCCCCCTTTTTAAGGGGGATTTAGGGGGATCGAACTAGCGAAGCTTATAACTAGCAACTTGGGTTAATTTAAATGCGGAACAAATTACTAAATCAAGAGGTTAACCAGTAAAAAAAGGCGAAAAATGGAAGAATTATTAGAGTTAAAAAATCTATTACTAGCTGGCAATATTCCCGATGCCTTAATCTTGGTAGAGGAAATGACAGAAATGAGCAAAGATGATAAGCTCAATAAGATTTTTAGCTTTAGTATTATTGTCTTATTACATCTGATTAAACAGCAAGCAGAAAAACGCAGTACACGCTCAGGTGAAACCTCTACTTCTAATTCTGTTCGACAGATTCAACGCATTAATCAACGACGTAAAACTGGAGGAAATTATCTAACAATAGAAGAATTAAAAGAAACCTTAGATGATGCTTATTTTTCGGCTTTAAGACAAGCGGAATTAGAAGCTTTTGAGGGTATATATAAACCAGAAGAAATTGAGGCTATGGTTGATAAAAATGAAGTTATTAACCAAGCATTGGAATTGATATTAAGGGATTAAGTAACAGGTGACAGTCGGAAACAAATCAGGAGGTTTAAATGTCAGAAACAGTCGCTTAAACATTAGCAGCCTATTTAAAAACCTTAACGGAGGTAAATTAATGATTAACTTAGAACAAATTCAACAAGATATTAACCAATTACCTGAAGAAGCACAAAACTTACTGATTGATTTTATTGAGTTATTAAAAAAACGCTATTCTTTAGCAAAAAAGCCAGAGATTGCAGCAAAAATAAACCCTGAAGCTCAAAGTACCCTAGACATTTTAAAAGAATCTGGATTAATCGGTTGTATTAGTGCAGAATCAGACCTTTCTACTAATTATAAATCCGTTCTCAAAGAAGGATTAAAAGCTAAATATGATCATCGTTGATACTGGGTTCTGGGTGGCTTTATTTAACAATAAAGATCAATATCATCAATAGCACAGCAAACCTTAGCACAGTATTCTTTTCAACCACTAATTACAACTTGGTGTGTTTTAACAGAAAGTTGTCATCTTCTTTTATAACGTTCTCCAAATCTCTATACAGGAGTTGAAAAACAAATAAAATTAATGAACGTATTTGAGAGACATTCCCAAAAATTTCTATTATTTCACCTTGAAAATACTCATCTAGAAAGAATTCAAGACCTTATGAAACAATATCAAAGTCTGCCAATGGACTTAGCCGATGCCTCCCTAGTTATCTTAGCAGAAGAGTTAGGAAATGGACTTATCTTATCAATTGATAATCGAGATTTTAATACCTATCGCTGGAAAAATAAAAAACCCTTTATTAATCTTTTCTCAAATTTCTAGTTAATCAGTAGTCCGTAGAGTGTAGGGTGCGTTAGGCGGCTATCAATTTAGTCAAAAAACCAAAATTAATAATTCGCCGTAACGCACCACCTCTATTATTAAATTGGTGCGTTACGCTATTGAAGGGCGCACCCTACGAGTAATATGAGTACAAGCTTTACTTTCTAGGGCGGATTTGGTATGACAGTTTGGCCTTCCCGACTTTATGGGGTACAATGTTCGTAGGCAATACATTGATCTCTTGCAAGAGGGAAGTAAAATGATTATTAGTCTGATAAAAAAACGAGAAAACTAAAATCTGTTCCCTTATCTCAACCAGCAATACAAATGTTCTACCACTTACTTATATGGATATTCAGAACCTTTTAGAATGGACAGATAAACAGGTATTAGACAAAACTGGTAAACATCTTGATTCTTTGCAAGAATCCATCTTACAGGGTATTTGGAAACATCAAGATTATGAAGAAATTGCCAAAAATAATCAGCGCAGTTATGATCATATCAAAAAAGAAGCATGGAAATTATGGCAACTGTTATCAGATGTTTTTCAAGAAGATATAAAAAAGTCTAATGTTCGTTCTATTTTATAAAATAAAGCTTCATCTACTATTTATAATTTTGTTAACTCTCCACATAATAGTATAAGAAATAATCATGTTAGTATCTGTAGAGAAAATAAACCCTACTCAGAAAACAACTTAAAAAAGTCTTCAAATTTCCCAGATAATGATCGTCAATCCCCCATAATTAACCTAACAAAAGCACCTGAATTAAACTGTAAGTATGGACGTAACTTAGAAATATCAACCTTAAAAGAATGGCTAGATAATAAAACTCGATTAATTACCATTTATGGGTTAACTGGAATCGGAAAAACAGCTTTAACCCTTAAATTAGTTTCAGAAATT
>JAADBR010000206.1 GCA_009995705.1 Microcystis aeruginosa W13-11
CTTTCTCTAAAAAAATGGAGAATCACGTTGGAGCTGTTTGGTATTTTATCCATGACTACAATGCACAGCAAAGCAAAGGATTAAGCCGCTATCACTACTACCGAATCACCACCTGCGGCAAAAAGCTTTTCCTGGGGGCAGGCTTCGGCCGTGAGATCACGGCCGACTCCTGCATTCTGTCTGTGCGAGAGATTAACTTGCTTGGGAGGAGACAAAACCCGATAACTCGCGAAAACGGATCTCATCGCGGTGGGGATCAGAGCGACTAACTTGCACTTGAAAGCGATCGCCTAAAGATACCGATCGCTCAAAACGATGGGGTAATTCTAACCCCAATTCCTCCAATAAAATCAAGCCTAAATTTTCCTCTTCCCGCAGCCAGCGCAATACCAGAGCTTGCCAGACTTGATCTCCCTGTCGTCGCAAAAATTCCAAACTCCAATAACGATTAGTTTGTCGTTCCACCGAGGTGGCTTCCAGGGCCGAACTAGCGACACTATAGAGAATTTCCTGCATTCTATCCCGGGTAAAAGGCAGTTGATCGCCCCGGAGATGGGCTTTTAGTTGAAAATGGGTCAAAAGGTCAGTATAACGGCGAATTGGCGAAGTTACCTGGGAATAGGTATTCAATCCCAGACTGGCATGACGGTTAGGAATCGTCGTCATCTCACTTCGCGGCATACAGCGACGCAAGGCACAGGAACGCACCGGGCCCGCAGGTAGTAAAATTAACTCCTCATCGGGGGGTAATTCCGGTTGTGGTTGTCCGCGGAAAGGCACGGGGATCTCGTGTTCTTGACAGTAGCGACCGGCGATTTCTCCAGCTAAAATCATCATTTCCGCTACTAATTGCCGAGATGGAGAAACTTCCTGCAATTCTATGATAATTTCGTCGTTAGCCTTCACCTTAATGGATGATTCTGGCATTTGGATGTTAATCGATCCCTGAGATTTGCGCCAGGCGTGGCGTTGTTTTGCCCAACGGTTGAGAATCCTCACTTCCGGTTCATGCTGCAGATCCAGATGTAACATTTCGTCCACATCTTCGTAGGTGAGGCGATAGGTGGGTTTAATTGTACTAGGATGGATACGATAATCGGCGATCGCCCCCGTTTCATCGAGGATTACCCCAAAACTCAAGGCAGGACAAAGTTTTCCCTGTACCAAACTCATCGGACCGGCGGCCAATTCTAGGGGAAACATGGGAACCATTCCCGTGGGAAGATAAAGACTGGTACTGCGACGACGCGCTTCTAGGTCTAATTCATCATCGGGAAGCACTAAACGGCTAGGATCGGCAATATGGATCCAGAGACGATGACCACCATCCGCGAGCATTTCCACCGATAATCCGTCATCGATTTCCTCGGTACTTTCATCGTCGATGGTATAAATTTTTTGGTGGGTTAAATCGAGACGATTGTTGACATCCGCATCCGCAGGGGGATTGAGTAAATTAAGACGCGCCACATCAAGTACCTTTTTCGAGAATTGAACGGGGTAGGAACTGCGTCGCAGGAAAAGGTTTTCGTGACTACTCCACCATTTCAAATCGACTAACAATTCAAAAGCAGCCTCGGGGGTTTGGGAACGGCCCAGCAGGGAGAGTATGTCCATGGCTGCCGGATATTTTTGTTCGGGTTGGAGGATATATTTTTCTAGAGACTCCAGACGAATTCGATCGCCTTCTGACCATTCTACCGTTTCACCGGCCAGGGCCTGTTGGAGACGTTGGAGAAATTGCCCTTTTTCCCGTTGGCGCTGTTGTTCCACCTCTAGCTGGTGTTTGATTTCCTCTACCTGATTTTCCGAGCGGGCCTCGTAACCATCCCCTTTATTTTTAAAATAAACTTTATCATCACTCAAGAGACAATGGGCCGCATAGCAAAACTGGGGACTGCGATCGGAAAAGAGAATCTCGGCCATGGTTTCGGGGGTGACTAACTGATTTTCCCCGGCTAATAATTCCCAGGCCACTTCTAAACCACTAGGGTCTAGATAGGTTTGCACTTCCCGCAGAAAATTGCTGATCTCCTTATGGTTGGACGGACCTGCTTTGATAATGTAATCGAAGCGTTGGGGACGCAGTTTATGCGGGGTTCCCCCTTGATCGATGACGATCCAATCTTTTTTACCTTCTGGGCGATCGATCACCCCTAGGCGCCTTTCTCCTTGCACCCGAAATTCTACCAGCGTTCCCTTATCCACTGCTTCCCCTTACTGCCTATCTATTTTGTCTATTTTCTATCATCCTCGATCGATTACTCGATCGGCAAGAGCCATCATCAATCCCCACCCACTAGATAGGGTTTGCGGCAAAAAGTTTTTCATGGGGGTAGGGTGTGGGGTTTTACCGATTTTGAGGGGGTCAATTACCTAATTTTCAGGGAAAAAGTCCTGGAATTTTGGCTCTCCCAGGTTTCGTGGGTAAAATGTATTCTAAGATACATTCCTCCTAGCGAGGGGGTGGAACGAACCACAAAGACACAAAGGACACAAAGATCGATCCTATGTGAGTTAAACTTATCACACAGAACCTAGAAGAGCCGAATTTTCCCCCTGATCACTCCCATGCCCACCACTTTTGGATTTCAAAAAAGTCTAAAAGTCTTATCCAACAAGGTTTTTAGATTTATTCAGCCAACCCCATTTAGTCAAAGATTCGCAGCTCTTAGAACAACCAGTGTACCCACAAGTTAATCGTCGTCAATTTAAGTGCGATAATTGTCGGAAACCCTTGAGCGAAGAGTTAGATTTTGTCGCCAGTAAACGAACCTATAGGAAAAGACTAGCCGAGAATATACTCGAACAATTAAAAGAAGGAGATATTTTAAATGTTAGCCGAAGAAATGACGTAACGGAAGAAGAGATTCCAAGAATGCTAAAGGACATCGTCGAAGCAATTACAGAGCCAGACCTATCGTAATTAAAAAAACTAGGAATTCGCCAATGCAAATACTGGCGAAATGCAGACGGAATCAAGCAAGATAGTAAATTGTTTTCTTCTATCTCACGCTCAAGAAATAACATTTCTTGAGCGTTTTGGGAGAATAATTGCTAAAAATAAGCTTTTTCCGTGTTAATTAACTGAATATTGATAATTTGACCGTTAGTCACTTGTACTGTTCCATAGCTGCCGTCTCCTAAAAAATTATTGAGGTACAAATTGTCATCATATTGAGCGAGGAGAGTATATTCCCCTAAGGGCAATTCTACAAAAAAATTACCTTGAGAATCACTACTTATTTGCTTGATTAGGTGAGGATGTTTTTGCGCTTGAGCTACTGGCCAGTTGGTTCCTTGAGCGGGAATTCTACCTGAAAAAATCCAAACAGTTGTTTTAATAGGTTCAGGTTTTGTTCTCAAGGATGTTGTGTCTATAGTGGGCATTTGGTCGCCGCTAAGACGAAGAATAGTACCAGAAATACCCTGTTTTGATTGAGAAAAATTCGGTTCAGTAAAGCTCATAATTGTAACTAGAGTAATGGTCAAACTTAGGAACCAGCGAAAGTTAGGATAAATCATATTTTTGACGATTTGGCTGTTATTTTGGCTGAAGAAAAGCCTCGTGCCGAATCCAACAGAGACTTTCTTCAGCATTGGTTAACTAGGAATGCTCTGGGTTGTGAGCATCAATAGCGTTTTAAGCAAGACGGACAGCACTGCTAGTGAGAATACTGCGGACTTGAGCATGGGTTAAGTTGGGATTAGCCCCAAGCATTAAAGCCACTACTCCTGCCACATGGGGAGCCGCCATCGAGGTTCCATTGTAACTCGCGTATCGGTTGCCCGGTAAGGTCGAATAAACATTCACCCCCGGAGCCATAACGTGCTGCATAGTGCTGTTAGTTCCAGCACGATTGGAGAAACTAGCAATTGTCCGGCTGCTATCGACGGCACCGACGGAAAGACCGTATTGGGTAGCGTAGTATGCGGGTGTTCCGGGAGAAGACAAGCTAGAGTTGCCAGCTGCACTGACCGTAATCACATTGCGACTAGCGGCATAGGCAAGGGCATCGCGTAAAGCAGTTGAATCAGTCCATCCCAAACTCATATTAATGACACGAGCGCCATTATCCACTGCATAACGGATAGCTTGAGCAAGGTTGCCCCCATTAGTAAACGAACCTTGTGAATTTACATCTCCCATACGAATCGCCATAATTCGGGAATTATAGGCAACGCCCGTCATACCAATGCCGTTATTAGCGGCGGCGATTGTCCCAGCGACGTGAGTTCCGTGTCCCTGTCCAGAAGAATTGGTTCCGGGTAGAACGTTATTGTTATTTTGACCGACACCAAAGTTCCAGCCATTGATGTCATCAATGTAGCCATTTCTGTCATCATCAATGCCATTACCAGCAATTTCCCTTGTATTGCGCCAAATATTATTGCTCAGGTCTTGGTGGAAAATGTCCACACCAGAATCAATTACAGCCACTGTAACACCTTGTCCTGTATAACCTCTTGCCCAAGCTTCGGGGGCGTTAACCATATCATTACCCCAGTTATTACCTCCCAAGTTAGGAACATTGGCAAAAGTGGGTTGATTAATTGCTTGAGCAACGGCAGCAGCGGCGTTAACTAAACCGTAACCATAGGTAGAGTTAAATCCAGTGCCACCACCGCCACTGGTAGCCGAAACAGCGAGATTATAGTTGGTACTGCCACTATAGGGATAGACACGAATGTAGTAGGTGCCAGCACTCAACTGACGGGTAATGCTCTCAGAGGTCGTACCACCGTTAGCA
>JAADBR010000207.1 GCA_009995705.1 Microcystis aeruginosa W13-11
AACGATTAAACAGGAAAAAGTCAAAGAAATACCGTAAGGGTAAAAAACAATCTCGTAATTATCACAAGGCTAGAAAGCGATATGCTCGGAAACATTTAAGAGTAAGTAGGCAACGAGAAGAGTTTGTCAAGAGTGTGGCACTCCGTTTAGTTAAGTCTAACGACTTAATCGCTTATGAAGACTTAAATATCAAAGGCATGGTTAAGAATCGTCATTTAGCTGAGTCGATAACTGATGCAGGATGGTCTGTTTTTAGGCAATGGCTAGAGTATTTTGGGGACAAATACTGCAAGTTAACTATCGCTGTCTCACCTCATAATACGTCTCAAAATTGTGCTAATTGTGGACACAAAGTCCAAAAGTCGCTATCTACTCGAACCCATGTTTGTCCTTATTGTGGATACACAGATTGTCGAGACAGAAACGCCGCTTTAAACATCTTGCAAAAGGGATTAGGTAGCGTGGGGCGCACGCAAACTTTAAACGCTTCGGGAGAGGTTCCCTCTTGGTTGGTTGGAGAAATCCTGCTTGCTAACGGAGACTCAATGAACGAAGAATCCCCGTCTCTTTAGAGCGGGGAGCGTCAATAATGATTCCTTCTTTTCGCCGACAAATCCCGATTAGTCTCTAATTTGAGTGAAAGCGCGTGAGTACAATTCCCCCCGTCGATTTATCCCGTCAATACCAAGTCATTAGCGAAGAAGCTAACCATGCCGTTTTAGAAATCCTCCGTTCTGGGCGCTATATTGGTGGTGAAGCTGTGAGCGAATTAGAACGACAATTCGCCCTCTATCATGGTGTTAGCGATTGTGTTGCCTGTAATTCGGGAACCGATGCCCTTTATCTGGCACTGCGCTCCCTCGGTATTCAAGCGGGGGATGAAGTAATTACTTCCACTTTTTCGTTTATTGCCACCGCCGAAGCGATTAATTTAGTCGGGGCAGTGCCAGTTTTTGTCGATATCGATATTAATACTTTTAACCTCGATGTGACACTGTTGGCAAAAGCGCTTACTCCCCAGACTAAAGCGATTATCCCAGTACACCTTTTTGGACAATCTGTCAATATGTCTGAGGTGGTAAATTTTGCTCGTTCCCATAATTTATTTGTAATCGAGGATTGCGCTCAGGCAACGGGAGCAGAATGGCATGGGCAGAAAGTGGGGAGTATCGGCGATATTGGCTGTTTTAGCTTCTTTCCCACCAAAAATTTAGGCGGTTGTGGCGATGGTGGCGCAATTACCACCAATAACCCCGAGTTAGCGGCACAAATTCGCATGATTAAAGAACATGGCAGCAAGATGCGTTATCTCCACGAGGTAATCGGGGTAAATAGCCGATTAGATGCCATTCAAGCGGTTATTTTGCAAATTAAGCTGAAATATCTCGATTTTTGGAATAATCAACGGATCGAGATTGCCCAACGTTATCGAGAATTACTGCAACCTTTGCCTAATATCACTTTACCTACCGCTTTAGCTGGAGGTAAGCACGTTTGGAATCAGTACACGCTCCTAACGGAAAATCGTGACCAAATGCGGGCAGCTTTGCAGGAAAAAGATGTCCTATGCATGGTTTATTATCCGATTCCCCTACATTTACAGCCAGTTTATCAGTATTTAGGCTATAAAAAAGGTGATTTAGCCATGGCTGAATTGGCCAGTGAAAAAGTGTTATCTTTGCCTATGTTCCCCGATTTAAGCTACGAAGAACAACAACAGGTAGCCTATGCGCTGAAAGATTGTTTGCATAGTTCCTGAGTTATCAGTAGGAATTAGGAATTAGTAATTTGTAGGTAGGTGTTAAAAATTGTCAGATTCCCTCCTTATTAAGGGGGAACAATTTGGATGCATCTCAATTTTGGACAAATATCTAGATGAAATTTTGGGCGCACGCAGTTCGATCAACTCACTGACCACGGTGCGCCCCTACCATTGGCGCGATAATATGATTGTAGGGGCGAATTGCATTCCCCCTCTTCAAAAACCTGGCATTTTCATTGGCGATCGCAAAGCTCTGATTCATCGGCCCGCGTCCGGTAGGGGCGAAGCATTCGGGCATAACCTATCGCTGAAACCGTAGATTTCCTATCCGAATGCTTCGCCCGTACTTTTTCGGCAAGCCCTAATTAAGCGATTAAATCGATTAACTTTTGTTTTAAAGTTTCCAATCCGAGGCGACGAATAGCCGAGATAAAAACAGCTTGGGGATATTTTTCCTTAGCTATTTCCAAATCCTGGCTTTTTACCTGATCCAACTTATTAAACACCATTAACATCGGACCGGTTTGAATCGGCATCTGCGAGAGGATTTTTGACACTGAGGCAATCTGACTTTCCCAAGCAGGATGGGAGAGATCCACCAGATGGAGTAATGCTTCTGCTTCCGTTACTTCCTCTAAAGTTGCCCGAAAAGCATCCACCAGCGAGGGGGGTAATTCGTGGATAAAACCCACCGTATCGGTTAGTAACAGGGTGTGAGAGACCTGGGTGAGGGGATCGGTAATAGTTAAGCGTCGGGTGGTGGGATCGAGGGTAGCAAACAGTTGATCGGCGGTATAAACTTCGGCAGCGGTGAGAGCATTAATTAAAGTAGATTTTCCCGCATTGGTGTAACCGACGATCGCCACACTGGCTACATCTTGTTTTTGCCGTTGTTTGCGTAAACGGGAACGATGAGCTTGCAGTTGATCCACCTCATCCTGGAGACGGGATAAACGACGTTGAATAGTTCGGCGTTCTGTTTCTAATTTTGTCTCCCCCGGTCCGCGAGTGCCAATTCCTCCCCCTAATCTCGACATGGCTAATCCGCGCCCGGTGAGACGGGGTAAAGTGTATTCTAATTGGGCTAATTCGACCTGTAGTTTACCCGCTTGGGATTGGGCCCTTTGGGCGAAAATATCTAGGATCACCTCGGTGCGATCGACCACTCTCACCCCGATTTGATTTTCTAGATTGCGAATTTGGGCGGGAGAAAGGTCACAATTGAATACAACTAAATTAGCCCCCGAAGTTTGCACCTGTAGGGCGATTTCTGCCACTTTTCCCGAACCGATCACTGTTTGAGGATGGGGATGATAGCGTTTTTGTCGGGTGACTTGCAAAACTTTACCCCCGGCGGTATCAACTAAACGCTCCAATTCGCTTAAACCGTCCTTAAACTGGCGATCGCTCATATCATCGGTCATTAAACCAACCAATAGCACCCGATCTTCGGCTGTATCAACGGTTATAGCCGTAAATTCTCGCTGAAACTCCGCCTCTAGTCCTTCCACTAACTCTAAAAAGTCCTGTTTGCTTAAATCCTCTAGATTTAAGGGCGGGGAGACAGACCAGTATATATTACTATTGACATTTGTTTGACTTTGTGGTGTGAGATGGGCCAGATAGACTTGCTCCACATAACCGGTTGCCCCACCACCGCGACGGATCATGCCTGTACCGGTTAATGTTAAGATCACCAGTGCGTCTAATCTTTGCAGAGCCATGGCGGTTAAACTGGATTCTTTTGGCGGTTCCTGCTTGAGTTCCGTGGCGATGCAACGAATTCCGCAAAGACGTTCGGAACCGTAGCGGGGTAGTTCCAAGAGAGAAAATTGCGTTTGTCGGGGGGTTCCCACTCCCACACGAATTACCTGGCCGCGACGGTTGATATAGGTGCAGAGGGGTTGATGAATATCGGTACTAATAGCCGCCAGTCTTTGGGCGAATTCTGGGGTGGTGAGAGTATCAATAGGCAAGCGTTCATGGTACAGCCTTTGTAGCTGTTTCATCTGACTAGCTTTTAGTCCCTGGGTATTGCCGAAGATGGTATCGATAGGCTTTCCTCGCAATTAGGATTTTATCTATATATTGTAGCGATTTTGACACTCGCTGCTCTTTCCTTTTTTGGCACGTCGCCAATGAGAACAGACAAGTCTGGGCATTTTCAGTAACAGGGAATAGACAGTGCTTCCTTCTCCAGCAAACCCAGGATATGAATCTTTATTAGCGAAAAATATGGCAAAATTTTCCACCGTCGTCAAGGATTTTTACATTTCATATTTTGCAATTTTTATAGCCAAACTAAAGTATTTACTCAATAGTAACCTTTCCTTATATTAATAAAGCAAGAATAACAAAAAGGGAGAAAATAAAAAATACAAGCATTAAAGAAACTCCCCTAGATGAATAATAACATTCTGGAACTTCAAAAATTTAGAACAGAGGCCTATAACTTGATTGGACGTGCCAAAAATGCAACTTTTGAGTTAATGGACGCAGTTTTAACCACAAAAACAGCATACTGTTCGGCAGATTTTTCTCTTTCTCCTTTTAAAAAATGTGGTTCTGCCTAAACTGTAATAGATATTCCCCTAGAGGTATATCTATTAACCATTGATTTCACTTAATCTTACCATTGACTTTAATAAATCTTAAAAATACTCTAAGTTACTTATAAAAATAAAGGTGTATTAGGGACAGCGTAACACGCCCTACTTATCGCTCTCTTACTCAAAGGCCGAAGCACTATCTTCTTCATGAATCGGCAAAATTCAGTAAAACAGCAATAGACCAAATCAGAGAGAAAAAATTAGCTATGACAACTACATCCGAAGACCTATGGCGACTCTTAGCCGAATTAGCGACTGCTCAAAAAGAAACTGACAAACAACTGAAGGAGACTGACCTACTATTGAAGGAAGTTAGTCAGCAACAGCAG
>JAADBR010000208.1 GCA_009995705.1 Microcystis aeruginosa W13-11
GAAGAGTAGTAAACCAGACCAACCGACGAAGACGAAACGGTCTCTTTTGAGCCAGTCATCGAGAGCATCAAACAGCCCTCTTTCTGGGGCGCGTCCGACAGCAATGGTCATGGGTATTTTTCCTCTTGCTTAACTGAAATCACGGGCAAGATTTCTTAACTTTTTTGAGTCTGGGATTACTCCCATTGTCTTATAAGATGGCGCGATCGATTGACTGGATTAGCTTAACTAAACTAGCTGCGATCACTCGTTAATCCTCACAAACTGTAAAAGATTAACGTTTCTTAAACTAGCACAAGCTAGACAATAATTTCGAGTTCGGTAAGACTTTGGTTCCTTGCGGCCTCTATCTACCTTTAACCATTATTAGCAAAAAATTACAAATCTATACAACTTGACTCATAATTGATTTTTTATACACATAAAAACTTTTTTGTCAATGAGTATTTATATTCATTTTTTTAATTGATCGCCATTCCCAATCCTCTAGGGGTTGCTCTAGCAATTGACAATCAAAGCAATGCTCGGCGGCGGTTTTCAGGGTAGCGATAATTGTCTCTAGGGTCAAATCTGGGGCTAAATTGAGCTTTTGAGGGGCAGCACTGGCGAAAACTTGCTCAAACAGCGAATTATCCTGCTCTAGCACCATCGAACCATGTTGGAGAACCGAAGAACCCCGTTGCAGTTGGGCGCTCCCAATAAATTTATTCCCCCAATTATCGACCAAATCCGCACCGGTAGCCGTACCGAAACAGTTAGCAGAATGGATATATCCCCGGCCGGCAGCACCGTAGGACAATTCTAGACCGAGATTTTGCCAGCCTGTGATTAAAAATTGACAGATTTGCTGGCAAACTTCCCTAATATTCCCCTTCATCCCCGAATTTACCACCATATAAGTCAAATCTCCCTGATGTAGTACAGCCCGGCCACCAGTAGGACGACGAACTAGGGAGATTTTTTGACCTTGCCAAGTCAAATCACGCCAAAAATCAGGATATTGCCGTTGATGATAGCCTAGGGAAATAGCCGGGGGCGACCATTGATAAAAACGCAGAGTCGGGGGATGATGACCACAACGGTGTTGTTCTAGTAACCAAGAATCGATCGCCATTTGTCCCTCTGCCGATGAGATAATTGGAGGGATATAACGCCAAATTTTAGCTGCCACCAAAGGATTCTCGTAACATTTCATCATTATTATCTGCTACCGTCGCCACGAGAGTAATTGCTCGCGAAATCTCCCCGGGAGACAAATCGGCCACAGTACGCTGAGAAATCACCACCACCTGATCATTCATAATGGCAAAATGAGATTCAAAGGTTTCGGCACAATTCATCGCTAATAACTTGCGAGTTAATCCCAATTCATCCTTAACAGGCAATTTCAGCACGGAAGACCACACCGTAAGAAAATCATCATCGCTTTCCCCAGTTAACTGCACAAACACCTCAACGCTACCATACTGAAACTTCCACAGATAACCTTTTTCTGTATGTTGTACCATAGCAGTATCATTCTGCTGCAGAGTAGAAATAACCGTTTCAATCATTTCTTGGTGACTGCTCGTACTAGCCAGAAATTTATCGGTCATTGACTCTATTGCTTCTGAAGTCGCTAAACTTTCTGTGGTCATAAAAATTCCCTAAACTCGATCGATCACAATCTTATCCCAAGAGAAAAGTAAAAAGTCAAAAAAATCGGGAAAAATACTGGTTACAGCCCAGCACTGACGATGTTTTTCAGCAGTCTGGATGGTAGAATACTGATTGCTGGTCTGCACCTGAACCGGAAGCCAGTATCATTACCTTGGCACCAAATTTCAGAAAAGAGGCTCTCAAAATGTCCTTGGCTGAACTCCAATCTCAAATCCAGGAACTTTCAAAAATTGACAAGCTGCGACTAATGCAATTCTTGGCGACTGAGCTTGTCAAAGAAGAGAACGGAGACTTTTTTGTAGAAGGTCAAGAGTCCCCAATCTGGTCTCCCTATGGCTGTTCTGAAGCGGCCAACACCTTAATAAACCTTCTGGCTACAAAACAAAAAGAACAGAATGCTTGATGGTCAAAAATTTCCCTACAAAATTATTGACACCAGTTCCAGCATGGTTGACCGAATGCCATCTGTGCCTATAACGCTGGGTCTGAATGGGCGCTCCTTAAACATCGAAGGTTTGATTGATACGGGAGCAAGTGTCAACGTTCTACCGCTCAACTAAACTTACTCAAACTTACTTAAAAGCCTGAAAGCTTAGTCATTCGTAGTTCGACCGGCTCACTAACAAGTGGGTCAAGCACTACAGGAATAAACGGCAAACCCTTTATTCCCTGGTCAATGACATCAGGAATTACTTTTCTAATGATGTTAAATGCCCCATTGACATCGGCATTTAACAACTGATTTGTTCCCATTTTATCAAGTCCCCTAGTTAACCTTTTTCCCTTAAATAATGATTTTTCTTCAACATATTTAGGTAACTCATCCCTATCTAAAGCACTGGATTGTGAGGTAGAGGATTCTTCAGTTATTATGACTTTTATTCCTTTTAATTGAGCTTTGTAGGTTAACATTTCTATTAATCTATGATGGAGAATATTGACAAATTGTTGATTATTCCTTTTTCCTAGATTAAGAGATTGTTTCATCCGCTCATTATGCCCAATTATTAACGTCCCTATTTGATGAATAATACACCAATCTATTACTCTTTTACTGGCTGTGTGTAGATAATTTTCTACTCGACAGTTTCGTTTATGGGTTAGGAGTATCAATCTCTTAGATGAGGGTTGATTATTTTGGGTTTTCAGTTGAGATTGTAAGCGGGAACGTTGTTTGTTGTAGAAGGTGTTAATTGCTTTTAATGGTCTGCCATTTACCAAAAGAGGTGCTACACCTGTTTGATTTGTAGTTACAGGCATTAATTTATTAACTCCTAAATCTACCCCAGCTATCTCTTGTTTATCTGTGGTTTCCGACCGTCTTTTATAGACTATTTCAATGAGATAACAGCTACTTTTGGGGACGATTCTCACCTCAATTATTTCTCTTCGGGAAGTGGTCATTTTTGAGTCGCTCATAGACAAGTGACAAATTCCTTCTTTTAAAGGTTTTTTATAAATTGATTCCTGAGAATATATCAGCAGGTTTTTTCCTTTGATTTTCTCCTTATACTTAATAATTTTGGGTTTTCCTAAAAATTTTTCAGGGTGTTTTTTCCAAGCTCTAAAAGCGGCAAAATAACTAACCCAAGCTTGCTCCAATCTTCTGATTATCTGCTTGCTCACTTTCGTGGGTAAAGCTAAATAATCTGAGGTTTTAGATACCAGATGATAGAGTTGATTAAAACTCAGTTTTTGGGAGTTTTCAAAGAAATATTGGCGATAATGGCAGTTAGCTAGATTGAACAAATTTTTTGACAAAAAGGCATAATGGTCGATTTCTGACCATAAGGGATGGTTTTGACTGATAATATGACGTTCAACTAGCTTCATATCTTGATTATGTTTGATAACGTTCTTAAAATCTATCGGTGGGCAAAGTTACTTATTTTAGCTATCTAGCTACCGAAGTGAGTAACTTTAAAAAGCTTAAGGTAGGTTTTTGGTTTCTGTGGTTAACCCCAATTACTCAAAATTTTATGAAGCATTTGAGTAAACACCTGACTTGATCGATGACAATGGTTCTATCCCGTTCTAGCTGTCAATAATTATGCAAAGTCTTTTTCAACGTTCCCTAACTGAGACCAATTCTGGGGAAGAAGATACCCGTAGTCGTATTCTACAGGCCGCTTTACGTTTATTTGCCGCTAAGGGTTATGAAGGAACCACGACTAAAGACCTAGCAGGAAAAGCAAATGTGGCAGAAGGAACTTTATTTCGTTATTTTCCCAACAAAAAGGCGATTTTAATCGAAGTGGCCACTAGGGGATGGGTGGATATTCTCACCGACTTGCTGACGGAATTGAGCGAAATGGGCAGTTATAAAGCGGTAGCGCAGGTGATGCGACGTAGAGTGTTGAGAATGCGAGAAAATAGCGATTTATTGCGAGTTTGTTTTATAGAGGCACAATTTCACCCCGAATTAAAAGAGCGGATTCAATCGGAGGTAATTGCCAAAATGACCGATGTGGCCGAGGCTTTTTTTCAAACAGCGATCGATCGTGGTATCTATCGTCCCATGAATCCGAAAATTGTGGCCCAGGTTTTTCTAGGAATGTTCGCAATTGCCGGTTTTTCTAGTGAAACTATTTTAGATAGCAATGCTTCCCCCTTAGCTTTACAAGAAATGGCCGAAGGTATTGCTGAAATTTTTCTGAATGGAGTGTTAGTTAAGTAGTCGTGTAAAATTAATTTTCTAGTCGAGACTCCGAGACAGCTAATCTAAGGATAGGCGGTTAAAATGCGTTTTAGCTTACTTAAGTAGGGTTTGCGGCAAAAAGTTTATTGCTGGGGTTAGGAGTCAGGAGTCAGTAGCCGGTCGTCGGGAGGGGAAGTAAGAATAACAGAATGACCTCTTTAACTTAGACAATGGTGAAGTAAAAGTCGTTAACAATATCCCAGAATTACTCGAATTATCTATAGATATCCCTCTTTTGTCAGAGAAGGAGAGTTAGAATAGAGATAAAAGCCCTCAAAGCGAGAGGTGGTCTATGGTTAAGCCACGTCCCGAGCAAAAAACGGTCACGATAGTAGATG
>JAADBR010000209.1 GCA_009995705.1 Microcystis aeruginosa W13-11
TTCCTTTCTTGGTTAGCTGCTCGAGTTCAGTTCTTTCGGAGTCTGTTAGATCTACAATATATTTTTTCTTCGGCATTTTTTTTTCTGAAGTTGGATAACTTCTTCCAGATTAGCTCTTTTTTTATCCCTCAAAACAAAATTGATGCTCTACTAGGTAAAGATCACGCTTCTTAACAATCAAGATAGCAGTCAGCTTTTTATTACTATTCTTCGCTTTTTCTATTGAGAACCATTCTCACCTTTTGACTAGCTATGGTGCGATTTAATAGCTAATAGTCAATAGTTATCATTAACTTTATCAATGCTTAAGGGTGGATAAAAACTCTTTTGGGAAGACTTCACTAGCTAAAAATCAAAATTTGTGAGCAAAAAAGCAATATTTAAACTGTTTTTAGAGAAAATTAACTGGTTTTATTCCCCTCAAGCTTTAAACTATAATTTAAATAACCCATTCTCCCCATCATCCCATCACCCCACTGACTATGCTCGATCGCTGTGCTACCCTGACTGTAGCGGAACCTCGCACACCTTACCAATTAACCACAACTGGGCAACTGTGGTTAGAGGTTTTGGTCGATCGCCCTTATCCCAGAGATAGTCAAGAGGATCAGCAAATATTAACCTATAGTGTCCCCCCGGATTTAACAGTAGACATTGGCGATATTTTAAGCGTTCCCTTCGGTTCTCAGGTAATTGGGGGAATTGCTCTTAGATTTCTCGAAAATTTGCCCGCAGGACTAGAAGAAAATCAAATTCGTCCCGTGGAAGATGTGATTGCTAAGGGGTTTTTCCCCGATAATTATTGGCAGTTATTGACGAAAATCGCCCAATACTACGCGACGGATTTAATCACCGTTGTTCGCGTCGCTTTACCTACGGGTTTACTGCGAAGTTCCCAACGTCGCATCAGATTAAAACCAGAAGCGATTCCCCCTGGTGCGGAAGTTTTTTGTACCCCCCTCTCCCGTCAGATTTTATCCCTGCTCAAAAATCAAAAAGAAGGCGATTATTCGGCGAAATACCTGCAAGAAAAGGTAAAAAATGCCAATTACGGTATCCGAGACTTAGTTAAGCGCGGTTGGGTAGAAAGTTATCTAGAAGCACCCAAAAGTACCAATATTAAACAAAAAAAAGCCATTACCCTGCTAATAACCGACTTTCCTGCGGATTTAACCGAAAATCAGCGCAAAATTGTCGCAATTCTCCGTCATCAGGGGGGAGAAATGTGGCTGCCGGAATTGGCACAACTTGCGGGGACAAAACATTTTAAACCGCTCATTGACAAGGGTTATGTGGTGATTGAGGATCGGGAATTTCTGCGCTTGTCCTCGGCGATTATGAGCAAGGATCAACCAAAAACACTAACTTCTAGTCAAAAACAAGCTTTAGAAGCCATTCAAACCCTAAAAGGTGGTGAAAGCGCTCTCTTACATGGAGTAACGGGATCGGGGAAAACAGAAGTCTATCTACAGGCGATCGCACCCGTCCTGGCAGCGGGTAAATCTGCCTTGGTTTTAGTCCCCGAAATTGGATTAACACCGCAACTAACCGAGCGCTTTGTAGCTCGTTTTGGCGATCGAGTCTATGTTTATCATAGCGCCCTCTCGGAAGGAGAGAGATACGATACCTGGCGACAGATGTTGACAGGAACCCCGCAAGTTATTATCGGGACGAGATCGGCGATTTTTGCCCCTTTACCCCATCTAGGCATGATTATCCTCGATGAAGAACACGATAGCAGCTTTAAACAAAGTCAGTTACTCCCCACCTATCACGCGCGTACCGTGGCTAAATGGCGCTCTCAATTAAACCATTGTCCCGTAATTTTAGGCTCGGCCACGCCATCCCTAGAAACATGGCTAGAATCCCAAGCTAATCCCAGTCTTTACCTATCTTTGCCCGATCGCATCCAAAATCGCCCCTTACCCCGGGTAGAAATCGTCGATATGCGACGGGAATTGCAGCGAGGCAATCGTTCCCTTTTCAGTCAATCCCTGCGTTCAGCGCTGGAAACCCTGCGCGACAAGGGAGAACAGGCAATTTTATTCGTCAGTCGCCGGGGGCATAGTACCTTTGTATCTTGCCGAAGTTGCGGTTATGTGCTGGAGTGTCCCCACTGTGATGTCTCTCTCTCCTATCACCACACCGAACCGGGAGCGCAAGAATTACTCCGCTGTCACTACTGTAACTATGGTCGCATCCATCCGAAACAATGTCCTGAATGCGGTTCTCCCTATCTAAAATTTTTCGGCACTGGCACTCAGCGAGTCACCCAAGAATTAGCAAAAGAATTTCCTGATTTGCGCTGCTTGCGTTTTGATAGTGATACCACCCGCAACAAAAATGCTCCCCGGGAGCTATTAAAACTATTTACTGATGGTGAATTCGATGTCTTAGTGGGAACCCAAATGCTGACCAAAGGATTAGATATAGAGCGAGTTACCCTAGTGGGAGTAATGGCAGCCGATGGCCTGCTTTATCACTCCGATTATCGTGCCTCCGAACGCGCTTTCCAAACCCTCACCCAAGTAGCAGGGAGAGCAGGAAGGGGAGAAAGAGAAGGAAAGGTAATTATCCAAACCTATACCCCCGAGCATCCCGTGATTAGAGCAGTGCAAACCCACGATTATGAGGGTTTTGTCGAGACGGAATTAATGCAGAGAGAGAGTTTAAATTATCCTCCCTACGGTAGTTTGGTATTAATTCGCTTTAGTGGTTTAGATGGGGAAGCAGTGCAGAAAAGTGCTGAAAATGTCGCGGAGGAATGTGTTAATAATTTCGGTTCCGATTGGGATATTTTAGGACCTGCACCCGCAACAATTATGCGCGTAGCTAACCGTTATCGCTGGCAAATTCTGTTAAAATTATCGGGAGACAAGGCTGATATCGGTGGTCTTTTTCTTCCTCTGAAAAGCTTAGTTTTACCCAAGGTAAGTATGGCGATCGATGTGGATCCTTTGACTATAGAATAGGATTAAGAAGTAAAACAGGGTTTAGTATGATTTGTTTAAATTTATAATTGACTGGCGATAATTTTTTTTACTTCTGGTACTGACAAATCTAATGCTTCAGCAATTTGTTCGGGAGTTAATCCTAATTTAACTAAGCGAGGAATAGTTTCTCTTTTGATTTTCTTTTCAATGGCATTAAATATAATTTGATCGTCGGGAATAATATCATCGTTTTCTTCAATATCAGGATAAGAGTCAGAACATAGATTTATTTTACCAATTTGAACAGGATTAAAAAGTCTTGAATTATTGTTTGCAATGCCTAATCTTTGAACTGTAGCGCAAAAATTAGACTTATTAATATCTTCTCCTAAAGTATCAGAAAGAAATTGCCAAAGTTTATAAGCTTAATCTTTAGCATGACCCTGTTTGGTGTAAGTCTTTATCCGCTAAAAGCATTCTTTTGTAAAGATTATTTAGAAAAGTCCCGTCTTTTTCCGACTTTTAAACTATTTTTACTTTTCAATTTGACCTTTATACTGGACTGTATTGCAGTAGTTTACTTGATAAACTAAGGAGTATAAATAATGCAAAAATCGAGTGTTGCATTTTTATTAAAAATTCTGGTGGCCGTTTCTACAATCTTAACTGTTGCTAGCTATCCTCAAACAGCTAAAGCAGATCTATTTTGTTACCCTTGGGAGCGAGGGTGTAAAGTAGATGGAAACCCTGGTTCATCTGGCAATGATCCTGTAGGAAATCCTAGAGATGGCTTTATTATTTACGTAACTAGCAATACAGGTCGGACAATATTTGTTACAGTAAAAGCGTATGTCAGTGATCCAAGCAATGAATCATGTTCTGAATTAAATCAGAATATTCCTGTAGAAACTCAGTCTCTTTTTGCTTATGTAGGAGAAAACTTACTTACACAACAAAACATAAACTCAGAAAAAACTTTGTTAGCTCGTTGTGCTTTTCATGGTTGGCAAACCTTTGGTACTTATACTTTTTCTCCCGGAGAACGTGCTTTAATTCTTAATGGCTCTAATAGAGTCACAGGTCGTAATGCTACTTTTAGTGCTTATTCACAAGATGGAGCTAGATGGGAAAAAACGGTAGATATGGGCGACTATATTGGTGAATTTGAATTTACTTTTAGATAGTGCGATCACCTATCTTGTCGTTTTTTTAGGGTGCAAAAACGTCCGTCTGTGGACAATATCGGGACTATATGTCTTTTTTTAAAGAGATAATTCGGTAACATATTGATCCTCATAATTTTCAATTAATACTCCTATTACTTCCATTAATGAAGCTAATGGATGAGATTCGTCTTCTCCTAAGTAGTCATGCAAAATTAATTACCCAAATAAAAAATTAAGAAGTATAATACATGAAGAAACGAAATAGCAGGAAAATACAATGAGATTTATTAGAGACCTAAACTCCGAGAGCCAGAAAATGCTAGAGAGAATTTATCGAGCTAGTAGGCCATCATCAAGTAAGAGAGCGAGCGAAATGTATACTCTTAAGTTTTCAGGGAACCACGATAGAAGAATTG
>JAADBR010000210.1 GCA_009995705.1 Microcystis aeruginosa W13-11
ATTATACTCTGTCTGATTGATTCTGTCCAAGGTTTGATGGCAATTCGGACATTCAATTGTTTCATTTAAAAGAGCGAGCTTTAGGAAAATTGTCTGCTCAATTTTTTGATAATTAACCACTGTTACATTTGGTAAATCGAGGAGTTGATCAAAATTTATCCACATAACCCACCTCTTGTTCTGTGTTACTATTACACCATGCTCACACAGAACCTAGAAGAGCCGGCTACTTTGACAAATAACGCTGTCAGTCCCGCTTCCCAAAGTTGGTCGAGAACTCTTCCTAAGCGGTCATCGTTGAGGTGTTTGGCTTCGATTCCCTCTCCCAGAAGGTGTTCGGTGGCAAAGCCCGACAAAGAATTGCTCAAACAGGTAGAGGGGGGCGCTCACTAAACCCAAACCATTGAGAATCATGGCTTTAACCGCCACTCCGGCACTCAGATTTTCTTGGGTATGGGTTCTCAGTTCCTGGTTAATTTGTTCGACCAGCCCCATCTGGTCGATTATTCCCGCCACTATGCCGCAGTGGTCAATATCTTGTACTCTAATTAAAGATGCTATTGGTATCATGTTTTAGAAAATACCATAGCTCTGTCCTCCAACCTGCGGAATGTAGGTTATGAGGTATTCCTTTGTTATTTATCGAATACTGTTGCGTTTCAGATGGAAATTGTCCAAGTACACCAGCAACTATGAGTTACCCAATCGACGAAATTATTCGCAGTCGCCGAAACCGCAAGGTTTTTGATGGCAGCCCAGTATCCCGCGAGACAATTATCGAACTGCTCGAACTGGCCATCATGGCTCCAATGCATCGACTCACCAATCCATGGCGTTTTCGGGTACTGGACAAAGCAGCCCTTGAGAGGCTAGCGCAATGGTGGAGTGACCCTGCTGAACTACGAGCTGGTGCAGCCGACCCTGATCTGGCTGAGAATAAGGCTAACATTTACAAGACTAAAATTCTGCCTACTGTTGGGGCGGTAGTTGTGGTGACTGCTCAGCACCATGCTGACCCAGTGATTAACATTGAGAACCGAAATGCAGTTGCGGCTGCAGTGCAAAACATCTTACTTGCTGCTGAGGCTCGACAACTTGGGGCATTCTGGAGCACTGGCCCACACTGGCAATCAACCACAACCCAAGACTGGCTTGGTATTGACCGCGAACAAGAGTCTTTAGTAGCAGTATTATCAATTGGAGGACAGACTGGAGAACCCAAAGCTCCCCCAAGGAAGGCCCTTGAAGCCGTAACTATCTGGCTTTAGTCGAGCGTTAATCAGATTTCATTCAAGCTCTGACTTAAGAATTTGACGCATCATCTGCTCCTTCAAGCCTTTTTCAATCTTTCTTGTTCAATACAGTGCAGACTATGACTTCAAAAAAATCGTTATTGCTGGTTAATAACATTGGTCGTAAGCTATCAGAGCGTTGGCTTTGGCGAGGGGTTAGTTTTGAACTTTTTGAGAACGATTGTGTAGGGCTGGTTGCGCCTTCGGGAACTGGAAAAACCTTATTAATGAGGAATTTGGTTTTACTTGATCCCATTCAAGATGGAGAAATTTTGTTTAATGACAAATCTCCAACTGACTTGTCATTACCGATTTACCGCTCAAAAGTAATGTATTTGCCCCAGCGCGCAACAGCTTTTGAAGGGACAGTGCGGGATAACTTAAGGCAGGTATTTGAGATGAACGTCCACAGGCAGCATCGATTTAATCGAGATGCCATCGAGAACTGGTTATTTCAGCTTGGTCGCAGTCCAGACTTCCTAAACTTGGAAGCATCTCGACTATCGGGTGGTGAAACTCAACTGCTGGCTTTTTTGAGAATACTGCAACTGGAGCCACAGGTGATGCTGTTAGATGAACCTACATCATCACTAGACCCTGACACAACAGCCAGATTTGAATTTATTCTGAAAAATTGGATAAATCAATCCGGTCATGCTTACCTACTAACGAGTCACGATAAGTACCAAATTGAACGAATGACAAACAGACAATTGACGTTATCGGAGTTTGTTTAATGGAACAAAGTTACATTGCCATTAGCTACTGGCAGCTCATCCTATCTGCTTTTCTCATATTGATTAATGTAGGGTTATCAATATGGTTGCAACTGGGTTTGGAGAAGTCTCTTCTGATTGCCTCTGTGAGGATGGTCACCCAACTGTTGCTGATTGGTTTCGTTCTGGAATGGCTATTCACCCAGAAAAATGCTTTAGTAATTCTGCTGCTCTGTCTATTAATGACAAGCATCGCCGGAGTTGCTGCTGTTAATGGAACAAACCATCGATTTGCTGGCATTTACTGGAACAGCCTGCTTTCGGTAACAGCTTCTTCTGCCCTCATTACTGGGTTAGCTATCAGGGGTATTATTCTGGTTCAGCCATGGTATGCTCCACAATACCTGATCCCCCTTCTGGGCATGATTCTGGGGAATACGTTGAATGGCATTTCGTTGAGTCTAGACCGATTTATGGAAGGGTTGATTGGGCAACGCGACCAGATTGAAACCCTGCTGGCATTAGGTGCCACCCGATGGGAAGCGGCTCACCGACAAGTAAAAGAAGCTATTCGGGTGGGGATGATTCCTTCCATTAACTCGATGACGGTTATGGGATTGGTAAGTTTGCCTGGAATGATGACTGGTCAAATTTTAGCTGGGGCAAATCCGATTGATGCCGTGCGATATCAGATTGTGATTATGTTCATGATCGTAGCTGGGACTGCGCTGGGGATATTTGGTGTCGTGTTACTGGCATTTTTAAAATTACTGAGTCCAGATCATCAGCTAAGATTAGAATTCTTAAACAACGTGAGTTCGACGGAGCTAAAAAATAGCAGGAGGTAAAGCAGGTAGGCCCTTTGGCTCTAAATCCAAGGATGGTTTTTTGGGTAAAATAGGCATAAGCAATTAAGCCAGCAAAGAGATTGACGAGAGACGAGAAGACGAGGAGGATTAAAAGGATCGTACCAGAAATATTCAGTCACCCGTAACTTATCTTGATAAATCTGTTTTTTCTCAGTTTTGTCTATTTGGGTGGTACTTTCCGAGAGGAGTTCAATCACTACATCGGGAGCTTTTCCCTCTTCCCACGTAACCCAACTTTTTCGCTCCCCTTTTGGTACTCCTAAGACGGCAAAAAAATCAGGTCCTTTGAAGTCTTGATTTTTCAGTTGTGCTATACTGAAATAGACGAACATATTGCCACTGGCATAACCATCTTCTCGTCGGTCTAGCCAAGAAGATATACTGTCTATTAACAGATCCATCTGCCATTTATGCCTTTGAGTTTCCATGGGTACTCCATCATCGTAGGGAAGTTCATCTTGGGTGGGTAATGCAGTTAACTGCATTGGTTGACTAAGCGTCAGAGTTTCCATACTTTTGTCCTATATTTTGGGGTTTAATTAGTTAGATTTTCTAGATTTTTTGCCCTCTTTCAGGCAAATACTACTTTAATTGACTGGCTATAGCAATTCTAAATGATTCGTGAACGGGCAGGGAGCTTAATCCCATTGTTCAGCTGCTTATTGTCAAGGGTTTAGGGGATTACTATCTGTTCTATCACAATTCTAGACTAAGACGCATTAGCCCTTCTAGGTTCTGTGTGAGCATGGTATAATGGTAACACAGAACAGGAGGTGAGTTATGTGGACAAATTTTGATCAACTCCTCGATTTACCAAATATAACAGTGGTCAATTATCAAAAAATTGCTCAGACAATTTTCCTAAAGCTCGCTCTTTTAAATGAAAAAATTGAATGTCCAAATTGCCATCAAACCTTGGACAGAATCAATCAGACAGAGTATAATCTAGTCAGAGATTTATCAATATTATGCGATCAAATATATTTAAAAGTACCACGCCGCCAGTTTCATTGTCAAAAGTGCCAAAAGTCTAGGAGCAAAAGACTGAGTTTTGTGAGATTAAGACAGCGTTAGACAATTCCCTATGAATCGATGATTTATAAGAGAGTAAAAAATCGTAGTATCGAAGAAATAAGTCGAGAAGAAGGGTTAGGATGGGAAGAAGTTCAGTTAATATTTAATCACTGTGCTAAAGAACTAGAAAAGGAAGAGTGGGAAGCACAAGAACGAATAAGCTTAGATGAATTTAGTAACTTAAAAGGACATAAAGATTTCATAACAACAGTCGTAGATATGGACAAGAAAATTTCGCTAGATGTGATTAAAGGACATAAGCAAGAAGAATTAATGGAAGCCTTAAAGGCACAGCCAGACGCAGTTCGGGAGAAGGTGAAAGAAGTGAGCGTCGATGTGTGGTCAGGATTTACAGCAGTGATCAAGGAATTATTTCCCAATGCTAAAATCATCTAAGCTGTTCAGCATCTAAATAGCGTATAATAGAAACAGTAACCTATTCAAATATCAATAGCTATGCCAGCCCCTAATCACTTGAATTCCGAACAAAAAGAAAAGTTACAAAAA
>JAADBR010000211.1 GCA_009995705.1 Microcystis aeruginosa W13-11
TATATACTCACTTCTCTGCGATGCAGTCGCACTCGCGGGAGCGCATTTTGTAGCTTGCTTAAAGCTTTGTTTCTGTCTGTATCACTTGTTACTTTTTAAAATGAGAATTGCTGACGACGGATTGATCACCCATCCTTCTAACCCATCCTACAATGATTGATAAATTTTTTTTATCACCATAACCCTCTAGGGTATTCGGTTTTTTCCTTCAATCTAATTTAAGTCTATCTGAATATTTAACCCAACCCACCCCCAGTCAGGGATGAGCTTTTAGATCAACACCGGGAGCATCTCATTTATGCAAATGAGTAATTATACTTATCCATAAAACTGGTTTCTAGCAAGGCTTTCAAAATAGCTTGACATAAACACCTGATTTAGGGGTTACAAAGGTGAGATGCTCCCCAGATCAACCCAACACCAAACACCAAACAATTAATTGAATTGATAAACTCTTGCTCGAACGAATTTCCTTACGAGGAATTGCCAGAGTAACAGGGGTAAGTTGGTCATGGTTACAAAACTATGTCAACAATAAACTGGCGGCTGTCCCCCGTCAAATAAAGGTTTCGGACAAACCAAAAGGTAAATTGGTTATAGAATGTGATGAGATGTGGTCTTTTGTTTTTTCTAAGACAATAAAGGTTTATATTTGGCTGGCAATTGATATTGGGCTAGGCCGACCAGGCGTTTACCGACAATGTGCGGTTGCTTACACAGACTTTTGGGAGTCATATTAGACAGTAATTCCCAGTAAACGTCATCGACCGGTCGGGAAAGAAACTGGTCAAACTAATCCTATTGAAAGATTAAATAATACCTTTCCACAAAGGATTTCTCGGCTAGTGAGAGAGAGTCTATCTTTCTCTAAAAAAATGGAGAATCAGGTTGGAGCTGTTTGGTATTTTATCCATGACTACAATGCACAGCAAAGCAAAGGATTAAGCCGCCATCACTACTACCGAATCACCACCTCCATTTCGGGCTGTCTGTCGGTTTTCTATCGAAAAAATAGTTCTCACCCGATAATCACGCTTAAGGTTGCGACCACGCGGTTGACAAACTCGAATGGTAGAACCTCTCCGGTTGTTTTCCACCAGCGAGTATTAAGATCAACCGTTCTCACCTGCTCGGCTATTACCGAGCCGCGAACCGCAAAACCTTCGGGAATAGGGATCATTGTTTTGATCCCCGGCTTGATCGTGCTTGTTATGGGACTCACCACGACGATTCCTTTCCGGTCAGCATTAAATTTCCCGTGACTCAGCACCAGACAGGGACGCGCATCTCCTGATTGCTCTCTTCCACTTGTCGGGTTCAAATTGATTCTGATTACCTCTCCCCGTCGAATATTCATATCATCTCCTTACCACCTGGCCCGCTTTCAACGAAATCGAGTATATCTTCTGGATACTGAAAGTCTTCTGGAATGCTGGCCAATAGCTGATCGAGCGTTGGATTGCATGGCTTCTTGGTAATCACAAGAGCGTCCTTTGATTCCGTGAGTTCAACAATTGAATTCTCGTTGAGTCCGAAGCTTTCAGCGATCTTGTGGGGAATTCGGAATCCAAGACTATTTCCCCATTTTTTTAGTTCGATATCCATGATGACAATCCCCATTATATTATTATACATTGTATAATAATATAGTATAGCGCACCTAATTATCTCTGTTTCGATAAGACAAAGGGATTGGAATGTTTTCCCGATCGAGAGAAGGATGTTGAACGAATCGTTGAACAAGAAATGAGAACGGTAATCGAGGAGGTGACGGCGGCGGTTGCCGGTCTCAACGGGGAAATTTAAACCCTGAAACGGTTAATCGATCGAGAGGATACAGAAGAAGATTCGGGAATGTCCCGCTCGACCCTAGCGCCGATTTTCGAGGATTTTTGAGAACCGTTCATTCTCTCGTCGGTTGCGATCGCTTTCTTTAACTTAATTGGCTAAAACTATTGAAGCGATTAAGATTATCAAGTTTGCGGGGATAGGGTCAACTAGAATTGCTGAATTTTCGCTTAGATGCCACTACTCGTACTTCTATCTTAAAATTAGCTGGTGAAGGATAAGAGACTTGCGCTTTGATAATGCACCTTTTGTGCGATCGCAGTTCGCTCCTACATTGTGGACAAAATCCGTTACTGGAGGGGCGCAAAGCTTGCGCCCTCCGATCGATCAGGTTTGCTGATCACCCTAAGTAGGGGGAGAGCCTTCGAGAGCCACCACAGCTAAGGGACTTGCGCGCAAGTCCCTAATGCCTCTTTCTAGTTCTTTAATTCCTTTACGAATAGTAGTTCGATTTCAGCCTAACTCCCGTGCAGCAAGGGTTTGTCCTCCATAGCCTAATTCTAGGACTGTTTGCGCCATGAATCTTCTTTTAGCTGCACCTTTTAATTGAAGTGCAGTTTCACTGAGCAATTTCTTGAGGGAATCAGTTAATTCCATATATACTTATAGCGGTATGCAGTCGAATGAGGTATAGTGCAACAAGCTATAAGTCAGTCTAGGCAAGACGATGGTCTGTATCTCACTCAAGCGAATACCGCTATAAAAAGAAAAACTTGATTAATAATGTACAGGATTAATTCTACTACAAAATTGGAAGGAGGGGGCAACCATCGACCCCTACCTCCCACACTCCGAGAATGATTATTATTCTTGAGAATGAATAGTTTATTTTTTGGAAGTCCCTTAAGCTGTCGTTATCTTACTGAGGTTCCATTAGGATTTACTTTCTGCATTTTGACATATCCTCGACTTCTATTTTTATCGATAGCTTCCCCTTTTAGAATATCTCCAGTCGAGTTCAATGTTAGCTCAAATGTATCTAAGTAATATCCATCTGCCCTGCTGCCGTCGAGTTTAGTTACACTTATTCCATTTAGTACAATCTTGTTTTGAGGGAGAAGTTCAAGTTTCATTACTTCTCGATAGCCTTCGTGTATGAGGATGACATTTAAATCCGAATTTTCTCGCTTGATTGTGAGGCGAGAGTTGGAGGAGTTAAACGCCGAGCCATACCACTCACCAATTATGGCTTTTTCAAGGGCTTCTTTTTCTGATTCAATCTGCTTCTTCACTTCGGCAAGAAATTCCTCTTCTTCAGGGGAGTTTCTGAGAACTGTTTTGCCCTGGAAATAGCTGCGTGGTTCTCCTAGTTCAGAGAATGGTTTGTTATCAAATTGTAATTCTGTTTTCCAAGAATCCATAAAAGGTTGCGACACAGCAAATCCGTAAAGTTCTAAGGTTTTGCCGTTTTTTTCGACTAAGTTGATAAAAGTTATGTCTCTCTGTCTTTCCCAATCAACAGAGTCTAACCGCTCGGCAGAAGTAAAGGTGTCTTCTTTCAACTTGAGTGCTGCTTTGAACCGAGATTGAATGACTGGGTTGGTTCTAGTTCCCAGATTTTCTCGATTATCTATGCTCAAAGATGTAACTTCCAAATAAGGTGGAACAGCCCCTTGTAGAGAGGTTTTGATGTCTGCATTCTTAGGAGCAAACTGACTACAACCCGCTATTATCACTATGGATATAATGGGGGCAGTGGGGAAAACTGATTTGTGCCAATTCATAAATTATGAGCTTAGATAGTTAAATAGTGATGTGCTAACATATGCAACAATTACAGTTAGGGTTGTTGTGAGGATTAGGGACTGTTTGGTTGAAACCATTAAAACATTCAGCAATGAGGCATTTAGGATTAGTATGGTCATGGTAAGGCAAGATAAACCAGCTAGGATAATAACTGTCTTATTGATGCCAAAGATTGCAAAAATAATTATGCCAATGGAAATTGGGAAAAAGGTAATGCCAGTAGTTAGGGTAAACTGGCGCCAATTGCCTCGTGTCTTAAAAAGTGACTTGGCAATTAGTAAAGTAATAACTAATGACAAAGGCGGCACTACTGAACAAATAATGAGCTTTAAGTGTTCCCAAAAATCGAAATAGAAAAAAAACTTTGTCATGATCATCCATGAGCAAATTACAAAAACAGAACATAAAGCAATTCCTGCTTTGAAAGAACGTGCATTTCCTAAAGTAGATATGGCACTTTGTTGACCATTGCTTGGATCTGATGTCAACTTTTTAAGGACAAAGAAGGCATCACCTATGGTCTCTTTTAAGGTTTCTAAAACCGGAGGTAGTCTCTCGCTAGAGTGGCTCTCATAGCTTATCTGTTCTAGAGGGGGAGTTAATTGCCTTTGTTCATTGTTTTGCTCTTGGCTTTGTTGATTTTCGTTCCCGTCATCGTGATCCTTATTTTCAGTCATTGTTACCTCCTTTTTTATGGGCATAAATGAGAGCGAAGAAGATATTTGTTTGGAATTGCTCTAATTGTTTAAAATAACATCGCGAAACTCAATTTTTAGATGGTCTCGATAGCAAGGTAATCGCATGTTGATAAAGTTCTCAAATTCCGAGGAGTTAGGTCTAAAATTCGATGGCCAACTCAGGCTTTGACCTGCACAAGGCGACCGAATCTCTGGTTTTGCCAGTAATTATGGCCTAACAAACCCCGAACTGAGCTTATCTACTCAGTTCCTTAAATTCCCAAAACTCCTCATCAACCACAAGATTAACATCTACCTCCCCTCTTTGTCAAAGTAACCGTTCAGGGGGGGAGAAGAGCGATCGCCAAAAAAGGGCATCAAAATCTGATAAACTAAGTGGCATGGAAGAGAAGTGTGTCAATCATAAGGAGCGGATCTCCCCGGAAGATTGGGAAAATACGACCACCAGTGTCAGGAAATTGGTGGAGGAGATGGTGATGCAAATAGAACAACAGGAGCAGAGGTTAAAGGAAGTCCTGACAGTTCAGGAACAGTTAGGGACTTGCGTATTAATAAATTACCATCTAGACTAGAGAAGCAACTTGTTACTCCCAATCTCAACTATGGTAACTGAACTGACTGAAAAAATCAAATCAAGCTTGAAAGATGCTAACTATAGACTATTTTAACTCTTCGCCGCGCCGCGCCGAAACAGAATTGGGATGGTCTAGGCAGGCAATAGCAACGGGATTGAAAGAGCTGGAAACTGGAATTATTTGCGTTGATAATTATCGTGCTAGGGGGAGAAAAAAAACGGAGGAACTACTGCCAAACTTAGAGGCAGATATTAATAGTTTAGTGGAGATGTACAAAGCAAGCAGACCCTAAATTCCAATCAACTTTTGCCTTTACTAAAATCAGTGCCAGAGAGGTAAGAGAGGCATTAAAAGAAGAAAAGGGCTATCGAGATGAACAATTGCCCTCTCGTCAAACCATTGGAGATATTTTGAATCGAATGGGCTATAGTTTAAAAAAAACACAAAAAATAAAACCGCTCAAAAAAATTCCAGAAACTGAGGCAATTTTTGCCAACGTAGCCCAAGCCAA
>JAADBR010000212.1 GCA_009995705.1 Microcystis aeruginosa W13-11
GTTACTTTCAACAGTTGTGTCAGCAGTGGGGTCAACTATTACAGTCGCAGTGGATGAATTAGCTGCGAAGGTGACAGTATTGGTAGTCCCTGTACGAGTGTAGTCGGTATTAAGAGTCGCTGTCCCTCCGAGGGTGTAATTGACGGTTAAAGCATTTGTTGTTACACCAGAACGGGTGAAGGTATAAACCAGATTAGTTGTCCCATCTTCTGTCACACTACTGGGAGAAACCGCAAGAGTGATACTAGGAAGAGTCGGACTAGAAACATAGCTAAAATAACTATAGCGGTATTCGCTTGAGTGAGATACAGACAAAGTCTTGCCTAGACTGACTTATAGCTTGTTGCAGTATACCTCATTCGACTGCATACCGCTATAGCAGTTAAACCTAATCCAGTATTGTTCTCAATAACCGCAATGAGTTCATCTGGTTCGGTTCCGGGTTTGTTGATGTAGAGATTAGTATTAGAACCAGAAACCGTTAACAGATAGTCACCACTTGCACCCCGTAGTTGAATAGTGTCTTGAGTGGGGTTAAAGTCAGTGATAGATGCGTAGTCGGAAGTCCCAGCAGTGGTAGTATTGAGATTATCGTAGTAAATCTTGACAGCATCCCCTAAAATAAATGTATCTGTCCCATTACCTCCTGCTAATATATCTATTTCATTGAGTCCAGGATTTGGGTTTTCGGCGTTTACTCCTGAGAGCATATCACTGCCATCACCCCCAATAATACTATCATTTCCTGCTCCTCCTGTCAGGGTATCATTTCCGCCACCACCAATTAGAATGTCATCTAGATTAGCTCCATAAAGTTTATCATCAAAAGGACTACCTGTAATGTTAAATTGTTCGATATTACTGTAGGTAAGTGTAGTCCAAACAGTAACAATAGCATTGTGGATTTTACCAGCAATAAAGTTAGAAATTCCTGTACTTCCAACAGCACCACCAGAAGTACCATAAATTGAATAATCAACAATCAGAATATCTGTTCCTAAGCCTCCATCAACTGTTCCTTCTGACCCAATTCCTCCTGTACTTCCAACAGCACCACCAGAAGTACCATAAGAAGCAGTAGTTGAAAGTTTGATAGAATCATCAGCACTACCAGTAACAATTTTATCAATTGTTTCAAAATTCTGAATTTGCGTAGTACCGTAACTCACCTGAGCAGTAGTTTGAGTAAGATCGATAACAACCGTTTTTGTTGCATCTGCAAAATCAAGTGCAAGAGTGTCCCTTCCGTCGCCACCATCAAGAGTGTCTCCTGCTTTTGCTTTTAGTTGATCATCAAAAGGACTACCCGTAATGTTAAATTGTTCGATATTACTGTAGGTAAGTGTAGTCCAACCAATGACAATGGCATTGTGCACTTTACCAGCAATAGTGTAGATTTTACCAGCAATAAAGTTATAAAGTCTTTCACCTCCAACCCAACCACCAGTTGAATAATGAACGATCAGAATATCTTTTCCCGCTCCCCCGTCTAGACTATCCCACACACCCCTAGAACTAGGAATAAGCGTATCATCTCCATCTCCACCTAAAAGGGTATCTCTACCATCATCGCCTCCTTGGAGCCTATCGTTACCTGCACCACCGCTTAAATAATCATTTCCTTGATCTCCAAAAAGAAAATCATTACCTGCTCCACCATCAAGAGAATCATTACGAAAAGTACCAGCAATAAACTCACTTCCATCATCCCCAGGTAAAGCATCAAGAGTTAGCTGTTTTGCTCTTGTTTGTACCCTACGCCAATCATCGAGTAAATATTTGCGTGCATCTGCATTATCAACATTTAAAATAGCCTGACCATAGAGAATGGGATCAGCTTTATGAACACTATACTCCTTAGCAACACCGAGATCAGTAAACAAACCTTTGAGATCAGAACTGTAAGAAGATAGAGCGATTAAACGCTTCATATAAGGATCGCCCCCTTGAATATTCAGCGTTTTTAACTGCCTGATAATGCCATTATTTAAAGCTGTTTGTGCATTCGAGAAAGAATTTCTACCACTACCCCCAATATTAAAAACAAACTCTTTTTCATAATGTCCATACTCCGTTGCCGTAATGGTTAAAGGAGTTCCCCCAATCATTCCAGCAATAAGTTGAAGCGTATCCGAGACAGATTGCCCCATCTGTTGAGCAATTTCTGTTTTTCCACCCTCTGCTTCAAAGCTAAATTGACTGACAAACTTACCTGTCGTAGGATTATAGTACACAGAGTAATAAGCACGAGGATCTTTATTAGCAATAAGATCCCACGCCCATCCACCAATCACCGATCCCAAAAAATTGCCAATTCCGGGAGCAATAAAACCCCCAAGTACCCCACCAATCGAAGCACCAAAATTATTTAAATCAGCACCCTTCCATACCTTATCGACATAATTAAAAAGTTGAGTGCTGGCAAAAGATTGCAACGCCCCAAACCCTGTATTAACAACCTCTCCAATAATTGATGATTTTGTAAGGCTGAGGTTGATATAAGGATCTACTCCTAAATAATTAACAGCAAACGATTTGCCAAATGCAGCCTCAGTTAACCCAGAAAAAATATGATTAGTTAGTGAAGCAGTAACTTGATCAATCGCAATTTGAGCAAGGGGATCTTCTATATCAAACCTCTCGCTAAAAGCTTGACTAATTGCAGAGCTACCAAAACCTAATAATGTATTAGTAAAGTTTCCATAAAGTCTTGTATATAAGGCTCGTGCTGGAACTGAGCTTCCCACACTTGCCAGTTGATATGCCAAGTTATCTCCTAACCATCCACCGAGAGTTTTTGTGGCAGTTGAGGCAATGATTTGACTCCCTAGCTGTTCACTTCCGTAGTACATTGCCAACTTGGTAGCGAGAGTTGAACTGACATCTCCTAACCGAGTAACAGTTTGTCTTAACTCCATTTCTCTTGTTGGCAACTGGCGCGTACCCATAACATTGAACATTTCCTCCTCTGATGGTATGTATCCAGTAACTAAAGTTTCTGCAAACATAACCAAAGCAGAAGCGGCTTTCCCTGATGTTCCCCAAAGAGAAGTGTTTAGATTGGCAACGCCTGCATCTTGAAAATAGTCTGTTAAATCATGTAGTATTGTTCCCAATAGAAGTGTGGGATTGTTTTCTGCATAAGTAACGAGAAGACTTGATGTACCTGTAAAGCCCAAACCATTAAGCTTTGCAGAAACTTGACCTTTGGGATTGCCAGTAAGAATATAAAATGCGTCCACTGCCATCAAATGACCAGGTTTTGTGGCATAATCTGAGTATTTCTTGGGAACGCTGGATAAGGAAGTGGAATCGTCTGGCGAAAACTTATCTAAACCACTTGTAGAGATTTGAATGAGTTGCTGATTTGTAACTTTTGGATTAGCTAAAAATTGATCAACGACTAACTTCGTAGCAGAATATCCATTAATAATATTGCCGCGATCACTTGAAAATCGAGAAGTAATTGCATTGATAGCATTACTTATATCAGATGAGTTTCCTCTAAAACTCCACTGCGCTGGATTTAAATCAATATTTGGGTTGCTCATGGCTTTGAGTAATATGTTTTTCAATTGTAGAAAATGATCTAAAATTAAATTATTGGCAAAGCTTTTGGCTTTAACCATAATTTAGTAATGTAGAGTGGACATTGCCCACAATTTGCTTTGCTATTAATTATTCAGCCGAGTCAGCCAGTTCTTATACAACCGTCCAACTAGCCGGTGTGGGTTAGGGTTGAAGACTGTCAAACCATCAAGGCACAAGTCACCGATTCACGCCTTCAAAATATTGTTATTGTGAGAGGGTGATCGCTCTTGCAACTTCAGGTTTAGCCAGTCGTTGGTGATCTGTAGTTTGCCAAGCTTCTGCTTGTTGCCTATATTATATACGGAAGCTCATCTCTGAATTACTTCCTCACCATGAAAATTTTAGCGGGTGATGGCGAGGGGGATAATTTCCACTAAAATCCCCCCAAAGCAATCTTACCCCTTGTCATGGCGAAGATGCGAACGCTAACTTCAAAACTAGGCAGTTAAAGTATTTAACCAATTGATTAAATCTTCAACTGTAGAGAAATCGAATAAAGCTTCTGCTAATGCTTCGACATCATCAATACTTAACTCCATGATTTTAGTTTCTAATGAAGGATTAATCTCCCCTAACTTGCGTTTAAGTTGGCGAAGAATCAATGTCTTTTCCCGTTCAATACCTTGTTCAATACCTTGTTCAATACCTTGTTCAATACCTTGACGCATCCAACTGGTGGTAATTTGCATAACTCCATCCTGTACGGGTTGACTAAATGTGCTAATCTCTTCTTGAAATTGTATCTCTTCCACCGGATTTAGATTGAGATAAGTATCAATAAATCCAGAAATTAATTGCATTTTCGCAGGATTTAACCTTAAAGT
>JAADBR010000213.1 GCA_009995705.1 Microcystis aeruginosa W13-11
CTTTCTTCCGCCAGGCTTTGGCCTGTGTCCATCACCCCTTGAATACGGTTGTCTCTCTTATCCCTACTGCTGATTTTTCTCTCTTTGTCAACCCCTAGACCTGAATATTTACGTGGTAATTAATAATTCGGGAAAAACCAGCGTCCTCGAAGCGTTATCTATTTATTGTCATCCCCTAGATCTAAAAGTTTGGCTAAATACTGCTAGACAAAGAGAACAAGAGTACAGGTTTTCTCGGACTCCTTATCTAGATTCCCTACAGTGGTTATTTACCCACGATGCAATGATTGAGCAAGAACAACTTAATCACGGGGTTATATCAATCACAGGAAATGGCTCCTTTAAAGTTCAGAAAATCGAGGCAATTTATGAAGAACTCGAAGGAATTATTTTAACTGACAGTCCCGAAGACAAGCTTAATCCTAAGGAGATCATTAGCGAAGAAAACGAAGATTTAATCGATAATAATGAAGATTTATGGGAAACAAGAAAAGGTATAAATTTATCGATAACAGTATTTTTGGCTCAAGAACAACTAATAAATTTAATTAATTATCCCCAAAATCCCCTGAAAGAAAACTATCAACTTTGGGAAAATAGCCCTCTCTCTAGACTATCGGGAAAAAAAGAACCTAGCTTACTAACTTCTCTGGTTAGTCCCGCTTCTCATCGTTCTGATATTAATCAATTTCGATTACTTTCAGAAGTGAGATTTGCCAATTTTAAAACAGATGTTATCGATTTACTGCGTCAAATGGACAGTAATATTTCTGACTTAGAAATTCTCTTACTTCCTCATTCTTTATCTTCCAGATTTAATATTTATATTCAACATGAAAAATTGGGACTTGTCCCCGTTAGTACCTTTGATGATGGGGTGCGTCGCTTACTTCATATTGCTCTCAAACTTGCCAGTGTTAAAGGTGGAATTTTATTCATTGATGAATTAGAATCAGCTATTCATACAGAGGCACTGCAAAGTTCTTTTAATTGGTTAGTTAAATGGTGTCAAAAAATGAATGTACAACTGTTTGCTACTACCCACAGTCTAGAAGCTGTTGATGCTCTTTTAGAAGTCACCGAACCAGAATCAGATTTAGTGCTTTATCGTCTCGAACCAAAGGAAAATTATACTAGAGTAGTTAGACATGATTGGACTCGATTAAAAAGCTTACGAGAAGACTTAGGACAGGAGGTTCGTTGGTGAGTGGAAGGTAATCATGATCAAGCTTTTCCGGTGAAAGTTATGTGTAAACTGCTGGGGTTTTCTAAATGTGAAGAACTCTCAAATCTAGAACCAATTTGGAAAAAATTTATTCCGAAATATCCTCCTCCTAAAACCAGCAATTCTCATTTTGATGCTAGAAGCAGATTTTAGCACCCCCACCAAAAATGTCATAACCCTCATAATGACTGAATAGCTGAAATTACACCCGTCCAACACTGATTGGCTACTTTTTGAAATGAGAATTGCTGTCCTAAAACTGGAAAACTTTACATCAGACTCGATATGCCATCTATTCTTTATACTGAGACTTTATCCGTAGCAATTTATGCCAAGGGTGGCAGTGAATTAATTAAAAATTTAACCAATAAACTTGCCGATATGGATTATAACAATGAATTATCAGCTTTTGCCATTATTGCCGATGCGGATAAAGATAACCCAGCAGAAGTTGCTCGCAAATATCATCAGGGTTTTCAGGAATATTTTCCCGACTTTCCCAGGGTAGTAGCTGCCACGGGAACTATTCAAGAAAATAGACCAAGAGTCGGATTATATATACTGCCTAATAATGTTGATCAAGGTGTCTTAGATACCCTACTTTGTGATTGTGGAAAAATCGCCTATACTGAATATATGAAGAGGGCAAAAGCATATATTCAACAATTTTCCGAGGAAGAAATTCGTCAAATTGGCTGGAAACCTTTTGATAAAGAAAAAGCCACTATTGACTCTTGAGTTAATTGACCTTTAAAAAAATGAGATTAGTGGGATAGAATTAGCGCATTACCTGTATCGCAAGGGTGTTTATATTGATTTAGAAGCACTATTTTACTACTTAAAAAAATATCGTGATCTTCAAAGTCGCCTAGAATTTTTGAAGCTATTTATGGCTCACTCCTCCTTTAGTTTCAAAAAAACTCGCCGTCGCCTGGGTTTATAGTTTAGTAGATACTCAATAAAAAATATGAATAGCTCTAGAAAATTTCTGATTTGTCAAGGTTCCTTTGACATATTGAAAAAGTAAAAGCGAAAATTAGAGGTATTGCCAAATAGTTTGTATGAGCAATTAACCAGAACTAACCTTAATGATGTCTATGTCATGGCAAACCTGGGGAGTTACCAACTAATGCTTAATTCTCTCAATATAACTTTTACCTGTTGCATAAGTGCCTCTCCTCTATAAGTAGCCTATACTCAACGGATTTAGTATTAATTGTGTCAAAGCTTAGAAAAAAAGCGAACTTCTCCAGGGAGAAATTCGCCTTAATTTCCAGAAATTCTGAACTTAGCCAAAAATTAATTAGGCACGAGCTTCGAGACGACCGTAGAAAATGCCGCGAATTTTCACTTCTTCAGCATCTTTTGCGCCTAAATCAGTGTCGGAAGGCTGTTCACTTTCAAAAACACCAGCAAACTCGCCAGTAGAAGAGTCCACTTTAGTCACCTGTAAAGACATAGTACCTTTACCCAGTTCCGTCGCTTTGACGTTAGCACGCTGGAAATCTTGACTATCAGCACTAGCGGGTAAAGCGACAGCATTATCATAACCCGTCACCACACCCCGACCTTTGGGATCTAAGAAACCAGCACCACGATAGGAGGGAACTTTAAAGTCGCCTTCAAAATCCGTGGAACTGTTGATAGAGCTAAATCCAGCTTCGGTTTTGCCGGTGAAACCTTTAATGGTAAAGAAGAGGGGAACTCTTTCACCTCCGGGTAATTGTACGGTAATGGGTTGGAAATCGATACCGTCCTCTTCCTTGAGGGTTAAAACACCGTCTTCGCCTACGGTTAAGGTCGCTGTCATCTGTTCTAAACTGGTGGTATCTCTGGTTAAGAGTTTACCTGGGATAAAGGCGGCTGCTTCCCGCTTATTAATGGGTTCACCCTTGACAAAATATTCTTGGGGTTCCAAGCACAAATCTGTCACTACATAACTTTCGCCGCTTTCTAAGGGGAGAGTCCCCCGGGTAAACTCGGAAATCTGCGGACATTTGTTAGCTAATCCAGTGTTTAAAATTTCATCATAGGTTAGCTCGTTTCTATTCAGGACGGCACTAGGCGCGTCGCCACAAGCTGTCAACACCCCTAAGCACAAGGCTAAAAAGGCAACTAACAATGCACGAAATCTCATCTATGTCAACCTCTCTTTATCAATCTTTACAATTACTACCCTTGATCCATAGCCTGATGAATTATCGAATCGGTTGCGCCAATTCACCGAAACTCAGTTTATCAAAGATCAGTGACCATTGAGAAGATGGGAGACAGGGGACGGGAAACAGCAGCCAAAAGTCAGCAGGCTCTAGGTAACTGATAGCTGATGACTGATATGATTGGTGTGACTGTTTTCAGATGCAGAAATTTCGATGAATAGCCGATTGCCTGGAGATAATAGCCAATTAGATAGCCAACTACATTCCCTTGTAACAACGGTGACAGCGATCGCCCAAAAACAGCAGGGAGATTGTAACGGTTTGTTAATGTTGCTGCGAACTTTAGAAAATTTACATCGGCAAATTCGCGAGCAGATGTTCGAGCCATCTTTACCCAATACCCGTAAGGACTTATACGGATTACTCCGGGATATCGAGGAAACTGGGGGATGGCCCTATATAGAACGGATGAAATTACAACTGTTAATGGAAAAATTATTAACCAGTGAAGTCGGTGCGCTCGATCCGGCGGCAAAAACCGATGATCGGGAAAAATGAGTTTCCAGAGGGTACGGAGCGGGTTACAGTATTGGGAAAATGGATATTTTAGGGGTAAATCATGACCACCGTGAACCCGATTAAATTTGGAACCGATGGCTGGCGCGGGATTATCGCCGCCGATTTTACTTTCGATCGAGTCGCTCTGCTCGCTCCCTTGGCGGCTCAGGTTTTAGCGGATAATTATGGTCAGATCACGGGTTCGCAGACGATAATCGTTGGCTATGATCGGCGGTTTATGGCGGAGGATTTTGCTCAAACTGCGGCGGAATCGCTGCAAAAAGCTGGTTTTGATGTGCTTCTCTCCCAATCCTATGCTCCCACTCCCGCTTTTAGTTGGGCAGCTCGCTCAGAAAATGCTCTCGGTGCGATCGTATTAACCGCTAGTCATAACCCAGCTAAATATCTCGGTTTGAAGGTTAAAGGTTATTTTGGTGGTTCTGTCTCGCCGGAAATTACCCAACAAATTGAAGCTTTATTGTCTAATCCGCCCCAATTTAACGCCAATGCAGGTAAATTAAGCACTTTTGAGCCTTGGTCAGGTTATTGTCAAGGTTTACGCCAAAAAGTTAACATTGCCGCTATTGCCAACGCGATCGAATCGGGACAACTAAAAGTTTATTCCGATGTCATGCACGGTGCGGCGGCTACCGGTTTAGAGCGTCTTTTGGGGGTGGGGATCACAGAATTACGCGGCAATCGCGATCCTTTGTTCGGTGGCAGCTCTCCGGAACCTTTACCGAGAAATTTGACAGAAATCATCGATAAACTTGCTCACAGCGCAAATTTAGCCCCTTTGCGAGTAGGTTTGGTCTTCGATGGCGATAGCGATCGAGTGGCGGCGATCGATGGTCAGGGGAATTTTTTAAGCACCCAAAATCTCATCCCGATTCTAATCGAGCATTTAGCCGGCAAAAAGGGAATGAGAGGGGAAATTGTGAAAACGGTGAGCGGTTCCGATTTAATCCCCAAATTAGCCAGTTTATACGGTTTATCGGTCTTTGAAACTCCGATCGGTTATAAGTATATCGCCGATCGAATGTTGACCACTCCTGTGTTAATTGGTGGGGAAGAGTCGGGAGGTGTCGGTTATGGTACTCACATTCCCGAACGGGATGCTTTATTATCAGCTTTATACGTTTTGGAAGCGGTGGTAGAATCGGGCCAAGATTTAAGCGATCTTTACGCGCAATTACAGGATAAAACTGGCTTTCATTCTCAGTATGATCGCATTGATTTACCCCTAGCTAATATGGAAGCTCGCGATCAGTTAATTACTGCTTTGGCTCAGGAACCCTTAAGGGAAATTGCTGGTAAACAAGTGACTGATTGTAATCCTATGGACGGTTATAAATTCCGTTTAGAAGATGGCAGTTGGTTGTTAATTCGCTTTAGTGGTACAGAACCAGTTTTGCGTCTCTACTGCGAATCTTCAACCCTCGATCGAGTTCAGGAAATTCTCGCCTGGGCAAAATCTTGGGCTACCTAATAGAAAACGGGTTTCTTGAAGAAACCCGTGGGTGCATCTCAACATTTGCAGAAATGCCAACAATCAGCAATTATCAGTGACTCTTAAACCCACATTCCGCACCCTCAACTGTCACAGATCAAAAAAGCCATTAAAGTAGTACATAGTAACTGAAATTAATTCAAAGGTTAAAAGGGTTAATGAGAATATATAGCATTAAAAGGGGTATGGAGCGAGAAAGAGAAAATTCAAGAGAAAAAAATAATTGTTCAGAAAACAAGAAATAA
>JAADBR010000214.1 GCA_009995705.1 Microcystis aeruginosa W13-11
TATCCAGACACTGCCATCCGTCGGCGCGCCGTCATAGTTATCGTGCCAAGTATCGGCGCACCACTCCCGGACATTGCCGTGCATATCGTACAGTCCGAAAGCATTGGGGGGAAACTTGCAAACAGGGGAGGTTTCTTGACGATAAATACCTTTAGGGCCTTGAGCATAAATATAATTGCCATCGTAGTTGGCTAAATCGGGGGTGATGGTTTCCCCGAAATAGAAGGGAGTGGTGGTTCCTGCACGACAGGCATATTCCCACTGCGCTTCCGGAGGTTTTGCATTTAATTTTCCATGCTTAACCTGTTTGAATTAGTATTAATTAAGCTGTATGCAAGAAAGTGCAAAACCTCCCATACTAACCAATTTCAGATGACAAAATCAAATTATTGATCATTCAAAAAACTCCTTGTTGATTAGCTTCAGTCCAAAAGAGATTAGCAGAACTAAAAACAGTGGCCGTGAAATCATTGAGAAGTTCTTGGTGAATTCCGGTTTCTAAATCGAGTTGTTCTTCAACAATAATCTGACCCGTAGTATCTGTGTCAGGGTTATCAATGTGCAGAAAAGCTTTACCCCATCGCTTGTGATCATTCCAATCATTGCACAGCATCATCGCACGTCCCCAATCTTTTTTTGGAATCTGCTTGTCAGAATAAACACGAACCGTGTAAAGTTCGTGTTGTTCACCCCCGACAATCATCCACAAAGATAGTTCACATCCCGTGTCTTCATCACGAGAAAAACGAACCACAAAGTCACCATCTTGGTCTTGTAAATATTTACAATTCGTGGTAGCTAAGTAAGTTTTGATCATATTCCGGTCAAATGTTTGAACAGTAGCCATAATAGCCTCCTATTTCTTGAATTAACTAACTAAAAAACTGATGATCCAGTTGTTGTAGAATAACGTCCTCTACTGAAGTAGATGTTTGATGACTATTTTCCACTTTATTCTCTTGTTTTACTTCCTTCTCTCGACTATTGACGGTGACAGTTTGAAAATCAAAAGATGGAAGATTGTCGGAGAATCTTTGTTGAGTTTCTTCTCGTGAAGAATCAGCATTTTTTTCTGCCTTTTCTACTGGATAAAGTTGTTCTGCTAAATACAATTCCACTAATTCCAGTTTACTTAGTGCCTCAGAAAATTCTGGTTTTAGCCGCAATGTCTGTTGATATTCAGCTAAAGCTTGTTGGACTTTTCCTAATTTTTGATAAGCCTTACCTAGCTCAAAATGGACTTCTGCCCAATCGGGCTTAATTTGCAGAGAGCGAGTAAAATATTTGGCTGCTTCTGAATAATTTTGCAATTGACTATAGGTCAATCCGCAATAATAGAAAACCTCTGCTTGTGGGGACTCTGATTCACTTAATTGACTGAACTCAAAAATGGCTTTTTGATACTCTCGGTTTTGATAATAATTTAGCCCTCGATTATAGCAAGCTAAACTAACATTCAGTTGTCGTTTTTCTCCTAGATTCAACAAACATTGATTGAGTCGATCAATGTAAGCTTGATCATCAATAGTAACCCATTGATTTAATACTTCCATCGGCTCAAGTCCTTGAAAGTCTATTTGACGCAGATATAGCCAAGCTTTAATCGATTCATTGATCTGTTTTCTAGCAACAAATTGATTAGAAAAATGACTTAAACTTTCTGCTAAATCTAGTTTTAGTTCAGCTATCCATGCCGACTCACTTGCCTCCAGAGCTTGATACATTGCTTCGTAGGAAGCAACAACCGTCTCTATTAATTCTGTCTGCTGTTCTTCAGGAATATCTTTAATTAAATCAGGCAACAATTGCGGTAAAAAAGGTGATTTTCGATAGCGATTGGGAACGTGCAGTAAGAAAAATTCATCAATGAACATTCCAGCAAATAGACAGTGGCAAATAGCAATAAATTGAATTAGTGCTTGGTAATCTTTTTCATTGACCCAATAAGGACGTTCTATTTCACTAGGATCGCAGTCATATTTTAGACATTCCTGTTCTGCTTCCAGAACACTTAAATTTCTTCTTAATCCCTCCACAACCTTATTGCCAAAAAATTGATCGAACTGCTCGGAATTTTTCCCTGAATCCTGATAAGCTTGTCGTTTTTCTGCCCAATCTAGAGTCCGAACTTTAACAAAATCAAAAAGTGTTTCTAGCCACGATAAAGAGATAGCTTTTTGGTAGCGATACTTAGACCAATTTAATCCCCAAAAAGCAATATTAATAAATAAATTATTGCCCTCGATTAAATCTTCAAGAATTAAAGTCGGTTCGGTTTTCAGTCCTCGAAAAATAGCTTTAGCAGCAGATTCACTATGAAAAGCTTTACTTGTCCAAGCACCGGGTAAAAATTCGATGGTTCTTCCTTGATTAGTGTATTTTTGGAAAAATTCCCTCAAGTAATCAGCTAAAGCGTGTTCAGCATCAGGAAACCCACGACCTCCAGACAATTGAGAAGGATTATCTTGCCTGATTTTTGGCGGTGAAAATAGCACTAATAAGCGCATTTCATCGGGGTTGAGATTAATTAAATCTTCTGTGACAAAAATCAAAGGCGAATTCTTTTCTCGCTTTTGTTCTTTGATCACCTCTAGGGAAGTTTGGCGATCAAAAATTCTTAATTCTCTTGCCAATTCTGCATCTAATTGTTTGAGATGGAGTTGCAACTCTTTTTGTTGATCTAAAGCCCATTTTTGCAATTGTCCTCGTAAAATCTCTAGTTTTTCAGCGTGTTCTCGGTTTAGTTTTCCCTGTTGCGCTTGAAATTCTTGACTTAATTGAGTTAGTTTGAGTTGCAGTTTTCGATTAAGAATTCCCTGTTCTGCTTGTGCATTCTGATTCAACTTCGCTAATTCTAATTGTAGTTGTCGGTTTAACTCTCCTTGCTCCATTTGCAAATCTAAATTAGCCTTTGCTTGCAGCGCCTGGGAAACTATCTGCATCCGCTGTAATTCCTGCTGTGCTTTATCCCGTTCCTGTTGAGCTTCAATATTTCTCTCGGTATTAATGCGCTGAGTATCTGCCAAGATTTGGCTGGAATAAACTTGGGGTTTAAACAAATAGTTGAAGCTGTTTTTTGCTTTATCCCAAATCGAACGCCAAAACCCCGTTTTTTCGGGTAAAGCTGGTAAATTCAAAGACATATTTTTACTCTCCAAAAACTAACTTTTTTTAAGTAGTTTTAAACGGCCAAGCTTCCGCTGGTTTATCGGTAATTAAAACCTCTCCAGTCAACTGCTCATTTGCTTGTTCAATTTGTGAACAAGACCAAAACTTTTCCTCATAGGGAAAATTAGAATCAATCCCCCGATAACCAATAACGTCACCATCGAGATTTCGGCTAACATCGGTTAAAGTAATCGCGTGCCAAGATTGAGAATCGGGATAGGAAATCGGGTCTAAATTGTGGGCATCCCCGACAAAAACCACAGGACGATTCTCATCTAAAGCATTAGCCAATTCCTGATGGTCAAAATTTGCCCAATGGGAGGGGATATCATAAGAACTCAAAATTTCTTGATAATCTTCAGGATTTAAAGCACCTCCTCGACCGGGATAGTCTATTTGCAGTTGGTCTGAGAAATTATTCGTAATGTCGGGATGAAAACACTGGACAATATTTTCAATGGTTTCGTAACCACAGGTTGGACCCGTTTGTAAATCTGCCAACAAATGCACATTTCCTAATCCCGTAAACCCTAATTCTTGATGGGGAATATCATTAATTAAAGCTTCCGGCGATTCATAATGGAAATCTTGATGGCAGTGGGACACATCTTGCCAAGACTCATCAGGTTGATAGTTGAAAGCGGCCTCCATCGTCTCATTTTGCCAATTCCAATACTCTTGAGTCGGTATTTCCTGCCAACCGCTTTCAGTTTCTGGCAGATTCACCTCGGTAAAATCTGGGGAAACTAACTCCAAAGCTTCACTATCTAAAGGGTTAAGCGAATAGTCTTCTGGCGCAAAGCCTTGGCCATAGAGGTCATTCATGGTCGCCTCTGCCCCTTGACTGGGGCTATTTTTTAACCTAGAGAATCGTCATCACTAAGTATTTATACTTCGATGATACTCCCAACCCATGAAAGTCTAGTCTGGAGGTTTATAAAAGTTAACTAATTTTGACAGCCTCGAATTTTGGGCGCAAGGCTTCACTGGTGTTAACTTAACGGTTGAGATTCCCTGTTTTTTTGATGGGTAACAATAAACCTCTCGCATAATTGATTTTTGAGGATTCAAAAACGTCAAAAAGGCGGATTAACTGGCAGAAAATCTCTAAATAAACCATTTAATTAATTATTACTCATTCTTAATTCTCCTGTCTCGGAGTCTCCTGTCTCCTAACCCCACCAACAAACTTTTTCAGCAAACCCTAGTTAATTATTTTTA
>JAADBR010000215.1 GCA_009995705.1 Microcystis aeruginosa W13-11
ATTTGACTGTTTTGATGGATTTTCTGAATTCCTTGATAGCCTTTATCCCCTAATATTTCTATTTCCTTATTTAACCTTATTTTGCTCTCTTTCCACAGTCGAAAATCATGGACTCTTCCTTTCTCACAACGGACACAGATTACCTGCTCGCTTTTTTGATCGGCAACGATTTGCGACTTTAATAGACCTCCTGCAAAAGTCTTATTCAGCTACTTGATGATAGCCTAAAGCAAGTTCGTAGTTGTAAATGCCAGCGATTAAATTAAATCTCAGACCAAAACGTTGTCTCCGATTCCTATATCTTGATGATAAAATTCTAAATCTCTTCATACTTCTGTGAATATGTTCGATAACAATTCTTTCTTTTGATAACTGGCGATTAAATTCTTTTTCTTGTAAACTTAATTCTTGATTTTTCTTTTTTTTGTTGGGAATTCTACTATTTTTGTGCAGCTTTTGAATTCCTTGATAGCCCTTATCTGCTAAACATTCAATACTTTTATCGATCCCAATTTGACTATTTTTCCAAAGATTAAAGTCATGTATTCTTCCCTTTCCATGAGCGGTACAGATTATCATTCCTGTTTTTTGAGCCGCAAGAACTTGCGATTTTACTTCAAAATGTAGTATGAGCAAAATATGATGGAAGTCACACCCAAAAATGAAACCAAACCGAAATTTAAGCAAGCCTCAAGAATTTACTGAAAGTGAAACTTGTTAAAAACTTAAATTTAAACAGGATAAAACTCAAGTGATATTATCATGACTCATAACACTTTGTTTTTGATTAATCTTGATTTTATGGAAATTTAGCAACTAGATTGTCTTAGTTGATCAGATAATATTTTTGACAATTAATCGAAAAATATTGAAGAATATTAAGAATTTTATCAGTTAAATTGCTAAACATCTTTTCCCCATTAATTACCACCACATGGATTCCTTGTAATTCTTGAAATATCCATCTCATTGTCGGTCTATTTATCAGTTTTCCTAATTGATTTTTAATCATTTCTCCGCGACTCTGTAGTTCATTCCAGGCTTTCTTTGCCCAATGCTATAAACTAACAAACATAATCCCATTAACATTCCCATTGTTTCAATTCTTTGAGGGGTTTTCAAAAATACACTATCGGCTAAAAATAAGGGGTCTTTGAGAAACCGAAAACCCCGTGTACAAGATGGTTGCGCTTTGTATTCCCTGAACATTTCTTCTGATGATAATTCTTCCGTATTTAGCACATTGGTAGCTATAATAAACTTGCCTGCTTTAGCGATTTATTGGGCGATTACTGCCGAGTTTTTTTGAATAATTCCTTGACAATTACTGACTTCCTTTTTTTGCTTATTTAACTTTTGCTTATATTCTATCCCAGCAATGTAATGATATTTTAGTTGCTTCGTAAATTGTTTGACTTCAGCTTTAAGTTCAGCCAGAGTAACTGCTCTTTTTCCCTGTCATTTGCTCAACTGTTTTTCTATTTGTTCCCTTTCTTTTTTCACTTTTTTCTCTATTTTTTCTTCCTCTGCTTTTTGTCTCATTTCACTTAATACTATTAGCCATCTTTGCTTAACCCCGTGATAATTAACTTCTTGCTCCTCATACTTATATCGACTATCTTCGCTCATTCTTAACTCGTATTCTGGAACATTTGTAATAATTTCTTGGGCTTTTTTGCTTGTTACTGGAACCCGCGTTAGCCATTTAGTCTTTCCTAATCTATGTAAGTTCTTGGCTGTATATAAAGCACTATCTGCTACATAGATTGTTGACCAATTCAGATTACTTTGACACTTCTCAATTAGTTCACCAAAGATAGTTTTATCTGATTCATTTCCCGACCCGATCCTCATTAATAGTGGAACATCCCCATCACTACTTACCATCAAATCAATCATAAATTGCTTCAAATCTGGACGACGATCTCTTGAATATCCTTGAGTTATTTCGATACTTCCCTTTCCTCCTTCTTCTAATTTATATTCTCCCTCAACCGATATTGAACTCGAATCTAAATGACTATATTTTGTGTTAATTTGATATTTTTCAACTACTTTTAGAGATATATTTATCCATAATTTTTCTAGAGAATATCTCCAGATTTCATCCATTACTCTCCCAATTTTATACTCATTTATTTCCTCAGCTTTTATTCCTTATCCCAGTAGCTCTTCTACGGGTTTATTAGCAAAAAATTGAGGAAATAAATACAAGGGTTTCGAGATAAAATCTAATCCATTGATAATTATTCCTTTGACTATTTGACCCGCCGTTACTTTTTCTCGACTATCTATTCCTACAGCCTCATTCACAATACTTTCTATTTCTAACCACCGTTTCTCGTCAGTATGGGACGGGTAGAGGGCAGAGAGAGATTGTGCCAATTTCCAGAAGCGATCGTCTTGTCGGGCGGGGAGAGAGTTGGTGGTGAGGTGAGTTGGTTATGCCTTTGGGTGGTGTTCTAGATGTGTTGTTAGCTATCGGGCAAACCTCTTCTAGCCGAGGAATCCAGTTACTTCCGCACACTTGTGCAACACCACCGAACACTTTTTGTTACGCTCCCCTTGACTATTACTAGCTGTAGCTATATATTTGTAGTTACATTAAGGGGTGGGGCAAAAATTGCGGTGGACATGGGACGAGGAAAAGAACAGGGCAAACAAGCGTAAGCACGGCTTGAGCTTTGAGACCGCCCAATATGTTTTTACCGATCCTTTAGCGGTCAGCCGCCCAGATCCATATCCTTACGAAGGGCGCTGGCAGACTATCGGCCTAATTGGCGAACTGGTGGTATTTGTGGCGCATACTTGGCCGGAATTTAATCCGGCGACTGGTGAAGAGGCAGGACGGATTATCAGCGCACGCAGGGCAACACCCCCAGAAAGGAGAGCTTATGAAGAAGAGACATTCTAATCCAGTGCCGCCAGAGATACAGGCTGAAATTGATGCCTTGGCCGCTTTGCCAGAAGACCAGATTAATACGGACGATATTCCCGAAGTGTCCGATTGGAGCGGAGCCAAGCGCGGGCTGTTTTACCGTCCCATCAAGCAGCAAATTACGCTGCGGCTTGATGCTGATTTGATTGACTGGTTCAAAAACCATCACGCGCCGGGTGAAGGCTATCAAACCAGCATCAACCGTGCTTTGCGGGAATATGTCGCACAGCGCGAAGGCTAGGCTGATTCAGGACTACAGGAAGGAGGAGGGGTGATGATTAGTCACGAAGAGAAAATGGCTTCTCTGCCCCCAGAAAGGAGGGCACGCATACAAGCACGCGCCGAGGAGGCTTTGAAAGAGAGCCGAGCGATTCGGGAACTTCGCTCCCTTCTCGGTCTCACACAAGAGGAGTTTGCCGAACGAGTGGGAGTATCTCAGTTGCGAATCTCTCGCCTAGAGAATGGGTCACGGGGTCTTACTTTCGAGGACTTTTCAAACTTTGTGCGTTCACTTGGTAGAGAGTGGGATTTCAGGGACTTGCGCTTTGATAATGTACCTTTTGGGCGAACGCAGTTCGCCCCTACATTGTGGACAAAATCCGTCACTGTAGGGGTGCAAGACTTGCGCCCTCTGATCGATCAGGTTTGCTGCTCACTCTAAGTAGGGTTTGCTGAAAAAGTACGGGCGAAGCATTCGGGCAATAACCTATCGGTGAAACCGTAGATTTTTTATCCGAATGCTTCGCCCCTACAGGACGCGGGCCGATGAAGACGCACACCTTTATTCAGCAAGCTCTAAGTAGGGGGAGAGCCTTCGAGAACCCCCGCATCTAAAGGACTTGCGCTTTGATAATATGCCATCTGACTGGTCTGGTTCTTCTACAGAGCGATTTTCAAAGCTGGGATATTATTCCCACGCAAATCCCTAACAGGTAGAAACTAGAAAAACTAGGTAGAACCCCATATCTTCAGTCAGTTTTCAAGGTGCATCGTTGGTCTCTCGACTACATAGGTTTTGTTAGAGCAGGTTAATTACCCTTTCCTGCTCTACTCATATTGTCGCATTTTTTGTTAGTAGGTCAAGACCCCTAAGGAAAAAAAGATTGCAAGTTCTAATGACTGAAAAAGAATATCAGGCGTTAGCGGAGCATTCAGCTAACACTCAACTCACTATGTCGGAAGTTGTCAGAGATTTTATTCGGAGACTTGAGACTTATTCTTAGTTGTGCTTCGCGGTTTATTTGTTGGCCTTTGTTTCATCCCCTCGCTAAAAGCGAGGGTCTTCACCCGGCATTTAAGATAAACTCTGGCATTAATATTCTCAATCTTAATTGAAATGACTATAATTACTATTTTTCAATAATTGATGCTATTTAGTATATATGTACTATTAAGCATCCAAAAAATCGACGGAAGGGCAAAGGGCTAAAGGGCTAGAGTGCAGAGGGCTAAAGAGTCCTGGACGCAGAACACACCACACGAAAACCGCAAAGATTGAAGATGCCGCGCGGGGTAGAGGAAGAAGCGATACGCGGAACGGCAACTAATCGGTCGGCCGAACCAAGAGCCGCCACGTAGTATCTTTGTAGTATTCGTGTCCTTGCTAATCCAAGCACTCCCATCAGTGGGTGCGCCTTCATAGTTAGGATGATAATCGTCTTCGCACCATTCCCAAACGTTTCCGTGCATATCGTACAGCCCAAAGTCATTAGCTACCTGAAAATAGCCTACTGGCGTGGTTTCTTCCCTATAGATGCCTTTTGGACCCCTTCCATAACTTCCGGGATAAACTTTTTTTTCTTCTTCCCAATCAGTTCCTCTGTAATTAGCTAAATCCGTGATAATAGTCTCACCGAAATGAAAGGCGGTTGTTGTCCCCGCTCTACAGGCATATTCCCATTCTGCTTCACTCGGTAGCCTATACTCCCGTTTTGTTTCCCTTGATAATCGTTTGCAGAATTCGACCGCATCATCCCAAGATACTTTTTCTACAGGTAAATCATCCCCTTTGAATTCAGAGGGGTCTGTCTTCAGGTCGATGTCTATTTTGGCAGTTGCGGCGATCGCTCTCCACTGTGCCTGGGTGACGGGATATTTGCCCATGTAGAAAGAGGGAAGGGTAACTTGATGTTGAGGTTTTTCGCAGCTAAAGTACTCCCAATTAAATTTCTTCACCAGTCTTTCGATTTCCCCGTCTTCGGTTCCCATGATAAATGTGCCTCCCGGAATAGCGACCATTTCTAGCCGCACTCCATTCCCCAAGTCTTCGATAAAACGTTGCCCTTGCCGGTGATGGCGGCTAATAGTAAGGTGGCGGCGACAAGTCCACCATTCGAGAACATTTTTGAGGTTTCTTTTGCTGACTTTTTTAGCAAATACTTCTGATAAAACTTCCCATAGCTTAATCCCAACATTCTTTAAGTGCTGCGCGGAGTAAGCGGCATCTGACACGGCGATTTGCTGATATGTCTGATTGGCTAACGTTCCCTCTAAAACTAGCCTTTCTCCATTATTCAAACTTCTTCCAGTTCGAGAAAAAACCTCCTCATCTACCATTTCAAGAAGGTTATCGGCACTGATTCGAGCAGATTGATTGACCTCTATCAGTGCGACTTCAAATTCAAAAGGTTGTAGGTCAATAGCCGTAGGAATTCCTGTCTCACCTTCAAGGGTGATAGTTGCGACTTCAAATTCAAAGGTTTTTGTGGGGAAGCCCTCAATCTGAACAACTTTCCTCCTATAAGATTGAAAGACCCTTGCCAGATTGTCTGGCAATACCCCAACAGGCAAAGTTAGTTCCTCATTATCTAGCCAATAGGAGCGACGCAAATCATCTGGACTGACCTCATCTGGTGTTCTTAAGATTCGCTGTATCAGTCTTGCGTACTCCAGTAAATCTGGCTCCTGCTGTAACTGGGGCGATAGCTCTTCAGTAATTCGGGTCAATCGCGCTAATTCTGCCCGAATCCCCGATCCAGTAAGTTTTTCGTCACTCGTACCACTACTGACCTCTATTAGCCGTTGGGCAATCTCTCGCGCTGCGGCTTTACATCGCTCATCCCCCAAACACACCATTGCCGCCCACCTCTGCGCCTCTAATTCCTGTTGTCGCCGCCCCGGATTCAGCCGACTCAGGTAGCTGACATAGCTGATTAAAACCCGCGCTACTTCCCGCATTCGCCCTTCGCCATAGTGTTCCTTCATTTGCCCGAGCAGATAAGCCCGCACGTGGGTATCCATCGCGTAAAGTTCGTATCCCACCTGAGAACACAAGTCGGACAGTAATAGGTCAACCTCTGCTACCCAAGGAACTTGCTCGCCCCGCAAGAACTCATTGCGTAAGTAGTTCACTAATTCTGGAGTCAGCACCAAGGGTAAGGCAGCATGGTATGCCAGCAGCCGATAAGAATCCTCAAAACGTCTCACAAACCGCTCTACCGTTCGAGCCGCCTGTTCCCGTTGTTCCGCCTCGGCTATAGTTGTCATGAGAAAGGGGAATGAAAGTGTTGTAAGGGTTGTCCGCGTAAGATATCGATCGCATTACTCAAGCCACTATTATCCATCTGATACATTGGCACTAAATGGGCGATAATTTCTGCTGAACTGCCAATCCAGCGTTCTTCCGGCATGGGGTTTAACCAGGCAATTGAAGAGATGTACCGCTTCAATGTAGATAGAAAACCAGTAGTTTCCCGAATTCGTTTTAACTCCCGATACCCCCGTGCGGCTCCCGCATCACTGACAATCAATAGGCTAGTTTGACTGTCGCAGTTTGCTAATACTGTTTGCAGGGCAATAGGTTCCGTCAGGTAAATGTCTTGGTAAACACTGGTGGCAGGTACATTATGAAAATAGAATACATTGACTTTTTCTGGTTGCAGGGAACTTTCGTACCTTGCTGTTTCTGCTAAATCGCGGGTAAAGCGGTGAAAAGGATTCATTGAGCCATTTTGGTCGATCAGAAGCAACAAATGGGCATGGTTTTGTTCCCTTCGACGGTACACTGGAGCTAGGTAAAATCCCTGATGGGTTGCTTGCTCGATCGTTGCCTCAATATCAACTACATCTAAGGAACCATCCGCCACGAGTCGGCGTAGATACCGCCAATTATAAACCATCGAGCGGCGGTTAATCGGATAGTATGCCTGTAATGCGGACATATCCTCGTTTTCTACAGGTGTAAAGGGTGCGCGAACTGGTAGGTATGCCACTTCCGATTCAGGTTTAATCCCGGTAACGGTCTCCTGGGATGGTGGTGACGAAATTTCTTGGCGTTCCTCCTCCCGTTCTTGATGAAAAGGTTCAAGTTTTGGCTCTTTTTTAGGGATATTTTCTGTTGGTTTGGGAGTTGAACTAAGGAGTACAGATTCCCAAATGGGGTCAAACTGGCTTTGTTCCGATGGAGAGTGACACCATAAAATTTTTAATGTCTCGGTTAGTGCTTTTGGATCTTCCCCAAATCCACCTTCAACCGCTTGGCGTGCTGTCAAAAGTTCCCCTACACCAAGCTGAAAGCCCTTTTGTCGCAAACCAATAAAGGCGAGAGTAATTAAGTTTTGGGGATTAAAGGAATTCATCGAAAATTTTGGGTCTGAAACCCCGTCGTTTCACGACGGCTTTACCGTTAAATACTAGCGCATTTACCAAATATATGCTAAAATGTGAGACATGGAAAAAGCCTACTCGTTCCGATTTTACCCAACACCAGAACAAGAGTCGCTATTGCGGCGCACTTTGGGCTGTGTAAGATTGGTTTACAACAAAGCTCTCCACGAACGAACACAAGCATGGTACGAAAAGCAAGAAAGAGTAGGATATACTGAAACCTCTTCAATGCTAACCGAGTGGAAAAAGCAAGAAGAATTAGACTTTCTCAATGAAGTAAGCTGTGTACCTTTACAACAAGGGTTAAGACATTTACAAACAGCTTTTACTAACTTCTTTGCTGGTCGTACTAAG
>JAADBR010000216.1 GCA_009995705.1 Microcystis aeruginosa W13-11
AATTTATCAAAGTAGTAGAACGTTCAGAGGTGCTGAGAGAAAATTGGAAAAATGGATAAGAATAGGCGGGATATTATATCAAAGTAGTGCCAGCATGATCCAGAAGCATTTGCCTGGTATTTGTAATTACTTTGAAAATCATACAACCAACGGATTAATTGAGGGAATGAATACCAAAATCAAGCTTATTAAAAGAATGAGTTATGGATTTACCAATTTTGAACATCTTCGACTTAAGCTGTTTGCTTGCTTTAATTCATAACAAAAATTAACACACGAAAACCAGAAGAGCCAAAATTGATGCTCTACTAATTTTATTGGTGTAGAATAGAGACAATTATTGAGAGAGAAAGAAAATGAGCACTATTTCCCTTGAAATTCCTGAAGAAATCTTAATTAGTCTCAAAGAAACTCCTGAAAATCTATCAAGAGAATTAAAAATATTGGCAGCCGTTAAACTTTTTGAACTTGACAAACTATCTTCAGGACGTGCATCCCAATTAGCCGGAATGTCACGAGTAGAATTTTTAACTATTTTGGGGCGTTATCAAGTCTCCCCTTTTTCTTTAACGACTGAACAATTGGAACAAGATATTGTCAATGCCTAATCCTCAAGTCATTGTCAACACCTCTCCTCTACTGTACTTACATCAAGTGGGCTACTTGGAATTGCTCCAACGCTTGTATTCTCAAATCTTGACTCCTCCAGCAGTAATCGAAGAATTAGCAATCGGTAAAAATAAAGGAATTGATGTTCCCAATATTCAGGCAATTGAATGGATTTCAATTACTCTGGTTAAATCAGTCAGTCTAATTCCGGCTATTATTGATTTAGGGCAAGGAGAAGCTGAGGTCTTAGCTTTAGGATTAGAAAATCCAGGTAGTTTACTGATTTTTGATGATCAATTAGCCCGACGTATTGCCAATTTATATCGCTTAAAATATTCAGGAACGCTTGGTGTTTTAGTTAAAGCGAAGCAGCAGGGCTATCTATCTTCTGTTGCTCCCGTTATTGCTAAGTTACGCCATCAAGGAATGTGGCTAACTGATAAAGTTGTCAATGATGTTCTTCGATTAGCTGGAGAGTAAGTATGCTTAAAAAAAAGGCTCTTCGTTACTTGGTATGGTTCGATAGGGGGGCATAAATCGACTAAATCCTTATCTGGCAAGAGACTTAATTGATTAGTTCGCTCTAGATCAAAAACAATTGACAAAAATCTTGCGATCGCTATCGGGGGATAGTTGTTTTTTGTCACAGCAGTGGGGAGAAGGGAGCGGGTTTTTCAAGTTGGATTGGCAGTTAATCATGCTATTAAAAACTGATTCAGTATAACGTTCCAGTTGAGCGGATGCCAGTAGCCTTAGCAACACAACCGAGGTCTCTAAACAGTCCGCTCCAACAGGATTGTTAGGCTGCATTTGCACTTTCCCAAAACTTACATGGTTGATAATTCCAAAAGCCTTTTCAAACAGTTTAACGCATCTTCAAACTTTTGGCTCATGTCAGTATGTTTTTTACCTAGTTGTTCTAGAATATCTTTATGATTCAAGTTAACAGCAGACTGATGCATTCCGATTAGGCGATTGTTGATTTCTCCTAATTTCTGGTAATATTTCCCCAGTTCATATCTAAACAATCTTTCCAAATAAATCAAAGCCGTACTAACAGCAACGCTGTAACGAAAAGCAAACTGTTCTTGGAGAAGCTCAGTTAATTTCTCTGTATCGTTAATCTTACCATATTCAGCCACTTTTTTTTCAAGATCTATCTTGTCTAGTAATTTTTCAGGTAGATTTTGCTTGCTCTCTGTGGGTTTTGGTGGCTTTTTCTCGCTAACTTCATTAGTGGGCTCTTCAACTTTCTCCTTAACTAAATGAGCAAAGACTTTGGTAAACTTATTCAGAGGTAAGGGTAGAATTTCACATACCATACTTTGAATTGCGTCACTACCCAGTGAAACTAACTCAGGTGCAATTTCACTGAATGTTTCTTTAAATACTTGTACTGAAAGGTTATGACTCACATCATCCCCAGACGGATTAAGAGGTAAATCAATAGGCATTTTGACCAGTTCGTACATGAGAACCCATTTACAGATAGCTAGAAAATTCCCATAAACCTGCTGCTTGGATTCTTGAATTTCTTTGTCAAGAGCTAGTTCTTTGATATATTTCTGCTCATAAGATTTCTGTTCAATTAGCTCACCGATTTTTATATCTCGAACTTTGTCATCGAATTTATGAAAATAGTAGTCGGCTAAATCTCTACTATTTTCCTCAACAGCCCGATGAAATTTTTCTTCAGTTGACAGCAAAAGAAATGGAGAATCAACATTTGGATATGATTTGCCAGTAACGTGTGAGAGGGTAATATGAAGAGCACCATCTCTGTCTTCTGGATCTAGCAAGCGTTTAGCTGGCTCCTTGATAGAGTCTTTTAATTTAGTAAAGATGCTTGTAACTTTGCTTGAAACGTCTCCCTGATGCTCTTCACTGTCAATCCAAGCTTTCACAAACTCAATCAGAGCCTTCCTGGCTTTCTCTAGTTCTTTTCGATCTTGTTCTAGAGTCTGATCGCAAAAAACTTTCGTTGTCAATCCAAGTCCATCTAGTTGTTCAGATGAAATTTCCTGATGCTCTAATCCAAGAATTTGACGACAGGTTAGCTTGATATCGTTTTCCGCCTTCTCTAAAAATAATTCTCCTTCATCAAGCATGAGCTTAACACGATCCTTACTCAAGAATGTATTCAGCTCTTTTAATAAACTTGGTATTCCACTTTCCTCATCTAGCTTATTAGGATTGGCCTTTCCTAAATTTTCAACGGAGCATTTTGCTAAAGTTGCGTAAAAGTTCTTTTCACTCTTGTCAGTCAGTTCGATCTTCTGTCTAAGAATTAGAGCAAGTACTGACTTTTCTGCGACAATCCTAAAATATCTAGATTCCAGTAAATTTGTATCGCCAATAATCTCGCAGAGTTCCGATAATGATTTTTTTAGTCGAGTTTCATCTTCCTCAGACTTTATCTGATCGGCTTTATTTACAACAATGAATACACGATTAGCAAATTTGCTTTTTTCTTCAGCCGTATAGCCACTGAATAAGTACTGAACTAGTAGGTTTGCGATAGAAGTACCTTCTTTTTCAGCAGGTCTATTGGGATTAACCACAAACACTACTGCATTAGCATTCTTAAGTTCCTGTCGTAAAATCTCCGTGTGTCTTAGAGTTTTTGCTGCCGATCCAGGAACATCAATAAAAACAACATTGCTAGATGTTTTACCATTCAAATAGCTGTTATCTTTCCGCTTTAGATAGTACTTTGCACACTTGATGGCAGGAATCACTCTTTGACTTTGAGGATTGTCCTTTCCATTTCGACTACCACCTTCTTCTAAGTAAGTGTTAAGTTCTTCCTGCTCTTCTGGAAGTTTAAACTCTATTTTAATCGATTTTTTAATAGTGTCAATTTTCTGCCATGTATTTGCAATGTCTAAAATTTCATGTACAATACGTTGTCGTTCATCAATTGGAAAATTATCCGGTAACTTTTTAGCTATGTCTTCACTAGTTGCTAGATCGATAACTTTAGCAGCAGTTATACTCGCTTCATCTTCAAACAAACTAGCCCTTGTTTGCTCATCAAGGTAATGACTAGCTACACCAAGTAGTAGCGGTTTGAATTCATCTTGAGTTCTGATAGAAAGTTCAGCTTTGTCAAAATCCACGTTTTGATTGGGATAGACATAGATAGCTGTGCCAGTAATTGCTGCTCCACCACCAGTCAGAAGCAGTCTTTCTTGCAAAAGAGCGTTCAGAAGGCTGCTCTTACCAGCACCTGTTTCACCAATCACTACGACTTGGTAATCCCGATCTTGCCGAAGGACATTATCCGCTCTGTCAAGAAGCGTTTTGGCTTTAGATAGATCCAAACTTTGATATTGTGAAAGGACTTTTTGCAGTTCGGCACATTTTCTTTGCAATTTTGTCCAGCGCTCAAACTGTTTTCTTGCTTCAGTTTCACCTAAACTACTACCAAACCGACTTAACCAATTCTGCCAATCCAGATTAGATTGATCATCTGAACCTTTTCCAGGCTGAGAATCTCTTGGCCGAGACGCTGGATTTTCTTTGTCGAATAATTCATCAATTTCACGCATAGCTTCTCTCTGTAGTTAGTCAAGAATTGCATTCAGTAAAACATCAACCAATGAAAGGTTCTCGTCTTCTATATCTTCAATCGTAACTGTATCCACAATGTCAAACTTAGCTCCAGCACCTTTTAATTCATCATCTAGCAACTTAAGAAACTTTGTTGCATCAGGATCATTTCCGATTTGAATGAAAGAGATTGCTAACTCCTCATCTTTTTCCATTTGCTGAGTCGCTTTGACGATCGTTTCAGCAACCGCTTTTTTATTGTCGGGCTGCCCATCAGTAATAACGAGTATTGTTTCCCCATTTAGCTTGGTTTGCTTCTCTTGTTTTCGATGAAAATAGTTTTGTAGAGCGTCTTCTAAAACAAGTGCCATCTCAGTGCGACCAACAAGAGAGATTTCTTTAAATAATTGCGAAACTTGACTAGAAGTAACATTTTCAATGCGTCTAAATTTAGATGAGAAGAAGTAGACAGTAATTCCATCTGGATCAAACTCTTCGCACTTGGTGACTAGAGCAAAAGTGGATTCCTGCATCACATCCCATCTACTTCTGCCGCCTTGCTGATCCTTAGTTGACATACTTCCACTTTTGTCAATGATCAATGTGTAATCTCGCTCCTTCAAGATAGAATCCTGATCCTCAAGCATGGCATACACTCCTGTATTTGAAAGTTTTGCTCCTGCTCTTATCTTAGCACCTATCCGGCTGATCTATAGACAACCTTATTCGTCCTCATCCAGAAGTGGTGCATCAAGATCCAGATCAACGCCAGAGACCAAGTATTGAAAATGATTGACTAGGTTAGAACTAATTGCCTGTATGTGTTGAGGGTTCTGTTCCATATCTTGGGCAAGAAAATTCAGAAATTTCCCAAGCACTGGATCATTTTCGTCTGCTCCGTCAGCCCTGGAAATCCATACTTTACCGTCGGCCTGTATGTTGTAGCAGATTTTATCGCGCTTATTCAAGCCAAGGGCTTTGCGAACGGAATCGGGAATTGTAGTCTGATAGCGATCAGTAAGAGTGGATTCTGGGCATGGGGCCATCGTTGCAGCTATAGCGACCTCTAAGCTTGTCCATCAGCAATTCTCATTTTGAAAACAAAAGAAGATAAAGTTCTCTTGTTCACATAGAGAACTTCTGTCTAATTATCATTTTTTTTCAAGATAATCATCATAATTAGCTTCAAGAG
>JAADBR010000217.1 GCA_009995705.1 Microcystis aeruginosa W13-11
TATATACTCACTTCTCTGCGATGCAGTCGCACTCGCGGGAGCGCATTTTGTAGCTTGCTTAAAGCTTTGTTTCTGTCTGTATCACTTGTTACTTTTTAAAATGAGAATTGCTGGAAAGGGTGTCGTCATCGGCAATTTTTTCAATTCTGGCTGTAATCGATTTCGCTCTTTCTTGCGCTGAAAAAGAACCTATTCCTTGCCGAATATTAAAAAGTTCTTGATTATCAAGCATTACGGGAAAAACTTCTCCTAAAGTTTCCAAGGATGTTTCCTGTCCTTGTTTAGTAGGATTATTCTGGGCTGCTATCATCAAGATAGGGGATAAAGTCACTAACAAAACTAAACAAAACAGCAATAGGTAACGCCAGATTTTTTTCATCTTCTAAGCCACAATTTCACAGGAGCGATCGAGTTTAATACCTCTTTTTTTGATTGTAGCATGGAATAGTTCTGTGGATAACACCTGTTCCACCGGATAAATCCCAGCTTTTTGTATTTTTGCCGCTAAGATTAATTCTGCCACGCTGCCAGTTCCCCAGCCGGCTGCTTGAGCGGTGTTCTCGTGAACCATAGTTGCTTGATAAACTGCTTTTTGCTGCCCTTGCCATCCAGCGACTTTTGCTAACATTGCTACCCCAATTCCCGAAAATTTATCGGTTACTTCTGTCATGCGATAACTAACTTGGGAAAAAAACTCGATTCCCCGAGAACCTTCTACCCAAGCATCGGGAAAAACATGGGCAGTAATCCAAGTTAAATGATTATAAAAATCGGGAATAGAACCAAATTTTGTAATCACATTTTGCACTGGAAAAGATTCAGCAAAAGTATAGGTTTCTGGCATATCAAACCAATAAACACCAGTTTTACCCAAAGGAGCGGGAAAGTCAATTACTTCTCTGGCAGTATAGGGTTTAATCTCTTGCCATTGTCCCTCAATCCAAACTAAAAAAGGCTTTTTGAGACCGAGAAAAGTTGTCCGCATCACAGTTAATCCCGCACCTCCTGAACCGGCTACGGCATAATTTAAACGGATAGTTTCTACCCTATCTAACTGTTCCACTCCCTCCCGCACTATACTATTAGAAATACCGGGAAAAATTCCCGTATTAACCACGGCAGTTATTCCCGCTTTTATCGCTAATTCTCGATAGGGGATTAACTTTTGATAAAAAGAACGATGATCACTAACATCAATATAATTGACTTTTTCTTCAATGCAAATTTTTACTACCCTGCCATCGCGATAATGAAAGGGACCAGCACAATGAATAACTAAATCACTATTTTTAATTGCCTGTCTAAGCTTGTCTATTTCTTCTAAATCTAAAGCCAAAAACTGCATTCTTGGCAGTAATTTAATCGCTTTTTCCTTGCGTCCAGTGATAATAATTTTAGCTGCAGTATGATTAATAATATCTAGGGCGACACTTTGACCAATGCGACCAGTGCCACCTAAAATTAAAACAGTTTTTTCCATGGCAACTATTAATAATGTTTGTTGCCCTAGTATAGCATCATGTTGGCAAGTTTGCCTATTTTTTGAGATAAAAATTTTAGAATAATCCCAACTTATTTAATGCGTCCGAGGGGCAAGAAAATAGTTAAAATCTCACCTTCTTCGGGTTTTTCACGCACAATAAATTTACCTCCCAAAGCTTGAAAAAGGTTTTTAGTCACCTTCATATTCAGACTTAAACTACCCGTTTCTGGTTGAAACATTAAGACTTTCCCTAAAGCTTTGAGGGTAAGATTAGGTGATTTTACCTGAGTTTGGAACTGCATTTTTAATTGATTCCCTGCCATTGATATATGTACTTGTAACAGACCACCACTGGCCATACTGCGAGTACATTTTTCCACGACTCCATTTAACATTTGATCCAATAAATTCGGGTCGCTAATTACCGAAGGCAATTTTTTCGGTACATTAACTTCTAAATCAACATTGCGTCTTTTAGCTTGTTTTTGCCACCGGGGAATACTATCTTGAAAGACTTTTTCCAGGGCAATTGGAATTAATTGAATTGCCTTATCTCCTAGAGGATTAATACCCAATTCTGCGGCTCGGAAAATTAATTCCATGCGCTGAATTTGTTCACTACATTCTAAATCAATTGTTTCTAAATATTTTTCCACATCTTCCGTTACTTTGGCCCGTTTTAACAATAATCTGGTAATGGTGCGAATGGTGGTTAAAGGAGTGCGAATTTCGTGGGTTAAAGCGCGCAATAATTCCAAATCACAACCCGATTCCAAATTAGAATTATCTTCCTCTGGGGGAGTGATTTCGGCATTGATAGACGATTTGGTTTTTTTCAGGTCTAAGTTAGACTGGTCGGGTAAATTTTGCAGTAATTGGCGACTAAATTGGCTAACTAGACGATAATCTGGCAAGGGACTGCCATTAGCCTCGATAATTGCCTCTAAAGTCTCGATTTGCGGATAACGCAGATTAACTAATCGTTGCCGCAACTGCTGCCAAGCTTGCTGAGTGAGGACGGGATCAAAGGAAAATTGAAAAGAGGACAAACCCCACTGATCCTCGCCTAAAACCAGCAAAAGAGCGAAACTTTCGCTAAAAACCAGACAAAATCTTTCATTAGCAATCGGATCCGTTGGCAAGAGAGGCAATTCATGAATCTCCGTCGGGGAAATATCGGCGGCGGATTTTTCCTGAGAAGGCAATTGCAAACCCAGCCATTGTAAATGTTTTAAAGCTTTAATGGTAAAAACACCAAATTTAAAACCCGTTAAAGCTTTGCTTTCTCTGACTAAAGCCGTCGGACCAGAGAGAATTAAACCCCGACTGGCAGCATTATTTGGGTTTTGTAATAAGATATTTTCTAAAGCGGCGATCGCTGCGAACCATTCACTTTCCGCTTTTAGTTGCGATCGCTTGAGCCATTCTGATAAATTAGGATAAAAAGCATTGGGGGTGAAAGTTTCCCGGTTCTGATGGTCAGTTGGCGGGAAAATATCGCTTAATTTCGGTAAAGACCCCTCTAACATCGTCTTCATCACTGACTAGATACAAATTCCTTACCTAGAATACTACCCCCATTAATGCCCATCCCATAACGGTAAAACCGAACTCTATTGGCAGTGATATCCGCTTGACATCTCCCTGCGTTAAAACAACAGGGATTCTTTGTGGTGAATAGAAGCGGGTTGAAACTGCGCTTCTATTCGATTACGATATATCTTAGAAAGCCTATCTAACTTATATCGCTGTGGCACTGTCAAAGATGCCCTCCCACCTTATCTAGAGAAACCCCTATAGCGGTGTGCAATCGTATGAGGTACAGTGTCACGAGCTATAAACCATTTTTAGGTTTTGAGAGCAGTTATCTTAATGGTGAGGTACAAATAGGTTACACTTCATCTGGATGAGAAAGGCTGTCAATCGGCTTAATGATGGGTAATATGGGTTAGTGTAGTTGATTACCTATGCCGGTTGTGAGTTTAGTAGCTCAATTCAACCTCGATAAGTCTGATATTTAATTACACCTCCCCACTCCCCACTTATGTGTTTTTTTGTTACATTTAATTATTTTTTTTGTTTATCTATGGTTATCATAGAGCAAGTTAAGTTGTTCCCCAATTATTTCCCTAACCAACCAATCTTTGATCCCAAACCCTTTTGCCTTGACATTACGTCAATGGGAGGAACCATCGGCTCTTGGTTTGCCCGTTTAACTGTTGCTTTCAAGCTAGGTAAACAGTTGAGTAGCGGTAACTTTTGAGCAATAGTTGGGGTCGGTTATTGAATATGTTTTGCCGTGGGCAAATTCTGAGAATTAATCAGAACTAAGTGCGTTTGAGAACGTGGAGTTATTCCCTGTCTCTGCTGCCTTTTGTCTGTCTTCCGAACCTGTCAGTGCTGCGGATTTGAGGTTCATTTATCCTTTGTCTGAGAGAGAGTAAAAAATATGCTGCACATTCATATTCTTCAGGATACGTTTTTCAAGTCTTCCACAGCTTTTTCTGAAACCCTCAATAGTGGGCAAAAATTCTTAATCAAAGCGGGAACTAAATTACCAATTAAATCCTATTTGTAAATATTCAGGTCTAGGGGTTGACAAAGAGAGAAAAATCAGCAGTAGGGATAAGAGAGACAACCGTATTCAAGGGGTGATGGACACAGGCCAAAGCCTGGCGGAAGAAAG
>JAADBR010000218.1 GCA_009995705.1 Microcystis aeruginosa W13-11
TTTATGGGAAAAGATCAAAACTCGATTAATGGGAAGATCGGAGAAAGTTAATGAAGCATTGGCTAAGGTTGAAAGTGGTGATAGTACAGCCGTTGAAACCTTGACTAAAAATTTGGATGTGATTTTGGATGAAGATCCTGCTTTTGCGAAAGAGTTAAAAGTTTTAGCGCAGACAATCCAAGCGGGCAAAATTCAGGATAATAGTAGTATGATTCAAAATATCGCTGATAATGCTAAGGGTTGGCAGACAAAAGTTGAGGGGGGAACTGCCTATATTGGGAGGATTCATCTTGCCAATATAGGCAGCAAATAACAATCATGACACAGGATCAGATGGCAAATTTTTTGGATATTATTAGAGGTAGTGTGTATGGATGTCAGGATTTCTTTTGAAGGAGCAACCACCGAGGATGATTCTTATCACCTAAAAAATCTTGCTCGACTAATTGAAGAAGAATGCGACTGTTCTGTAAGTATTGAAACCAGAGAAGCAGAGGTGGGAATCCGAGACGGTGGCTTGGCTATCGGTATAGCAATGGCATCTTTAGTATTAACAGGGATTCAAACCTTGGTTTCAGTTCTTCAATACTGGGAATCTCAACAAAGTCAATATTCTATATCTATCACTGTTGATGCCAATGGACAGCAAAAAAGATTTTTAATGAAAAATTTATCCTTGAAAGAAATTCAATCCTTGCTGTCTGAGATTAATTCTCAACCTCATCACGGAACTGTTAGTGTCAAAATATTGAAACAGTAAACTATGGATACTTCAGAAAAACAGTCACAAAGAATTGCTGTTGCTATTTCTGCTATTAATAAAGGAGAACTAAATGCCGTTATTCCTGATGTTTCACGGGTTCATGCTTGGTTAACAAATCCTGAATTCGGAGATTGTAAAAGTAATGGACCAAAACCTTTACATGAGTGTCAAAGCAGGGCTAATTTTTCCGACTATTTTTTACCAATAATAGAAAAGTGGAACACTCAAGATCAACTAATTTTTTATTTCTCAGGACATGGAGACATGAGAGGAGAAATATATTGTTTAAAACTAGGAATAAATGATCGTGATTGGTTACCTTTTTCTAACTTGATAGAAGATTTACGTGCCTCTAAAGTTAATCGGGCAATTTTAATTCTTGATGCCTGTCATAGTGGTGCTGCAACTAAAGGAATTCGGTCTTCAGAATCATTAGTCTCGGAACTAGAAAAAAGCAATCAAAAACTTCCTAAAGGAATAGTTATTATTACTTCTTGTCAAGAAACTCAAGTATCCCGTGAAACAAAAAAAGGAGACTATGGAATTTTTACAAAATTTTTATGTGAAGCAGTAGAGAGCGGATTGGAAGGCAACAGCAATAAGCCTTATATTTATATCGGAGATATCGTTAGTTATATAATAGGGAAAATTGAGAGAGATCCTATTTATTCCCAATTTAATCAGCGTCCACAATTTAAAGTAATTAATGCTGATTCTGATATTTGGATTGCCAAAAACAAACACATCTTGCAAGACAAATCTAAGGAAAATGAGCAACAAAACCGCGTTACTTCTTCTGAAGAATTAAAATTTCTTTATGAACAAATTCATCCAAATAGGCATCCATGCACGGAAGCAAGTCTTGATAAAATCGATTTAGAATTGATTAAAAAGTATGCAACAAAGATGGGACTATCTGAAGAAGATCAAAAGAATTTAGAAAAAATAGTTGATGAACTTAAACTTTATTCTCCTATTTATCATGAGGGAAAACAATATCTACATAAGGCAGCTGTATTATGTTTTCATCAAAACCCTGAAAGAATTTATCCTCAATGTAAATCTACTTTTGTGGACAGAACTAGAGGAAAAACTGCTTTTGAAAGGTATGATATTCATGGATCTTTGATTCATCAAATAGAAAAATTGTTTGATCGAGTAAAACAAGCAACAAAAAAAATTTCGTTTATTAATAAAAAAGGAATACGTCAAGAAATTGACGATATAGATTTGAAAGTGGCACGGGAGATAATTTCTAATGCGATCGCTCATAGGAACTACCAATTAAATAGTCATGTTCAAGTAATTATTACACCAGAGGCTCTTGAAGTAAAAAGCCCTGGTAATTTTCCAGATAATACATCTTGGGAAAAACTTATAAAGGAATCAACACCTGTATCAATTCCAATTGATGCCGCTATTGCTCAATATCTTTCTCAGTTATCAGGATATGAAGGAATTGGTCAAGGTTTTACTTTATTCAAGGAATATATAGAAAACAATGGTTTAGAGAGCCTAACTTGTAAAAAATTACAGGGAGAATATATATGTGTTAGTCTCTTACGTCGAAATGAGTTTAGTAATGAAATTTTGGAAAATAATATCGCCATCCCTACTTATACAGCAAATATCCCTAATAATCTAAATCGGGCGCTTACAGGGGCGGTTAATATCGCCATCCCTACTTATACAGCAAATATCCCTAATAATCTAAATCGGGCGCTTACAGGGGCGGTTAATTTCGTGGGGCGTGAAGAGGCAATGACACAACTGCACCACCAGTTACAGCAACAAGAAAGAATTGCGATTACCGCCGTCGTGACGGGAATGGGAGGAGTAGGTAAGACAGAATTAGCTCTCCAGTATGCGCTATATCATAGGGAAAAATCAACTTATGCAGGCGGTATTTGCTGGGTAGGGGTGCAAATGGGAACAGTGAGTGTACAACTATTAGAATTTGCTAAGTCGCAGTTGGGTTTGTTTCCTCCTGAAGATTTGAATTTGCGGCAGCAATTGGATTATTGTTGGGCAAGATGGCAACCGCAGGGGGATGTACTAATCATTTTAGATGATGTGCATCAATATGAGGAAATCCAAGATTATTTGCCTCCCCAAGAACAACGATTTAAGGTGTTGATTACGACTCGGCAACAGTCGCTGGCAGCATCGTTTGAGCAGTTGCGCTTACCCGTTTTAAGCGAATCAGCCGCCCTTGCTTTACTGGAATCTCTGATTGGTACGTCGCGTCTGCAAGCTGAATTAGAGGTAGGGAAGGGGCTATGTGCATGGCTAGGGTATTTACCTTTGGGGTTGGAATTGGTGGGGCGTTTCCTCAAGCGGCGTACTAATTGGACATTGGCGAAGATGCAGCGGCAATTAATAGATAAAGGCTTACAGTTGTCTGCTTTGCAGAATCCTTCGCCAGATATGACGGCACAAAGAGGTGTAGAGGCTGCTTTTGAGGCGAGTTGGGAGGAGTTGAATCAGCCAGCGCGGGATTTAGGCTGTTTCCTCAGTCTCTTTGCGTTGGCTCCTATTCCTTGGCGATTGGTGGTAGAAAGGTGTTTGTCTGCTGAGGATGAGGAGGAGTTGGAAGATATTAGAGAGGAGCAATTACTCAAGTTTCATCTGTTGCAAGCGGTGGAAGGAGAAGTTTATCAGTTTCATCCGTTGGTGCGACAGTTTTTTCAAGCGAAGTTAGCACTGCGAGAGGATGGGGATGAGTTGAAACGCTCCTTTTGTCGGGGTATGGTTGAGGAGGCAAAGACTATTCCTTATACTCCAACTAAGGAGCAAGTAGAAGCCGTCGCCCTATCTATTCCCCATATTGCGGAGTCAGCGACAGAGTTAGAACAATGGCTGGAGGATGAGAATTTAATCCCGTCTTTTGGAGGATTGGGAAATTTCTATTATGGACAAGGATTGTACGAACAAGCTGAACTTTGGTATCAGCAATGTCTAGAAGTAACTCACCGCCGCTTGGGAGAGGAACATCCCGATGTAGCTACTTCCCTTAACAATTTAGCATTATTGTACGAATCCCAAGGAAGGTACTTAGAAGCTGAACCTCTCTTTTTACAAGCTTTAGAATTGTATAAACGGCTATTAGGTGACAATCATCCCAATGTAGCGACTTCCCTCAATAATTTAGCAAACTTGTACGAATCCGAAGGAAACTACGCAGAAGCTGAACCCCTCTATTTACAAGCAATAGAATTGTGTAAACGACTATTAGGGGAGAGTGATCCCAATGTTGCTACTTCCCTCAACAATTTAGCATTTCTGTACGATTCCCAAGGCAGATACCCAGAAGCGGAACCTCTTTATCTAGAAGCATTAGATTTGAGAAAACGACTCTTAGGAGACAATCATCCGGATGTGGCAGCTTCCCTCAACAATTTAGC
>JAADBR010000219.1 GCA_009995705.1 Microcystis aeruginosa W13-11
TTAGTTATTATGACTAACTCTTTTGATTAGAAAAAGATAAACTTGAGAATCCTCGATCAAATTTATTGACTCAAAATCCGCTATACTTAATTTAAATGAATCAACCCTAGGGGGTAGGGGGGATCGAACCCCCCCTTATCAAGGGGGGTAGGGGGGATCGAACCCAAAATCTATCTTCAATTTAATTATAACCAGCTACTTAACCGCTTCAGAAAAAATGACTAAATTAATCACTCGACTACAGCAACGAGAAGCACAATATTACAGCGAGAATTTAGGGGAAGGCATTAATCTCGACATGATGCTTATCCCTAGCGGTTCCTTAATCGTTGCCGATCAAAAAAGCGAGCAGGTAATCTGTGTCCGTTGTGAGAAAGGAAAAGTCCATGATTTTCGACTGTGGAAAGAGAGCAAAATAAGGTTAAATAAGGAAATAGAAATATTAGGGGATAAAGGCTATCAAGGAATTCAGAAAATCCATCAAAACAGTCAAATCGATCGCAATTCCATTCTGTCCCCGTGGAGGTCAACTAAACTCTCTATCGTTCCACTTCCAGCTTTTATGCAGTATTTTGGCATTTTGTTACTAATTAGGGGTGGCTGAATAAATCTAAAAACCTTGTTGGATAAAACTTTTAGACTTTTTTACCCTCAAAAAGTGCCTACCATTGGAGTGATCGGGGGTGAAATCCCCGGACTTTTTCCCTGAAAATTAGGTAACTGACCCCCTCAAAATCCGTAAAACCCCACACCCCACCCCTAGGAAAAACTTTTTCAGCAAACCCTAATTAATCATACTCAGCCGAGGAGAGTCACAGTAAATGGCTTTTTTACCCACTCCCAACCCCCAACAGCTAACCCCCAGGGAGGACTAGAACGGGCATATTAAAAAAAAACCTGTCCACTGTTCCTGAGAAACGTTAACATAAATTAACAACCCCTTGACAACCGATAAGATCATCCTCAATTTATCAGGAGTTCGACAGCGTGAACAAAAACGGTAATAACAAAAAATGGCGCAATGCGGGACTATATGCCCTATTGTTAATCGTAGTCCTTGCCTTGGCCTCAGCTTTCTTCGATCGCCAGCCAGCAGTGCAACAAACTTGGAAGTATAGTGAATTTTTACAGGAAGTGCGGGAAGGTAAAGTAGAAACCGTGCGCTTAAGCGCCGACCGGCAACGGGCGATCGTACCCACTCAAGAGGGTACAAATGTATTGGTTAACCTACCCAACGATCCGCAATTAATCAACATCTTGGCAGAAAATAACGTTGATATTTCCGTACTGCCCCAAAGAGAAGAAGGAGTATGGGTAAGAGCCTTCAGTAGCCTCTTTTTCCCGATTTTACTTCTTGTTGGTCTATTTTTCTTGCTCCGTCGCGCCCAAAGTGGACCCGGTTCCCAAGCGATGAACTTCGGCAAATCGAAAGCAAGAGTACAGATGGAACCCCAAACCCAGGTTACTTTCGGTGATGTGGCCGGGATTGAAGGGGCAAAATTGGAATTAAACGAAGTGGTGGACTTCCTGAAAAATGCCGATCGCTTCACGGCAATTGGGGCAAAAATCCCCAAAGGAGTCCTTTTAGTTGGTCCTCCGGGGACAGGTAAAACCCTGCTCGCTCGCGCAGTAGCTGGAGAAGCAGGAGTACCGTTTTTTAGCATTTCTGGTTCGGAATTTGTGGAAATGTTCGTCGGGGTGGGTGCTTCTCGCGTCCGCGACCTATTTGAACAAGCGAAAGGGAATGCACCTTGTATCGTCTTTATCGATGAGATTGATGCTGTCGGTCGTCAACGGGGTGCTGGTTTAGGGGGTGGCAACGATGAACGGGAACAAACCCTCAACCAATTATTAACGGAAATGGACGGTTTTGAAGGTAATACAGGTATTATCATTATCGCCGCCACTAACCGTCCTGATGTGCTGGATGCCGCTTTATTACGTCCTGGTCGTTTTGATCGCCAAGTGGTGGTGGATCGTCCCGATTACGCTGGCCGTAAGGAAATCCTTAATGTCCACTCCAGAGGCAAAACTTTGGCCCAAGACGTGGATCTCGATAAAATCGCCCGTCGTACCCCCGGTTTTACTGGTGCGGATCTGGCTAATTTGCTCAACGAAGCCGCAATTTTAGCGGCACGTCGCAATTTAACCGAGATTTCCATGGATGAGATCAACGATGCGATTGATCGTGTTCTGGCAGGTCCTGAGAAGAAAAATCGCGTCATGAGCGAAAAACGCAAAACTTTAGTTGCTTACCATGAAGCTGGTCACGCTTTGGTGGGTGCTTTAATGCCAGATTATGATCCTGTCCAGAAAATTAGTATTATTCCTCGCGGTCGCGCTGGGGGTTTAACTTGGTTCACTCCCAGCGAGGATCGCATGGAATCCGGGTTATATTCTCGCGCTTATCTGCAAAATCAGATGGCTGTAGCTTTGGGGGGTCGTTTAGCTGAAGAAATTATCTTCGGTGAGGAGGAAGTGACTACGGGTGCTTCTAATGACCTGCAACAGGTGGCACGAGTAGCGCGGCAAATGGTCACTCGTTTCGGCATGAGCGATCGCTTGGGGCCGGTGGCCTTAGGTCGTCAAAATGGGAATGTTTTCCTAGGTCGTGATATCGCTTCCGATCGAGATTTCTCCGATGAAACTGCGGCAGCTATTGACGAGGAGGTGCGTAACTTAGTGGAACAGGCCTATCGTCGCGCTAAAGAGGTTTTAGTCAATAACCGCGCCATCTTGGACCAGTTAGCGCAAATGTTAGTGGAAAAAGAAACCGTGGACGCGGAGGAGTTACAAAATATCCTCGCTCATAACGAGGTGAAAATGGCGGCTTTAGCTTAAGTTTTGTAACATTTTCTTGACAAACAGCATCCTGATGGGTGCTGTTTTTTTGTTAAATGAAAATTAATGACAAACTTAATTTCTTGCTGATCAGCTGTTAATCAGCTTAACAGGCGTTGCTGATTTGAGATATGAATCTTCTCTTGGGGGATTTTTAAAACCTAGACCCAAACTAACTTTTGCACACGATGCACAGTCCATTCTCGACTCATAAATCTCCCCGTCCATTCCAGTAATAACATCTCTGTTCATAGTTTACCTGCTGGAATTTCTCTATCTCTACAACTACCGATTCCGTTGTCGCCATTCCCAGGGTGGCATCGGGTTTCCCCGGAAAATTCCCTTGCGGTTCGCTCGAGCTTCGGTAAAAGCCCTCTCGATTTCATTCCAGCTTGGAAAGTTACCCTTGAATCGATCGTAAGCCCAAACCATTCCATCTTTTACCTGCTGCAGTTGAACTAGCTGACCGTTGGCGTACACCTCGGCCACAGTGCGCCCAAAGAGATCTGTATCAACCGCATTGATGCTGACTTGGTTATTTGCCCGGTCGAGTAGCGATCGTAGGTGGTCACGACTAACGATGCCGTTTTCCTGTTGGATTTCTGGGGCATCAATACCAATAGTAAGGCGATCGCTAAAAGGAAAAGGCGCTTCATGGTTTTGGGGTGCGTGACGGTGGCAAGGAAAACCAAATCGTCGGGATTGGTAATCGCCGTCTATTTTACGGTGGTGAGGATGTCAACGGCAAAATTTCCGTAAAGAGGTTGATTCCCATTGATTAATATATCAAGTTCCCTGCCGTAAAAAATCCATGGATACTTGGGGCAATGATGATTACAGAATTAAATATCCGGTTAGAAGCCCACGAAAAAACAACCAGAGAAATAAGGGAACGGAAGGAAGCTATCGACCGGCAATCGGCCGAGTTTAACCAGTGGATGATCGGAATCAAAGCAAGGCTAGATGCGATCGCTGGTAGGATCGAAAAATAGCGAAGATTTAAAAGGGAATCCAATCAACTCGGTCAATCCATTCTTCTGCTCCGGATGCTTCCCAAATCAGAGACAATTCTTCTGCCCAGATTTCTAAATTAGCACTGGGACGCAACCATAGTAAACCCTTACTATGGGTTTAAGTGATGAGGTTATTCGTTATCTAACCCTAAAACTTGATCGCGTGGTGGCCCCCCCTTCCGATTTATCTCCCTTAACGGAAATTCTGCCCTCTCCTATCACCGAAGCGGTGGTGGAAGATGACGGTATCTCCGCTGAAGGTTAATTATAGTCACAACTGTGTCGGATCAATGCCCAATTCGCGTAATCGGGCAAAAGCGCGATCGCGTTCCTGTTGTGCTTGGTTGCGTTCTTGTTGTGCTTGGTTGCGTTCCTGTTGTGCTTGGTTGCGTTCCTCAAAGAGGGTTTCAGGGTCTTTAAATCGTTCCCCATCGGGATAAAAGACCTCTAAACCCTCTTCAAACATCTCAAACCGAATTCCTAGGATTGGGGAAGTCCAGGGCAAATTCAAGGCCATTACTGGGAAAAAATCCTCTTGCTGATTGGCCCGCACCAATCCCCAGAAATCATGGGAGTCTGGGTCATAGAAAAACATTTCTAATACCCCATGCTCCCGATAGAAAGACTGCT
>JAADBR010000220.1 GCA_009995705.1 Microcystis aeruginosa W13-11
GGCAGTATTTAGCTCACCATTGGTATAGGCAAGGACATCAATTTCTAGGTGTTTTCCATCTTTAGTGACTCGCACACTAGGACTGATAACTTCCATACCAAAACGTTGTCTGAGAATCGTTTCCATTGAAGGAAGGGCAAGTCCTTCGGTAAAACTGCCGAATTTGGCTCCGAGTCCCCCAATTTGCTGACCTAATTCTTTGAGTTGTTTGTCAGTCTTCTTCTGTTGTTGGGCGTTTTCCTTCTGTTGTCGGTCAGTTTCCTTCTGTTGTTGACTAACTTCCTTCAGTTGTTTGTCAGTTTCTTTTTGAGCAGCGGTTAATTCGGCCTGAGCAGCAGTTAATTCAGCTTGAGCAGTCGCTAATTCGGCTAAGAGTCGCCATACGTCTTCTGATGTAGTTGCCATAGATGATTTTTTCCCTCTAATTTGGTCTATTACTATTTTACTGAATTTCGCCGATTAATTAATAATTAATCATTGTTAATTAGGCTCTTCGTTACTTGTTATGGTTCGATAGGGGGGGGCATAAATTGACTAAATCCTTCTCTAGCAAAAGACTTAATTGATGAGTTCGCTCTAGATCAAAAACAATTGACAAAAAAACCGTTAATTAATGGGACAAGAATCACCGCCACCAGCGACTAACATCCCTAATACTTTGATACACTTCTCTTAAGGCGACCTCCTCCCAAAATGAAGGATTAAAGGCAGGTTAGAAATAGTTTTAGAGTAATTATAAGAATTATTCGATAGTTAAACCCGCTTCTTTAACAATCCCTGCCATTGTATGAGCATTAACCGGATTTGCCTGTGGAATAGTGATAGTCTGTTCTCCATTTGTCATAGTAATATTTTTTCTCTGTCTAGTGATGCGGAATCCCGCTTTTTCAAAGACATTAACAGCGCATAGATGATTAATTCTAGGTAATTTTGGCATACTTATCCTACTTCTACACAACGCACTTCAGCATCTTTGTTTAACTCTTCAATTGTCTCTAAATAGTCTTGTATCGCTTCTTTGATATTTTCTATCGCTTCTGCTTCAGTGTCTTCCTATGACCAACATCCGGGTAAACTAGGACACCAAATTGCATAACCTTCTTCGCTTTGTTTGAGTCGAACTTGATAGCGCATAAATAGTTACTGTAGTATTTGCTAGAGTGGGAGCATTCCATTTGAGATAATTTATCTATTTCTTTATACTAAACTAATGTGTACTAAGCCAGTTGCTTGCTTGTTCTACAAATACTGTGGCGTATTCTAAGGCAATTCGTGTTTGTTCCCTGGTTATTTCAACAACTTGATCGTAATCTCCTAATTGTCGTAAATCATAGGTAATTCTTAACGCTTTTGATAGTTCTAATGGTAATTCCCCTGTTTGAATAAAATGTTGAGAAAATTGCTGTCGTACCCCTCGATGACTGCGAGTATTGATATTTTTAACTATTAACAGAGCTTGGACTGTACAATAAATGGCGTAATAGCAACGAGAAATACAAGCACGATAATATAGCGGTATGCAGTCGAATGAGGTATAGTGCAACAAGCTATGAGTCAGTCTAGGCAAGACTTTGTCTGTATCTCACTCAAGCGAATACCGCTATAATTTTTTTCAAGTAATAGGGTGGCCGCTTCTAATTCTTCATTAGCTTGATTGATATAGGACGAAATTTGGTTCACAGGACAATCCCTTCTCGGCGAATATTGTCCATTAATGGGGTTTGTCGATGAACAAAGTCTTCATCGGCGATGGGAATCAAAGAAATGAAGGTATTATATTTAAGGTCTAGTTGAGTAGCGATGTCTGCCATCCGAATCACTTCATCTCCAGGGGAAATGGGACCCTTTAATACGACCATAATATCAATATCTGAGTCCTCATTGGCGTTACCCCGCGCTTGTGAACCAAAAAGGATGAGTTTTACTAACCGTTTTCCATAAAACTTTGCTAATTCTTGGCGAAATTCTTGTAGTATGGGCATTAGGATTTGTAATTGAGCCATTGTTTTATTACTTAGAAATTATTTTTTGTAATAAATTGTATTGATGGATGTCACTTATTCACTATTTTATCGGATTTTTGCGATTGCGTAGGGAGTGTGGAAAGATGGGGAGGAATGCGATCGCCAATGAAATGTGGATGGGTCATTCATTCGACGGCTCATAGCGTTCTAAACTTTTAATAAAATCATCGTTTTTCTTCTCGCCATGCTGCTTGACGGATAGATTCAGGGGTGATATTTCTGTTTTCCCACAGTCGTGCTAAGGCAAAGAAGTCTTGCTCGTTATCAGATAATGTTGTTTGATCTTCGATGATTTCTACGGAGTCAACAAAATCTAAAGCAGTTAAAATTTTGGAGAGTGTTTCTGCTTTTTCTTGGTCACGAATGTGTACGATTAGTTGTTTCATGGTAGTTTATTTTGTATTGATTTGGTATTAATGATCATTGTCTAATTCTGTTTTTAGCCAATTAATCATCGGAGAACTAATACGAATTCCATAATCAACTAACTGTTGTGATAAATCTAAAATTTCTTGTTTAGATAGATAACCTGCATAAAAACCAACCAAGAGAATTCCTAATGTTCCTTTGACGGGTAATTCCATAGCTTTGGCAACTCTTCTTGCTAATTTCTCATCTATAATTACCCAGTCTGGTTTGATTGAAATTGCCAAGAGAATAACTTCTAATTCTCCTCGATCTAATCCTAGTAATAGCGGTTCAAGAGGAGATGATGATGCAACTTCTTGAACTTGAATCCAATTGGCATTTTTGAGTTCTTTTGCCACCGGTTTATTATCTCCAGCGATGACAATTTCTTGATAAACTGCCCAAGGAATAATCACTTCATTAAATAGCTGATTAAGAAGATCTAATTGATTAATCAAAGATAAGGCGATGATCGGTGTAGAATTAACAATTATCTTCATTCTCTTTGATTTTTTGGGCTAATTTACGGCTGGTTTGTATTTCTGATTCCCATTCTTCTGCTGTGTAATCAATAATGGAAAAACCATACTTAGAGAGAAGTGTATAAAATGTATATTTATCGCATCCTAATACTTGTGCGCCGATTCCTGCTGAAATTTTTCCTTCTTGATAAAGATGTCCTAATGTATAAATTATGACTTTACGAGAGAATGCTTCTTTTTCTTCTCTGGCAGCAATGAGGAGTTCTTCGGGAAATGTTACATTAATGCTCATGAGTGTTTAAAAATAATTTGTTTTTCTTGATTTTAGCAGGAATAATATCGCTAATTAATTGATGGTTGATAATTAAGATTCTCTATATTGTTCTCTTTAGTTGTTTATAAATTTCATCATCGTTTCGTTTGTCAATCAGCAAGATTTCTAGTGTTTGCTCCTCAACACGATAAACGATTCGATATTCACCAATATCGGCTCTATGATAAGAGTATCCTTTTAACTTTAGAGAATCTTGGGGATAGGGATTTGTTCTCAGTTCGGTTATTTTTGTGGCTACTTGTTTGGCGTGTTTATCTGGCAGTTTTTTTAAGCGTTTAGTTGCCTGTCGAGATAGGTTAATCTTAAGCATTTAAAATTTCTGACAGTAAAGCCTCACTTTCTGTTGTTCCGATAAAACCTTCTTGATGAGCTTTTTCTGCCTGTAAAGCCAAAAGTTGATTTTCTAACTCGGAAAATCTCTCAAATTCCTCGATTGACAGCACGACTGCAACATTACGTCCCTTTTTTGCTATCTTTACTGGTTCTCTTCGAGCCAAGTCTAACAGTTCGCCAAAGCGATTTTTTGCTTCTGAGGCTCCTAATGTTTTCATAACTAACCTTTATAGAAACTAGCCATTATGACCATTTTAGCTATTATAGCAATTATTGACAGGGCAATCACTTCCACCAGCGGCTGACTTCTCTAATTGCTTGATGGACTTCTCTTAAGGCGACCACTCCACCAAAATGAAGGATTAAAGGCGCTAAGTTGGGAATAGTTTCGAGGAAATTAGAACGAGTGAGACTCCCCAAAGCACGAAGGGCATTTTCCCAGAAAGATAAGTCAACATTAGCAGGGGTTAATGTGGCGGTTAAGGCTTGTAATGCCTCTGCACGGCTGTATTCACCTCCAATCCCTCTGGCAATTTCTAAGGGTTTAGGTAAGAGATATTCAGGTAAATGGGGAGCTAACTCGATCAATGCTCTTGCACGGTGGTATCCATCCCCAATCCCTCTGGCAGCTTCTAAAGCTTCTGGTAACACTTCCGGCAAATGGGGAACTAACCCTGTCAATGCTCTTGCACGGTTATCTTCATCCCTAATCCCTCTGGCAATTGCTAAAGCTTCGGGTAACACTTCCGGTAAATGGGAAACTAACTCGGTCAATGCTCTTGCACGGTCGAATTCATTCCCAATCCCTCTGGC
>JAADBR010000221.1 GCA_009995705.1 Microcystis aeruginosa W13-11
CGAACTCAGAAGGGATAATTTGTTCCCAGATATTCCCTGGACTATGGTTAGATAAAGATGCTTTACTAGCCGGTGATTTAGCCAAGGTTTTAGAAGTTTTGCAATTAGGAATAGCAAGGAGATGATTAATCATGAAATATAGCATTTTAATTCTTTTTTTTGACGACAGGAAATACCAAGATTACAGCTACCATTAAACCTATTACAACAATCAAGAGAGGATAAATTATGATGACATTAGAACAAGCTCTTATGACAGTTAATGAACTACCTATTGAACAGAGAGAAATGTTAATAGAAATTGTCAAAAATCAAATGATAGAATCCTATCGAGACGAAATAGCCCAAAATGCTAAAGAAGCGAGGGAAGCTTTTCAAAGAGGAGAATTAAAACCGCAACCCTTAGAAGATATTATTAATGAATTAAAAACCCTATTAGAAGATATTTTTACCCCTCAGTTAGCCACTCATTCATTACAGGGAAAATTATTAGGACTAAAAGCTTGTTCTTGTGGTTATGATTGTAGAATTATATTTTCTTTAGAAAGACCAGAAACTAATGATAAGGAGCAAAAAGAAGTAATCATTCTAATTGATATTGGTACTTATGATCGGGTTTATTAAACTTAATTTTTAACCTCATTTTTCACCTAACTTACTCTGATTCACTAATCATTAATAAAATGACTCAAATTCTCTCGATTCCCGCACTAAAAGAACTACAAAAACAAACCAAAGGCACATCAGAAATAACCGTCGCCATTCTTGATGGTGTAGTTGATACCGACCATCCCTGCTTCAACGGGGCAGACCTAACCCGTTTATCCACCCTCGTCCAACATCAAGCCACCGCGGGACAAATGTCCACTCACGGAACCCATATTGCCAGCCTCATCTTCGGACAACCCAACAGCGAAATCCCTGGCATTGCCCCCCAGTGTCGAGGCCTACTCGTCCCCGTCTTCTCTGACGATAACCGCAAACTCTCCCAACTGGATTTAGCCCGTGCGATTGAACAAGCCGCCGAAAACGGAGCAAAAGTGATTAATATTAGCGGCGGGGCCCTCACTGATATGGGAGAAGCCGAAGATTGGCTAATTCGCGCCGTCGAGATGTGTAACGAGAGAAATATTCTCATCGTTGCCGCTGCTGGTAATGATGGCTGTGAATGCCTCCATGTTCCAGCCGCCCTTCCTGCTGTCCTAGCAGTGGGTGCTGTTGATGCTAGAGGGCATCCCCTCGACTTTAGTAATTGGGGGGAAACCTACCAAAGTCAAGGCATCCTCGCCCCTGGAGAAAACATCTTAGGGGCAGAACCAGGCGGCGGGACTGTGCAACTGAGTGGGACCAGCTTCGCTGCGCCCATCGTAGCAGGAGTAGCGGCTTTATTACTCAGTTTGCAAGTGCAGCGGGGAGAAACACCTAATCCCCACGCAGTCAGGGAAGCATTACTAAAAAGCGCCCTTCCCTGTCAATATGCAGACAGCGAAAACGAACCAAAATGTTTAGCCGGCCTGTTAAACATTTCGGGGGCAGTTAAACACCTAACCGGAGAAACCATGTCCGAAACCATAGAAACCCAAGCAACAGTAGAAGCTTCCGGCTGCGGCTGCGGTGGTACACCTGAAACCACCGAGGTTCAACGCCAAAATCTCGAACTGAGTGCCGCAACCAGCGCACCGGCAATCCCCGTTGTTGCCGCCCAAATTCCCAACCCTGTAACAACCTCTCAAGGAGTATCCATGCCTGAAACTACCACTAAATCTGTCACCCCTAGCCAAGCTGCTGAACCCGCTGGTGGAATTGTCTATGTCATTGGCACTTTGGGCTACGATTTCGGTACAGAAGCCCGTCGGGACACATTTAAACAACTGATGCCCACCGCCGTAATTGGTGGGATTGAAGTTCCCTCTAATCCCTACGATGCCCGCCAGATGGTAGATTATTTAGCCGATAACCTCTCAGAAGCCAAATCTTTAATCTGGACCCTGAACCTGGAACTTACCCCCATTTACGCCATTGAACCCCTCGGCTCTTTTTCCCGCGAAGTTTATGCGGCTTTACAGGAACTGCTTTCGGGACAAGTGCAAGCGGAAGACAGACCCGAATATATCGAGCGTGTCAGTATTCCGGGACGGATTACTGGGCGCACAGTACGCCTGTTCTCAGGACAAGTGGTTCCCGTCATTGAACCGGATAGTCCCCGGGGAATTTATGGTTGGCACGTTAATACTTTAGTCAGTGCGGCAATAGAAGCTGTTGGTGCAGAACAAACAGAAGCCCAAGAAAGCCAAATGCGCCGGACTTTGAGTAGTTTCCTCAACCGCATCTACTACGATTTACGCAATTTAGGGCAAACTTCCCAAGACCGCGCCCTCAATTTTGCCGCGACTAATGCTTTCCAAGCAGCGCAAACTTTTTCTGAGGCTGTGGGTGCTGGGATGGAGTTAGATAGTATTAATGTTTCTAAGAGTCCTTTCTGTCGGTTGGATAGCGATTGTTGGGATGTACAGTTAAAATTCTTCGACCCAGAAAATAGCCGCCGCGCTCGTAAAGTCTTCCGTTTTACTATAGATGTGAGTGACTTAATTCCTGTCACCTTGGGCGAGGTTCGTTCCTGGTCTTCTCCTTATTAGTCCTCTCCCCTAAACTCTATCTATTTACCCCAAAACAACCATGAGACTTCCCAAACAGTCTGCTCCCGTCAAACGTCCCCATTTTATTCATCCCCACGAATGTGTTGATATTGTTCATGGAGATGGAGAAGACTTGGTATCTATCTTGGTTAAGTTAGTTCATGGAGCCAACTACAATGATCCGGCACAATTTCAATACCCTCACTATGGCTATCTAAAAATGTCATCCTTTGGCGGTTTTCGTTATTAGTCTCGACTTCTAAAACCTAACAAAAAACACTGGAGGAAATCAAACAATGGCTAACTCTAAAAGTTCTACGGAATCAGAAACCAATCCGAATGTTGAGCAACCAGAAACAAAAAAATCCAACATTCAACAACAGGAAACAACTCAACCTAAAGCTAAATATATTCCTGCAACTGGGTTAGAAGATTACGGACGCTGGAAAACCATGTTCAAAGACCGCAAGGCGAATCCCAATGATCCGCCGTTTCGTCGGGGTCGCATTTGGTGTTAAACTTTGTCCATTTTTCCTGCAAACAAATTGTTTAAAGTTGACAATAGTTAACAGAAAACTCTTGACAAGGATCGTGTAAATCTTTTAGTGTTATCGACAACCACCTTTGGAGTAACTTATCATGAAAACCCCAAAACTGACCCCTCCCATTACCGCCCCGGTTCAACGAGACAACATCGCTACTGTTCCTAGTGATGGTAATGTGATTACCCCTGCTACCTTCTGTGATTTAGACACCAAGCAATGTTATCCCTTTGCGGGTGACGACGCAGTGTAATTTGTTCTTCCTGGCATTAGTCATTAGGTAGGCAGTCTTTTTTTTACATGGATTGTTCGTGCTTGCCTACCTCCCAAAATTACTAATCTTCCGGTTCTATCCCTAATGCCCTTAACTGTTCCGCTAGGCGCTCGGCTCGTTGTCGTTCCCGCTCGGCTCGTTGTCGTTCCCGCTCGGCTCGTTGTCGTTCCTGTTCGGCTCGTTGTCGTTCCTGTTCAGTAGATTCCTGGGAAGTTAACAACAAGTTACCTTCCCCATCCCACCAGCGAAGCCAGGGAAAGAATTGATTTTGGTATTCTCCTTGCCAATTTTTGGTAACGACCATTAACTAACTGATACATCTCGATCTGGGCCTTGTTAACTTCATAAATTCCATAAAAAGGAATTTGAATCGCTCGCTCATAGATCCAAAATTTACCCTTAACAGGCGTTTTATCCCGTTCTTCTTCACCATTGCCAGAGACAAATTCTAAGGCAATAACCGGTTCAATGGTTTCTTTCCACATCACAAAGGAACGGCGAACTTGACCATCAATAGTCGTGGGGACATGGGGAACATAAAACCAATCGGGAGCAACAGCACCCTTTTCTAGAGATTCTGGATGCTCTGGAAATCGCCAATAAATCCCACAATCTCGACCTAGGCAGTAATTACCATCAGGATGTAATTGTTCTAAAAGGGGTGTAATAGTATCCGTTAAAAGGTCTGCTTGGGGAGGCTCTTGATAGTTTTTCACAAAACTTCCATCTTTATCGGGGAGTTGGGTGTGGTCGGGTGAAGGGGAATCGCAATACACCGTGGTCGAAGGTTCCTGAATCGTGGTTGAGGATTGTACCGTTTGGGTGATTGAACTCATCTTTAATTCCCCTATTTTTGTTATCTAGCTTTTATTCTATAACTGTTCTTGAAAATCTGCAAAAACTATGCCTGATCTCAATGCTATCCCCGGAATGACCGCTCTTCGCTCCCATACCAAAGGCGATCCACGCATCAAAATCGCCGTTCTTGATGGACCAGTTGACTTAGATCGCGCCTGTTTTCAAGGAGCAAATATTACCCGTATTAATCCTTATTGGGCCGAAGAATTTCCCATCGATCCCCAACACTTACAATCCTTCTTAGAAATAGAAGCTAGTGGCAAAAGTGATGAAGAAAAAGAGGAAATGTTTAAGGAGGCGATTCCAGATGAAAATATCCGCCACAGTTTGCATTTGCGCTTCCATGCTAACCATATTATCAGCACCATTTG
>JAADBR010000222.1 GCA_009995705.1 Microcystis aeruginosa W13-11
GTGTCAGGTTTTTCAGGCTTTCCCTGTCTAGTAGCGGCGGCGGTTCTTTTTGCTTCATCCTCTCAATCTACACTTTTTTCTGTTTTTGTCAATCCCCTGACCTGAATCCTTACGTCAGGGTTAGATAATAATTCTTTAAAAACATTTTCTATCTGTTCTCTTTTTTTCTCGGCAGCTTCTCTAATTAGATCATCACAAAAGTAAAAAACCATCACATCTAAAATTGCTCGATTGAACTGACTTCGATACTTTTTTTCTTTATATAACCAGAGAAGAGAAAAGTTTTTCTCTGCAAAAATATTAATTGTTGTCTGGACAGCTTTTTCAAATTGATCAACGACATTGATAATTTCATCTGAGCGTTTTTCCCATTCTTGATTAGACCTCTCCATAATATAATCTCAAAACTAAAAGTCTTTCTAGTTAAGGAATTTACCCGAATAAAAATTATTTTAATTGCCTCATATTTTTTCAGTAAAATTGAATTAGCAACGATAGATATACATTACAGCTATCGAACTGTTTAGCTAGTACATAAACCAAAAGCAAGCTGTGACTGGGTTATAATTTTTGGAGATGTCTATTGAAATTTTGACAGGTTTTATCTAGAAGTATTTGAACATCACCGCAATAATCGGATAAATAATAATGAAAAGCTACATAACGGAATAGTATATCAGTGTCGCGCATCCGGAAATCGGGATAGGAAGATTTAAATATTTTCTTTAATGCTTGACTTTCAATCGCTCGATCATCTAAAAAACTAATAAAACCCCCTGGGTGTAATGCTTGTCTTAATTCTTGAGAAGACAAAGGGGTATTTTCCACATTGAGACGCAGAAAAATTTTATGGAGGAAACTCTCCGTTTTCCAGTTACGGATAACAATCGTGCGGATAGTTTGATTATCCAGTTGGTCTAAGATATCATTTAAATTGAAGTCATTTTTGGTTCTTCGTTACTTGGTATGATTCGATATGGGGGCATAAATCGACTAAATCCTTATATGGCAAGAGATTTAATTGATTAGTTAGCTTTAGATCAAAAACAATTGACAAAAATCGCCAAATGTCTTTCTACATAAAGGTTACATCCCTTATATCCCCCGTCCATTGCATAACACAAACCGAAGAGCCTCATTTTTTAGATCCTGATATTAGCAGCCATTGAGATTATCTAGAAATTCTAAATCTTTTAAAGTAAAACTATTATTAGGTGTGGCACTGTCACCATAAAACTGTAAAATTGTTACTAGGCGTTGTTTGCCATCAAGAACGATAAATTTACCTTTTTCGTTATTATTAGTAGCTAAGACAATCAGTGGGACTGGAAACCCTAGAATTAGGGATTCAATAAATCGACTTTTACGAGTAATATTCCAAGCATCTCGTCTTTAAAAGCGCGGATTTAGTTGAATATTTTCTCGAATTAGTTGATTAAGAATCGTTGCGGTAGTCCAATCATTACCAGCAACAACAATCTCGGAGATTTCTTTGAGTTCTAGCTTTTTTTCCCTTGCTGATTCTCCTTCAATATCTTCTTCTTCCGCAAAATCCATATCTTCTCTGTCTTCTAAAAGCTCTAACTGTGCCATAGTTGCAATTAATACCCTCAATTTTCTATTCTGCAAAAATCCCGCCCCAATATTTGGACGGGATTGACTCTAATCTAACAAAACTACTCCCATTCTATAGTTCCGGGGGGCTTAGAAGTAATATCATAAACCACGCGGTTAACTCCCTTAACTTCATTGACAATGCGATTAGAAATTGTCTCCAATAAATCATAGGGAACCCGGGACCAATCGGCAGTCATTCCGTCTTCACTGCTGACTAAACGTAGGACAATGGGATAAGCGTAGGTGCGTTGATCTCCCATCACTCCCACACTGCGGACAGGCAATAAAACCGCGAAAGCTTGCCAGAAATCGTGATACATTCCCTGCTTATTAATCTCGTCGCGCACTACCCAATCTGCATCGCGCAAAATATTTAATTTATCTGCGGTGACTTCTCCTAAAATGCGAATTGCTAAACCGGGGCCTGGGAAAGGTTGACGACGAACAATTTCTTCTGGAAGACCAATCGATCGACCTAATTTTCTCACCTCATCCTTAAATAACTTTCGCAGAGGTTCGACTAATTTAAACCGGAGATTTTTCGGCAGTCCACCAACGTTATGATGACTTTTAATTTTAACCGCGACTCTTTCCCCAGTTTTGGGATCCACATTACTATCGGCCGATTCAATCACATCAGGATATAAAGTCCCTTGGGCCAGATAATCAAAGGGTCCCAAACGATTCGATTCTTCTTCAAACACCTGAATAAATTCATGACCGATACGACGACGCTTTTCTTCGGGATCGGTGACACCGGCCACTTGCGCTAAAAATCGCTTTCTAGCGTTGACATACTGGACTCCGATATGGAATTGCTCGTTAAATATCTGCATTAATCGTTCTGGTTCACCCTTACGCATGAATCCCTGATCGATAAACATACAGGTTAGTTGATCACCGATCGCTCGATGTAACAGGAATGCTAAGGTAGAGGAGTCCACACCGCCGGATAAAGCCAATAAAACTCGCTTATCGCCCACTTTTGCCCTAATTTCTCGGATCGATTCCTCGACAAAAGCTTCCGTGGTCCAAGTGGGTTCGCATTTGCAGATATGATAGACGAAATTGCGAATTAGGGCGATTCCTCCCACAGAATGGACAACTTCCGGGTGAAACTGCACTCCAAAGAGTTTTTTCTCGTGATCGGCAATGGCCGCACGATCGGTATTATCGGTATAAGCGAGAATTTCAAAACCCACAGGCAATTCCACGCAGGAGTCCCCGTGACTCATCCAAGCGGTGGAACCGTCCTCGACATTGGTTAATAGATCGGTAGGATCGTTGATAAATAGGGATGCTTTGCCGTATTCGGCCCGTTTTGCCCGTTCTACCCTGCCTCCTAACTGCTGTACCATCAACTGCATCCCGTAGCAAACTCCGAGGATGGGTACACCTAAATTCCAAATTTCGGGATCACAGTGAGGCGCTCCAGGATCATAGACGGAATTGGGACCGCCCGAAAGAATTATTCCTTTCGGGTTGATTTGGGCTAATTGTTCGGCGCTGGTATGATAGGAGAGAACTTCGGAGTAAACGTCCGTTTCCCGGATTCTGCGGGCGATTAATTCAGAATACTGGGAGCCAAAGTCAAGAATGATGATTATTTGACGATTAAGGCTATTAGTGAAGGACTCTGAGGGCAAAGTCTCTTGGGGGGTGGGAAGGGGGGTTTGAGTTGTCACTACGATCAAGAAAAAAAACTGGCAGGAAAAGGTTAAAGATTTGTAACCTAAATCGGCTATTGTTCTGAAAATAAGCTATGATTGTGTGGCCTTATTAGTTTCATTTTTTAAGACTAAATATTCCCACGATCATAGCACGGTCACTGGGGGAGTGACTGGTAAATTTTGCAAAAATTTAAGGCCATTTTCGCTTTTGCTGATCAAAGAACGAGAGCGATCGAATAAAATACAACCGACCCCAAGATGACCGTTACTGTGGTTATAAACGTATTCTTGGCAACGGCGATCAATCGTATTAGCCATTTCTCCATAGATGCGTTCCACCCA
>JAADBR010000223.1 GCA_009995705.1 Microcystis aeruginosa W13-11
TACCTCATCCGACTGCATACCGCTATATCTCCTTTTTTTGACTCCCTGTAGTCTTCTTATCATTAGACCAAACTGTGCAGTTTGGTTGCAGGTTGAGTTAGTCTAAACTCCAGGTGTAAGCATCCCACAAAAAAACTAATGCGCAGGGGGTTCGGGGGAGGCGCTTCGTCCCCCGACGGGGGGTTTGGGGGGTAGAACCCCCCAAAAGCTTGGATTGAGCGATAAAACCGAAAGTAACGCCCGATTTTAGTAGAGAGTTTCCCTTAAAAAATCCCAACTTAGTAGATTTACAAAAATGAGATGTACCCCTTTCAGTTATCAGTTATCAGTTATCAGATTTGAGTTTTAACTGAGCAGTATTAAATAGAAGTTTCCTAATATCTTTTCACTGATGACTGGTTACTGAAAAAGCTAGTAACTAATATCGATCCTATAACAATTTCCTCAATTTGGGATCGGTTTGTAATTGTTTGAGAACTTGTTTAATATCTTGGGTACGATCTTTCTGGACAACGAGAGTTGCTTTCCCGTCGCGAACGATTACCAGATCTTTTAAACCAATAGTGATGATCGCTTCCTCGTCATCACTAGCATAGATAATAGCTCCTTCCGTATCCAAACCGACATGATTGGCCAGTTCAATATTTTTGCCCTTAGCTTCTAGTAATCTTTCCAGAGAATTCCAATCTCCTAGATCATCCCAACCGAAATTAGCGGGTAAAACGTAAGCGAGTTGGGTTTTTTCCATCAAAGCATAATCAATACTTTTTTTCTCTAAATCCTCATAGGCAGCGATACCCCGATCGATCAGAGGTTGTAAAATATTATTAGCGTGGGTTTTTAGCTCCTCTAAAACCACTTGTCCCTGAAAGATAAACATTCCGCTATTCCAGCTAAAAAGTCCCGTTTCTAGGAATTTTTCGGCCGTGGTGCGATCAGGTTTTTCCGTAAAACGACTCACTTTATAGACGGGTAAACCATTAAATTCGCCCTGATTTTCTCCCTGTTCGATATAACCGTAACTGGTGGAGGGATAATCGGGTTTAATCCCTAAAGTAACGATCGCTTTTTGGCTGACAGCCACTTCTACGGCCGCTTTTAAAGTGTTAATATAATCCTCTTGATCACCAATATAATGATCGGCCGGAAAAAAACCGATCGCCACTTCTTTACCATAACGTTTGATCACTTCTAAGGTGGCCCAAGTCACAGCCGGGGCCGTATCCTTGCCCACCGGTTCCACTAATAGGTTACTCTCTGGTAAATCAGGCAGTTGTTCGCGGACACCATCAGCGATCGCACTAGCGGTAATTACCCAGAGATTTTCCCAACCTGTCCCTAAAGATAATAGACGATCGGCCGTTGCTTGTAAAAGACTGCGACCACTACCATCAAGACAGAGAAACTGTTTCGGACGCGCTAGACGACTGAGGGGCCAAAAACGTTCCCCTTTACCCCCGGCGAGAATGACTGGAACAAGCGACTGATTCATAAAAAATTGACACTTATCGGTTAAGTTGAACCGATTGTATCAGACGGCAGCGAGCGGTGAGTGGTTTCCTGACCCAAAGTAAAAAGCGGGCAAATAACCCGCTTTCTAGCAAAAATAACCGAAATATCGCGATTAGAAATTCATTTCGGCCGCTTGTACTGTTTCCACTTGTTTTTTCTTAATAACTAAGAGGATTTGACATAGCATAATACCACCGAGGAATAAAACTAATCCTTTGATCCGGCCGGGATTTTGTAGGACAACTTCCGTCTCTTTTTGACCAAAACCGCCGACATTGGGGTTACTGGTTAAAAATTGTCCCACTTCGATCGCTTGACCTTCCGAGACGATTAACTCAGGACCTGCGGGAATATTTTCCACCACGGGGCCCGCTTCGGAAGTGATGGTCACTTCATAACCACCGGCTTCGGTTTTGCTGATCTGGCTAATTGTACCTGTAGCACCCGCTTTGAAGGCGTTATTATTGCTAGGTTCACCGGTGGGGTACACTTGACCGCGACCGCGATTGGCCCCTAAATGTACAGCATATTTACCGAAGTGAATACTCTTATCTTGGCTAGGATCGGGGGCCAGGACGGGGAAAACGATTTCTTTGTATTGATCCCCGGGTAAGGGACCGACGATAACCACGTTATCTTGACCTTCTTTGTAGGATTGGAAATAGACTCCACCGAGTTTTTCCTGCATTTCTTCGGGAATGCGATCGGGGGGTGCGATTTTAAAACCATCTGGTAGCATTAAGACTGCACCCACGTTTAAACCCCCCTTCGATCCGTCTCCTAACACCTGTTGACTGGCGGGATCGTAGGGGATTTTTACTACTGCTTCAAAGACGCTATCGGGTAATACCGAGTGGGGGATTTCAATTTCGGCGGGTTTTTGGGCTAAATGGCAGTTCGCGCAGACAATCCGACCGGTCGCTTCTCTGGGGGTTTCCGGGGCGGTTTGTTGCGCCCAAAAAGGATATGCTTGGGCAGATTGGGGGTTAATGACATCGCTGGTTAGGAGTAGGGAAACGGTAGCGATCGCCACGAGGACAGCTTTCACTAGGGCCTGTCTGTGGACTTGCGGGAAACTTAAAAAGTTGAATGTTCTCATCTCTATCGGTTAAAAATTCCAAAATCTCGTCACATTGAATAATCTAGGACCACCAGGGTTCTTCACCGGTGCGGAAGTCGGTTTCCGTCCAAGTGGAGAAGACGACTTTATCATTATCGGTGACGTTGGCATGGGCGAGGGCTAAGGATAGGGGCGCTGGACCGCGAACTACTTTTCCTTCGGCATTGTACTGGGAACCGTGGCAAGGACACATGAATTTTTCTTCGCTGGCATTCCAAGGCACCACACAACCTAAGTGGGTGCAGACGGCGTTAATTCCATAGTTGGCCAGGGTTTTGTCTTCCTGGACGACTAAATAGGTGGGGTCGCCTTTTAAACCTTGGGCTAAGGTGCGATCGCCAGGGTTATGGCTGCCCAGAAATTGACTGACAATCACATCATTGCCTAGGGCATCTTTAGCGGTGACACCGCCACCCGTACCACCAGCCGAGGGGGGAATAAAATACTTAACAATCGGATACAAAGCCCCTGCTGCTACTCCGGTAATTGTACCAAAGGTCAACAGGTTCATAAATTGACGACGCCCCAAATCGGGAACATCTGTACTGTAAGCTTGACTCATTGATCCTTATCTCCAAATGTAAATTTTTGTAAACTAATTCTCATCTAAGGGCGATTTTGTGCATCTCGATCAAGACGAAAACCCAGAGCTTAAAGAAGGTTTACAAGGGCTGTATTAAATTATTACAGATATTACAGATATTGAGTCACGGACAATTGCCACGGCAAAGCTGCACCAAAGGCGAACGGCAAAGCCGCGCCAAAGGCGATCGCTGTTTTCTCGCTTTCAGTGCTAGAGGCAAATTATGGCTCTTCGTTACCCTTTATGCTAAATTAACAGACAAGATGCCAAGACAACATACTTCTAACCCAAAAATTCCGAAAGTTTCTAAAGCCATAGGCTCTCCGTTTTATTAGTTTAAGTTTATTGTTGATTCCCTCGACCACCC
>JAADBR010000224.1 GCA_009995705.1 Microcystis aeruginosa W13-11
CAGTCGTGCTGTGGATAGTTTAACCACTCGCTGGGGAAGATTTGTCGAGGAATTAGTCGAACCTGCTGTTATTGGCCTATTTCGTAGCAAAGGTATCGATGTTAAAGAAACCTATAGTCGCGCCAGGGTAAAACGGCAAGGAATAGCCATGGAGATTTACATTTTAGCCGTCGATGAAACCGAGGTAGTTTTAGTAGAATGTAAGTCTCGTTTATCGAAAGATGATGTCAATGAGTTTTTAGAAAAATTAAGTCGATTTAAGGAAGCATTTCCCCATTATAAAAACTATCAAGCTTATGGTGCAGTGGCGGGAATAGAAATAGATGAAGGCATAGATCGTTATGCCTATAAACAAGGTTTATTTGTAATTAAACCATCGGGAGAAACGGTAGAAATCATTAATGATTCCGGTTTCGAGCCTAAATTATGGTAGGGTGATTTTGTCACTTTACAAAGTATTAACCTTGAATTTGTGATCGCTGATCTTGATCGTGGGATAGATTAGAGTAAATTAATTAAACTTGAGAAGATGTCCAAAAGCACGCCTACCTAACAAGGCGATCTCTCCTATTTGACTTATTGACAACTATCTCATTTTTAACCAAGCAAAAATATCAGCAACCGTTAAACTTATCTCTATTTTCTCTAACACGGGTAAAGTTTTCTCAGAATTTAGATAATAAACCTTAGGAGTCTGATTCACTTTAAATACTAAAATAGAACGATCATCAGGGACAATTAACCAGCCTAATTGACAACCATATTCTAAACAATGAATAATCTTATCTATAACAGGTGTCATGGCTTGATGAGGGGATAATATTTCGATAGTCCAGTCTGGAAAAGAGTCAAAGTAATTCGCAATATCTCCCTCTGAGGTTAAAGGAATTCTATTCCAATAAAAAACGGCAATATCTGGAACAAGAGAACGCTCACCAAAGTTACATCGTAATTCAGGTAAAGCGTAAGCTATTTTAGCGGGTTCTGTGCTTTGATTAACCGTTTCACAGAATTTATATTGAATTTTACTATGTTGTCCAGAAGGCATGGCTTTTTGTTGAATTTCTCCGTTAAGATATTCCCAAGCCGGAGAATCATCTATATAAGACTCTTTGAGGAATGATTCTAGAGTTATTGACTTAATTTGAGTAGTCTTCATCACCGATTTAAGATATTATTCCCCATCCTAGCAAAATAACCTTAATAATAAATCTAGCACAGGAATCCTGCCTGTTGACTGGGTTTTATTTTTGGCGCTTGCGAGATAAGGACCCTAATGCACCCACTGTTACTAAACCGAAGATAGTACCCGGTTCAGGAGTGGTTGCTGGGGGTTCTTGTGCAGGGGTGAACTGCAAATTATCTAAAAACAAGCCCTCCTCATTTAGGTCTGTAAAGGTTAAAATTAGCTTGTCAATAGCCCCGCTAAAATTAACATTTTGGGTGCTAAATGTGCTACTGTTGGTGGAAACTCCTGTTAAACTTTGGGTATCAACCCCGTTAACTTGCCCTGTCCAACTAATTCCACGACTAATTCCAAATAATTGATTCGCCAACTGAAAGGAATCAAAGGTGAATAACCCGCCCCCCGTGCGTGTAAACTCAATTTGACCACCAGTTACTACAGGATTGGACTGTGGACTATCTATTGTCACAAAACCAACACCTAGGTATGAGGGGGGATTACCAGCACCATCTAATAAGGTAAAGTTCAAACCCGAAGTCACCGTATAGGTAAACCCATCCTCTGTCTGCGAACCGATCAAGAGACCAAAATTAGAGTCCAAATTTTCAAAGGTGATGGTATTGGCGTTAGCGGGTTGATTGATCGCACCGGCAACAGCGAAGGATAGACCAATAAGTGCTACCCCCCCCGATGGAGTTTCTGATAAGTTTTATTAACATCATAATTGCAAGCTCCTCACTAGGGAGAAAATTGATTAACTTTTGGGCATGGTAGCACAGGTTCAGGCAAAAAAGATAGGACTTACGCACTGTACAAATTCACCATGATGTGTATAAACGAAAATCCCTCGTTTCAGACTTTTGGCGATTAACTTCTGATCGATAGCGATCGCTCAAAAGTCATCAAAAAATCACGTTAAAATGCCCGAAACCCATACCTCATATTTGGTCGATCCTGTCAATGCGTAAGTCCTAAAAGATATCCGAAAATTATTTTTTTTTTGATTGGCTCTTGATTATTTCTTCAAGATTTCTTAAGATTTGCTGTAAAGCCTTGACTTGACTAACTTTGAAGGGATGAGAAAAAGCGATCGCCCTCTAAGACAAACGATCGCCAGCAGGGGTGAGAAGTCCCCTATCGAGGGTTAATCGCCTGATTTTCCAGCCATTGTTCTAAATCTTGTCGGGACTGAAAATCGAGTAAAGCTTCTCCTAAGTTTTCTAACTGTTCTAGGGAAAGACTGGGTATCTTTGCCGATAATTCGGATGAAATGCCCCCGATACGCCGATTTAATAGACGTAAAACTAGGTTAGCTTCTCCTTCTTGTCTTCCTTCGTCCCTGATGTCTTGATAGATCACAGATTCTTTCATAATGTCTTTCCTCAATAATCGTTGAATGATCTCTTTATTCAATACTAATCCGGCTAGAATGGCTGTGGATGCAGCTACATTACTTTGTTCTCGAGTGTCCCCCATTTGCTCAATTTCTTGGGCAATTTGCCGAAGCAAATTCTCTTGGTCTTCCGCTTGAGCGAGTATGGCAAAGGGAAACAGCTCCGGAGCTTGTAATAAGGGTTCGGATGGCTGTTCCCATAGTCTTATGACCTCAAATTGATGATAGGTTTTCCCTTGTCGATATTCATTCTGTCTGACCCAGGGTGAGTCAGTTTTTCTTAGATAAATCACCACTTGATAGATAGGTTTACCTGGATAGCGTCGATAGAGTCTTACCGCATAATCTAGCATTCTATAGGGAACATCTTCTTTAGGGTCGGTTTGGAACTCGATATGTAATATTAGTTCTTCTGACTCCAAAAAGATTAAACTATCGGCTCTTATTGGCTCTAAAGATAATTCTGAGGGTTTAATTTCCGTTAAATCTAAGGGTTTACCCACTAACCAAGTGGCTAAATCTCTGGAATATTCAAGGGCGATAAATTTACAGGTAGAATCATACATTAGTTATTTATTAATTAAGGTTGATATCTTCAGCATAGCTATAAACTTCGATGCCTAAACTTTGGGCAACAGGTAAAGCAGTAGGATCAACCATTGGGGAAATGACAATTTTACGGTTGACAATGCGTTGATATTTTTGTTGATAAAATTCCACTTTACGGCTGAAAGAATATATATCTGCTTTACCCATAGAAGATTTAATTTCACAAAAGATCACTAAACCATTTTTAACCAGGGTAATCGCATGTTGATAGAGTTCTCAAATTCCGAGGAGTTAGGTCTAAAATTCGATGGGCAACTCAGGCTTTGACCTGCACAAGGCGACCGAATCTCTGGTTTTGCCAGT
>JAADBR010000225.1 GCA_009995705.1 Microcystis aeruginosa W13-11
CCTTCGAGAACCCCAGCAGCTAAGGGACTTGCGCTTTGATAATGTGCCATCTAGCTGGTCTGATTCTTCTACAGAGCGATTTTTTGGCTGGGATATTATTCCCACGCAAGTCCCGTATCAGGTAGAACCTGAAGGGAGCATTCCCAAGTAAAAGGGAACGAGATATCACCTGACTATAATCTTGCTGGTTTTCTTGCATCTTGTCCGATGGCTCAGGGCAGATTTGAACTGCCGACCTTGGGCTTATGAGTCCCCTGCTCTGACCAACTGAGCTACTAAGCCGTTGTTTACACAGCTACCAATCATAACACATAATCACCCAATTGCACAAGAGCAAAAAAGGGAAGATTTTTTCTTCCCTTTGGGGGTATCTTTAACGTCTGCCCGGCAGGAAAGCGATGGGATTGACTGCTCCCTGGCCGGAGGGGTGAACCTCGAAATGGAGGTGGGGACCGGTGCTAAAACCGGTGCTACCCATCTGGGCGATTGGCTCACCTTGCTGAACAGTTTCGCCGCGACGCACCAGCAGACGGCTGTTATGGGCATAGAGAGTGACGCTACCATCGGGGTGACGCAGTTTCACCAGATTGCCATAACCGCCAGAATTCCAACCGGAGGAGATTACTTCACCGGCAGCCGCCGCCACAACTGGTGTACCCACTGGACCGGCGATATCGATGCCGCGATGAGGTCTGCCCCAGCGCCAACCGAAACCGGAGGTTAACACACCTCTAGTGGGCCAGATAAAGCCGGTAAAAATGGGGGCGGGATTAGGTAAATACTCATCGGGATTAGTGAGGGGAGGAAGGGAAGGTTCTACAGTTTCGCCAACGGGAATTCGGAGGCGGTCATTATATTCTTCCACATTGGTGGGAGCCGAACCGATAATCTGTGGGGGGGTGCTTTGGTTAGAACGCGAACGAATGGCGGTCCATTGGGGATTAGGGGTTATTTGCCGATCATCGAGGGTTTCTGTGGGATTATCGACGGGAATAGCGACACTTTTCTGGGTTTCCGAAAGGTTAGTTTCCCGCAGATTAGCCACCTCTTGGCGCAGTCTTTCCCGATAGCTGCCGGTGATATTTTCGGGGAATTCTTCCGTCCCCGTGGTGGCGGTGGCGGCGGGCAAATTTTGCCGATTGCTGGGGTTAGAGGACAATCTAGCGCGATCGCCGACCAAGGAGGCAAGATTTTGATTAACTCTAGGGTTGGCAGAGCGATCGGGAACCACTAGGGTTTGATTAATTTTAATCCGGTTGGGGTTGTCAATGCCGTTTTCCCGGGCTAATTCGGCGGGGGTGATGCCGAGAGCGCGGGCGATCGTGTTTAAGGTATCCCCTGGCCGAACCCGATAAACTTGGTTTTCTGGGGGAACTATGACCCGAGGGTTGGGAATGGCGGGAATTTCAGTCACAGGAGCCGGATTTCGTAGGGCAACGCTGGGAATTTCCGGTCTGCTGGTTAAGGGAGGATTAACGGCAATTGGGGCGATCGGGCGATCGCTTTCAGGGGTGGGAACGGGAATCGGGATCACCTGACTGGTTGGTCGGGGGGATTCTTCGGGAGCAATAACGGGAATCTCGACGCTGGTTGGCGAATTATCGGGAACGAGAGCGGTAGTTTCGGTGACGATTACCGTTTCCCCGGAATTGGACTGATGGGGGTTTTCCTCGGTTCGCAAGGCGGCCAAACTTTCTTGAAGACGTTGACGGGTTTGACGGAGACTAGCAGAGGAACTATCCAACTGCTCAGGAGTTGCTGCCGGGGCTGCCGGGGGCAACTGCTCAGGAGTGGGAATTTTTAAGGTTTGTCCGATAATCAAATCGGATTGGGGGGAGAGATTATTGCGGGTAGCGATCGCTGTGGGGGTAGTTTGATAGCTGTCGGCTAAACTCCACAGAGATTCTCCCGGTTTTACCTGATGCTCAACCACTGATGTGGCGATGAATTTGACGGTGGCGAGTGCTTGGGATTGGATTATTTGCGGTTCTTTTAGTTCTTTACCCGCAGCTTTGGCTTTTTGGGACAGGCCGATCACTTCCCATTCCAAGAGTACAGAATTGGCGGCCTGGGCTGATTCTGAGGTGGAGTTGAGAATGCTAGGTACTCCCAGAGAGAGTGCTAATCCCAGTAGAGCAACTGAGTAACGGACTCGGTTAGACTCAGCGGTGCAATTCTGTTCTGGGGTAGCGGATGTGGTGGGGTTGTGGATAAAAGTCTCTTTCAAACAGACCTCCTGTGGTGTAAAGAGTTAGCTAGAGCCAGTGGATTAAGCCGATGGGTCTAGCTTTCAGCATTAGCCTTGAGGCTAGAGTAGAAGTTAAGCAACTTTACTTTATTAGTCAAAATACCTAAAGGTGACTTTTAGGTGAGATTAACTTAGATTTTGAAATTGTGCAAGTCTCCCTCTGACCATTAGCACCGGGATCACGGCAAGTTGGTGACATTTTGAATGTCCAGATTGACGATGCTCTATCTCAGATGTTCCAAGCTGATCAGCATTTTTCGACCTGCCAATTTTTGCCAGTTTTTTGATAGAAAATTTTTATCGGTTTTGCTGTTTACAAAGAAATTATTAATGATTCGCCGCTCGCAAGGAGCAAAGATGGCCATTCAGGGGGCGATAATCAGGGTTTGCCCAAAAAGTTTTTCGTGGGTGTGGGGTGTGGGGTGGGGAGCATCCCAGATATGTAATGAGTATAAATGCTGATGGCTAAGAAAAGGGAGATAGAAGATAATTAGCCCTAAACTAACCATATCATGGCTAGGCATCATGAATGCTCAAGAAGAACTGCAATTACAAGAACATCTGCAAGCTATCGGCAAAATCCTTGTCAGAAATACTCCTCAAGAACAGTTGAAAGACTTTGAAGCTATTGAATTGGCCCTTAGAGAACATCTGCTTACTACAGTCTCGCCGGCCATCAGCAGGTAGAACCCGAAAAATCAACAGTATTTTGGGAAAGGTAGAAATAACGGAACGGTAGTCCGAAAAACTAGCCCTAGAGAAAAATAGTCGCCTGAGCCCCTTTCTAGAAAAATGCTTTCTGCGCCTAGTGGCCAACGAATCCTTTGAGAATGCAGAAAAAGATCTAGAAATGATGACAGGGGTAAAAGTATCGGGAAGTAGTCAACACAGATTGGTACAAAGATACGAATTTGCTCCCGTCAAAATGGCTACCCCTTAGCCCCCATAGTCACAAGTCTTGGGGATGGTCATGACGGAATCTGGAATCTCATGGCTCAGATAGGGGAAAGCTATCAAAGAAGAGAAGTTCTCGACTGGTTTCACTTGAACGAAAACTTACATAAGGTGGGAGGTTCTAATCAAGTCCTCAAGCGGGTGGAAAATCACTTGTGGGCAGGAGAAATCGATTTAGGCTATTAGGAATTGAA
>JAADBR010000226.1 GCA_009995705.1 Microcystis aeruginosa W13-11
GCCCAAAATCCATCAGATTGAGCGAAATCGAAGAAACTATTGTAAACAGCAGGAAAGAACAGCAACAGGGGAGAAGTCATGACATTAACTGCAAAGGTTTATTGCTAACAGTTTTAGCCCAACAATCATCAATTTTTCAAGGGTACCATCACATAAATTAACATTGATCAGGAAAACTATATAATACGGGACAAATTCTCTCTCACAAGTCCAGAACGTGGGTTTCTCGTAGGGTACGATCTTCGATAGTGTAACGCACCTATTTAAAGTTTCCCTGAAATTTGCTTAATTTTAACTAATTTTAGAGTTTTGCGGGCAAATTAGCATTTTTTGTGATAGATTGTAACTATAGTAATTTTTTTACTTGGTTGTAGGTAGGTAAGTAATAATCATGAGTGCTACAGCAATACGTCAACAAATAATTGAATCATTAGCTAATCTTTCTGGCGAACAATTATTGCAAATTAGAGAGTTAATCGATCAAAATTTTTTGCCTCAAATTAAACCTAAATCAGAAGAAGAAAGACAACAGTTAATTAAATCATTACAAGGTAAATATGCTCATGCACCCACCAGTAGTGAAGATTTTGCCCAACAAAAACAAGCAGAAATTGATTGGGAGGAGCGTAATAGATGAATATCATTTTAGATGCTTGTGCTGTAATTGCTTTTGTTCGTGATGAAACAGGAGCGAATCTTGTCAGAGAAACCATCACTAATCAAAATAATAACAAAATCACTCATGTTGTTAATCTTTGCGAAGTTTACTATAATTTTTATCGCGATATAGGAGAATCAGAAACAGAAAAACTAATTCAAGAATTAAGTGATATTAACATAAAAACTCGCTTTGATTTAAGTAGCAAGTTTTGGCGACAAGTAAGCAAATATAAGGCGCTAATTAAGCGCATTTCTTTAGCTGATTGTTTTGCTTTAACTTTAGCCAATCAAGAAAAAGGAATTTTAGTTACTTCTGACCGAAAAGAATTTGAACCGATTATTCCTTTTAATATTTGTCAGATTAATTTTATTCGTTAATAACCTGTCAATTCCCCCCTGACAATGACAATTTTAGCGGGTTGTAAGTCCAGAACGTGGTTTCCTCAAAGAAACCCGTTTTCTCAGTTTCTCGTAGTGTTCACTACAAATTTTCCTACTCTGTCTTTTTCTTTCTGTTTTTCAACCTGTGGAATGTGGTATAATAAATAAAAACCTAAAGAAAATTAATCTAGGCGGTAGTCACTGATAACTGAAATGACCTCTCCCCGGCTCTCTCCTTGTAGGAGAGGGAGAACTACACTGATAACTCATAACTGAAATGACCCAAGTAACCCTCCGCTCACAAACCATTATAGAAAAACTGCACAGTCTCACCCCACAACAACAGCAAGCAGTAATAGACTTTATTGAATTCTTGCAATTTCAAGCTGATAAAAAAGAAATTTCCCTAGAAGAAGAACCGATTTCTGCTTACGAAGCTGCCAAAGATTTAGCTGGGTGTATTGAAAGCGGTATAGGCGATTTATCTTACAACAAAAAATATCTTGAAAGTCCAGCAAGAAAATGATCCGCTCAATTATTATCGATACAAGTCCTTTGGTAGCTTTTATTGATAAAAGTGATAATTTTCGCAACCGGACTATCGAAGCCTAGAAAAGAATTTCTATTCCTTTATTAACTTGTGAAGCTGTTATTTCAGAGGCGTGTTTTTTACTAAAACAAACTCATGGTGGACAACAAGCAGTGATGAGATTGTTAAAAGCTAACGTCATTAAAACTCGTTTTGAATTATCAGAAGAATTGAACGCAGTTGACCAACTTATGCAACGTTATCAATCTGTTCCCATGTCTTTTGCTGATGCCTGTTTGGTCAGAATGAGTGAATTAATGGAAGGCAGTTCCGTTTTTACAATAGATAGTGATTTCCATATTTATCGAAAAAATCGGAGAGAAGTCATTGATTTAATTATTCCTAACTGAAGATTACCTGTCAATTACCCCCTGATAATGACAATTTTATTGGGTTGTTGCCAAGTATGCGATCTGAACGACGTTCATAAATTGTATTTTTATTAGTTTATGGTACACAAACAATTCCTAATCCTGCCATTTGACGAATATGATCATCAAAAGCGAATACCTTAAATATTTGTAAGCGATGAGCTATAACTAAAATAGAACAATCTGTGTAACTCCATGTTTTATCATTGTACTTACAGAAAGCTTCCCATATTGCCAGATCATCCCTATCTGACACATTAATATAACGATGATCTTCTCTTAGTATTTGACCCACTTGAATTGAGGCTCGGCTAGATACCTTGCTCCGAATCCAAGTGACAGTTTCATCGAATACCGATTCGAGAATAATCCAATTATTATGAGGGTTTTCTCGGCAATATTTTTGAGCGGTTTCGTGATGAGTTTCAGATTTGACAAAAAAGGCAATTAAAGCAGAAGTATCAACAATAATTTCTTTATCCACAATTTTTAATAAATAATTTCATCAATGTTTTCAGCATAGTTAGTCACAACTTGACCTCGATTATCTTGTCCGATAATATATTTAGAATCGGGTTGGACAATTTCTAAACTTCCACAAAGTTCCCAAGTACGAGTCTTAGTAATATCTGGTAATTCAGCTTGAACATAATTTTCCAAAGCTTTGATAACAATCTCTTGAACTGAAAATTTTTGTTCTTGCAAACGAGATATTAATTCGTCGGGAATTTCGATCAATATTTGAGTCATTGATAAACCTAAGAGATTAACGTTGTTTTACTAACATTATAGCCTGTTTTTGAATTATAACCAAGAGACGCAAACGCAATCGCTTGAATCAGTTACCGAAAGGCTAACAACTGTTCACTGATTCAGGTGATTCGCCATAAGTCCAGAAAACGGGTTTCTGAAGATTGTCCCTCAATTCCCCCCTCACAATGACAATCTTAGCGGGTTGTTGCGAGAAGGCGAACGCTAACGGAAGAGCTAATCTGTTAAAGTATTTAACCAATTGATTAAATCTTCAACTGTAGAGAAATCGAATAAAGCTTCTCCTAATACTTCGACATCATCAATACTTAACTGCATGATTTCAGTTTCTAATGAAGGATTAATCTCCCCTAACTTGCGTTTAAGTTGGCGAAGAATCAATGTCTTTTCTCGTTCGATACCTTGTTCGATACCTTGACGCATCCAACTGGTGGTAATTTGCATAACTCCCTCCTGTACGGATTGACTAAATGTGCTAATCTCTTCTTGAAATTGTATCTCTTCCACCGGATTTAGATTGAGATATGTATCAATAAATCCAGAAATTAATTGCATTCTCGCCGCATCTAACCTTAA
>JAADBR010000227.1 GCA_009995705.1 Microcystis aeruginosa W13-11
TTAAATTAGATTTGAGCAGAGTTACTAGAGGCATCTTGACAATGCCCATCAGAATTAGATTTTGGTCTAATTCTGTGCTAGAATCTGCGTCGCTTTAGCGCGCAGAGTGTCAATTTATGTTATTTGAGGTGATGTGCTTCAAGGTTCGATGATTGATACCGAATTTAAAGGCTTATCAACCATGGAAATTATGAATTACCTAGCACCTAGAGAAGCAACTGCTTTCTGGGAATGCGATCGCTTATAAAAATCTCAAACAAAACTACAGATCGGCGATCGCTCTTTTCTTTTTATAGAGGGTGATCGCCCTATAATAGAGCCAGTATCTCATCAAGTTAGGAGATGTTTAAATGCTCACGACTGATCCCAAAACGTCATTATACGAACAAGATTTTTATTTGTGGATACAAGAAACTGTTGAAATCTTAAAAAAAGGTCAACTAGAACAATTAGATATTGAGAATTTAATTGAAGAAGTAGAGAGCATGGGTAAAAGTCAAAGAAAAGAACTAAAAACCCGCTTAACTGTGTTGATTGAACATTTATTAAAACTGCAATATTGGACGACAGAAAAAGATTACAATGCGAGAGGATGGCGCAATACAATTGTTGAACAAAGACGACAGATTGCTTATACGTTAGCAGATAGCCCCAGTTTGAAAGCTATTGTAAATGATATATTTTTGGACTGCTATCAGGATGCTAGAAATGATACTCTCCGCAAGTATCAACTTCCTTCAATCCTATTTCCTCAAGAATGTCCTTTTTCTTTATTTGAAGTGCTTGATCCTGATTTTATCCCTTCATAAATTTAAGGTAATATTGGATTTGTTACCTTAATTCAATCTACAAATTCGCGATCGCCGAAAGATAAGCAACTGCTTTCTAGGAATGCGATCGCTATTCCCGAAAAATTGACTGTCCCAAAATGATCGTATTTTTAAAGCTTAATCAACAAGATAACCGCGAGATGATCGCACTTATCCCAAATTTAGGTTAATTAAGTACAAATATAGTTTTAACCGACCCCCCAAATCCATAATACTTTTTCCCTGTAGTCAGAATTGTTACAACATGCTCATCACGGCACTTTTGCCAACCTCCTTGTTGCGGAGAATATGTACGAGTGTATTGATTTTACCTGAGTTCGATGTAAGTGAAAACGCGAAAAGTCAATAACATCAATACTTTTGTCAATAGAAAGGGCTTATTGAAGATAAACAAACAAGCGAAACAGTTCTCAAAAAGTTAATTTTTTGAGATTTACTTGCCAAATATAATGTTAATATTTAAGGCAATTAAGCTACCAGAACTGGTAAGTCTTCGAGTTCATTCTCATCAAATCTTAAAGAAGGTTTTTTAGGTTGCCAAGTATAAGCAATTAAAGCAGCAATAACATTCACCATAAAATTAGTTACACTGCGATGTCGAGAATGAGCAAGTTGCGAAATATTTTTGAGTTGGTCATTAACAGTTTCAATCAAAGAGCGTTTTCTTAACATTAATTTTTCTTCAACTGACACGAGCTTGTTTCTCATATTTTTCTTCAAAGGAGTTATTAACTTCAGTCCATTAGACCAAAGTTCTTCCCAGAGTTTTTGAGAAATATATCCCTTATTTCCAAATATTTTACCAAATATTTTTTGAGTTAAACTAGGAACAGGTACTCGATCATCGAGATTGCTAGGACTAATTTGAAAAGCCAATAACTCTCCTTGATCATTAATGATTAAATGCAATTTAAAGCCAAAATACCAGCAAATAGCACTTTTCCCCCAGGCTGCTAAATCTTTAAATACTTTGTTTCTCTTGGCCCTTTTCGGATGACAAATTGGAATCGATGTACTATCAATAAAACTGATACCTGTGTTAGGTTCTTTTTTCGTATTAAGATAATACATTAAAGGAATTAAAGAGCTTGGTATTAATTCAACAAATCTCCGATAAATTACCAATTGAGGAAACTAACTTCGGCAATGTTTGAGAATATGCTTTAAGTAATAATGTTTAAAATTGCGGTAACTAGAACGATGAAACCAAACGATTATTGTCATAACTTCACTCAGCCATAATTGGCTTGATCGGATTCTTTTGTTGACTTGGGAAGGAACAAGATGTGATTGAAACATGGGTTCAAAATAGCGACAAAAATCATCAATTTTCCAGAAAACAGTTTCTAATTCCATGACTAATACACCATCAGTAACGTCCTTTAATTATACCTCTGTTATTTCTCTTAATTTCATCTATTTTGACGTTGAGTTGAACCGCATTTGGAACATTAATTTACATTTTGTAATCAAAATTTACTTTGAGCCAACCCCATTTGCCCTCTATTATCAATAACTAATTCTTGTTGAGAATAGAATTCCTTTTGCAAAAAGTCTCTAACTCTTTTGACCACTGATTGTTAGCTGATTTTCTTACATCGAACTCAGGTTGTATAGATTTCAGCTACTTTTAGGCGTAGGCACTCTCATCGAATTTTATTTTAAGTTAATTATTTGCATAACAATTACCGAAGAGTCCAAATTTAAAGCTTCAACTAAAGATTACCTTGTTATAAATATCTGCTATCTCCACCTCAACCCGCAAAGAGTTTAAATGAATTATTCTATCAGATTCATAAGCTGTAAACACCAAGCAATCGCCTTCCTTTTGAAAATGTTCAATATAACATTTTTCCTGAGAAATCAATAAATATTCCTGAAAAGTTGCAATGGTTCGATAAGCGGCAAACTTTTCTTCTCTGTCGTAACTTGCCGTTGCAGCAGACAAAACCTCAGCGATTAAAACAGGATTAATTAAAGTATCTTTGCGTCCTTCTTGATAAGTGAGAGGTTCAGGCATCACCATAATATCAGGATAGGTAGCTATTTGACGCTCTGGTATCCATAAACGCTGATCGGTGACAAAAACGGCATAGGGTTGATTCTTTAGGCCAGTATATAAAGCCACTAATAAATTACTAATAATGCGGTTATGAGTCGGTGTTCCTCCTGTCATAGCAATAATTTTTCCATCAAGATATTCATGGCGAGTTTGGGATTGTATTTCCCGCTCAAAATATTGACTAAGAGTATATTTTCCAGTGAGAGCGGTCATAATGATGATTTTTTGAGAATAAGCATTTTGCAGCGTTTTTCATTGTTCCCCAATTCTAACAACAAAAAAGCACCCCCTCGCGGGAGTGCCTTTTCGTTCAGACTAGGAATTAACCATTGATAGCAGGAGCAGTCAGAGCCACAGGAGCCTGTTCGCCACTAGCCAAGTCTAAGG
>JAADBR010000228.1 GCA_009995705.1 Microcystis aeruginosa W13-11
AGCGTTAGATTTATTGGGAGTTTCCCTGATTTGTACCCAGTAACGGGGCGGCGGAAATTCTTTTAATCCCTTCTACAGCACAGGTTATGGCTTTTTGTCAACGGGGAAGTCCAGTTATTTAGGCAGATTAAATGATGACATTTCCCTAGCTTTAGTCTATGCCGCCGCCGATATTTTTGTCGCTCCCTCAATTGAGGATAATCTTCCCAATACAGTCATGGAAGCTCTCGCCTGTGCCACTCCCTCTGTGGCGTTTAAAATTGGTGGAATGTCTGATATGATCGAACATCAAGAGAATGGTTATCTGGCCAAACCCTTCGAGGTGGAAGACTTGGCACGGGGAATTAATTGGGTATTAGAAGATACAGAAAGGTATAACCAATTGTGCATTCGGGCAAGGCAAAAAGTGGAGCAAGAATTTACTTTGGAGTTACAGGCACAAAAATATTTAGAGTTATACAGTGATATCTTGAGCAAGAGCAATAGACATCTCCAAAAATCTATACCCCAGTCCTAGCAATGGTATTCCTACTCGGTAATGGGATTTCTTATCCTTTTAGCTAAACAGCAACATTGCTCCTATGAAATTAGCCTCCATCCCAACAAAACAGTACATCGAGCAACGAGACGAAGAATATTGGCTCGAAGGAACTCGTATCTCCCTTGATTCAGTTGTCTATTCTTTCTTAAACGGAGAATCGCCCGAAAGCATTGCCCAAAATTTCCCACTACTTTCCCTCGAACAGGTTTATGGCGCGATCGCTTTCTATCTGGCCAATCGAGAGCTTGTGGATGCCTATCTGAAAAAGGGTGAAGCCGAGTTTCAGCGACTACAACAGTCTTGTAGAGAAAAGAGTCCTTTGCTGTACCAAAAATTGAAGGCGGCTCAAGCCAAGAAGTAGAAAGCAGCATGACAAAAATTCGCTTTCAAGCTGATGCCGATCTCAGACAGGCAATTGTGACCGGCGCAATCCGCAGACAACCAAATCTGGATTTTCAGTCAGCCAATGAAGCAGGGCTTGAAGGAATAAAAGGTCCAGAAGTTTTAACCATTGCAGCACGGGATGGTAGGGTGCTGGTCACGCACGATCGCAAAACCATGCCGACTGAGTTTGGTCAATTCATCTTGTCGCAAACGAGTTCTGGTGTTCTAATTCTTTCTCAGAATCTTCCAATCGGCGAAGCGATCGATGCAATTATCTTAGTGTGGGAAGCATCTACGACTGAGGAATGGATCAATCAGATTATGACTTTTCCATTTTAAGTGGCTACACTATCTGGCCAGACCCTTCGAGGTGGGGGAGACTTGGCACGGGGAATTAATTGGGTATTAGAAGATACAGAAAGGTATAACCAATTGTGCATTCGGGCAAGGCAAAAAGTGGAGCAAGAATTTACTCTTGAGATTCAAGCATCTAAGTATTTAAAGCTGTATTGTAAAGTTTTGTAAAAAATATATGCAAATGACTGCAAACAACTGCTAATATGGTTAGTACAAGTTTACGTTGCAGTTCACATGAAACTATCAGATTATGCTAAGAAAAAAGGGATCAGTTATGACACTGCTTGGAGAATGTGGAATCGAGGGCAGTTACAAGGAGAACGTCTTCCTACAGGAACAATTATTATTTTTGAAGATGACCGTTCTTGCGGTGAAAATAAAGTAGCTATTTATGCGCGAGTTTCTAGTTCAGAAAATAAATCTGACTTAGAGACTCAGGCAAAAAGATTGGAAGCTTATTGTATGGCGAAAGGCTATCAAATTGTTCGAGTAGTTAAAGAAGTAGGAAGTGGAGTCAATGATCATCGAAAGCTATTATTAAAACTTCTAGAACAAACTGATTATAATTTGATTGTCGTAGAACATAAAGATCGTTTAAGCAGAGTAGGGTTTAATTATCTGAAAGTTCTTTTAACTCAAACAAATAGAGATCTAGAGGTCGTTAATCTAGCAGAAGAAAGAAAAGACGATTTAATGCAAGACTTCGTGAGCATAATTACCTCATTTTGCGCTCGATTATACTCATTAAGACGACGAAATAGAAAGACAGAATGTTTAATTAAATGCCTTGAGGAGAATGATGAAATTAGTTCAAAAACATCTAATTAAATTTAATCACAAAAATTATTCAGTAATTGATAAATTAGGATTTTTATCGAAGAATCTGTATAATTGTGCTGTTTATTTAAACCGTCAAGTTTTCTTTTCACATCAACCATTTTTAACAATGACTGAGTTACATCATGCCTTAAAAATGAGTCCAGATTATCAAGCCTTACCCGCCCAAGTAAGTCAGTTAGTATTAAAGCAAGTAGAAAAAACCTTTAAATCCTACCAAAAAGCGAAAGAACAATACAAAAAATCGCCAGATAAATTTACAGGAGAGCCTAAGTCGCCAAGATACAAAGACAAGGAAAAAGGTAGAAACGTTTTAACTTATAACTATCAAGCCATTTCTCAAAAAGCGTTGAAGCAAGGTTTAATCAAGCTATCAGGGACTAATTTAGAATTTAAAACTAATTTAAAGGAAGTCTTAGAGGTCAGGATTATTCCTAAATTGGGTGCTTATTGTTTAGAGATTGTCTATGAACAACCATCCTCATCAAGTCAAGAGGGAGAAAGATATGCTTTTATCGATTTAGGCTTAAATAACCTAGCTGCTGTTACCTCTAATATTCCCGAATTTCAGCCAACTTTAGTATGTGGAAAAGCCTTAAAATCCTGCAATCAAAAGTACAACAAGACACTAGCTAAACTCAAATCGGAATTACCCAGTCTACAGAAGACCAGTAAAAGAATACAAGGTTTAACTTTAAAGCGTAATTGCAAGGTGGATTATTACCTCCACACCGCTAGTAAATATATTATTGATAAATTACTGGCTCATCAAATTAACCTTTTAGTTATTGGTCATAATCAAGGCGGTCAACAAAACATTAATATTGGAGATAGAAATAACCAGTCATTCGTCAATATTCCTCATTCAAGGTTTATCGAACAACTTACCTATAAAGCAAATTTAGTAGGAATAGAGGTCAAAACAACTAATGAAAGCTATACCTCTAAATGTAGTTTCTTGGACTTAGAGTCTATTCAAAAGCAAAAAAGCTATTTAGGCAAGAGAATTAACAGAGGACTATTCAGAAGCTCGTCGGGTTATTTCTATGGAGCAGATATTAATGGTTCCTTAAATATTGGAAGAAAGGTAGTCGGAGAGGCCGCCTTTAGCGGGAATCCGATAGAG
>JAADBR010000229.1 GCA_009995705.1 Microcystis aeruginosa W13-11
CCTCATCCGACTGCATACCTCTATATCTCCTTTTTTTGACTCCCTGTAGTCTTCTTATCATTAGACCAAACTGTGCAGTTTGGTTGCAGGTTGAGTTAGTCTAAACTCCAGTTAATACCGCTCGCTAAAAACTCAAATCAATTTGGTCGAAATATCTATATTATATTTTGGGCGCACGCAGTTCGATAAACTCACTGACCACGATGCGCCCCTACCATTGGCGCAATAATATTATTGCAGGGGCGAATTGCATTCGCCCTCTTTTAATCACTTTTACTGCTCACCTATAGGTGAGAGAAAGTCAGAGAAGGGATTGAGAGTAAGACAAGTTTTAATTAATTCCTCCACTCCCAGGACTGGATAAATAGGGACTCCTAACTGATTAATAACAGTTTCTAGGGTGAGATCATCTAAAAATACCGCTTCCCCATGCTTGAGCATGAGGGAGGGTAATAAAACCCCATCTCCAAGATTTTTACCTTGTAATCCTTTGAGAAGATCTTGCCCAGTTAATAAACCCGTAACCGTGATTTCCTGCCCCCAATAATCACTATTTAAAGCCACTAATTCCACGGTTAAACCTCGCACCTTATTTAACTGTTTAACTAGGGGTTGAAAAGCTTGTTCTACCGCATTTCCCACTACCCATATTAACCGTCTAGAGGGGGTAATTTGAGCAGGTAATAACTTCTTGGCTGTCTTCTGGAAATCCCTAATAAATTGACGAATTGAGCCAACTCCGTTACCGATTTGGGGATAGTCTTCGTAGTGAGATTGAGGGGGTAAATCGACTCGGGCAATTAAAAACCATTCATCGGCTAACCACACCACATTACTGCCAAATTCTTGACGAAATTTGTTCTGTAAAGTTTGGACTTGTTCGATCACTTCTCGCGCTTTTTCTTGGCTAACGGGAATTAATTCATCTTCTTGGGGACGAAAGCGGGTTAATCCCACGGGAACTACGGCAATCGACTCCACACAGGGAATATCTCCCCGATGAAAGGAAACCAGATCTAACAGGGTTCTTTCGAGATGAATGCCATCATTAATATTGGGACAAACTACCACTTGGGCATGAATTTGTAATTGTCTGGCTTGTAGCCATTTTAAATGGTCTAAAATTTGACCAGCACGGGGATTTTTTAAGAGACGAATTCTCCGATCGGGTTCCGTGGCATGAACGGACACAAAAAGCGGTGAGATTCGCATCTTTTCGATCCGCTGCCATTCTTTTGAGGTGAGATTAGTTAAGGTTAAATAACTGCCATAGAGAAAACTTAAGCGATAGTCATCATCTTTATAGTATAAAGTTTCTCTTTTGCCCTCTGGTTGTTGATCGATAAAGCAAAAAGGACATTTATTATTGCACTGAATTAAGCCATCAAAAAGGGCGGTTTCAAACTCTAAACCTAAGTCTTCATGATAATCTTTTTCGATTTTTACTTGGTGAGTTTTGCCCTGACTATCAAGCACTTCTAGGGTTAAAAATTCATCGGCACATAAAAATTGATAATCGATTAAATCCCGGGGACGATTACCATTAATAGAGACGAGCGCATCCCCGATTTCAAAACCTACCTCGGCGGCGATCGAATCCGGGATGACACCACTAATTTTAGCTGGACGAATAGTTAATTCACTCATGTTTTTAGGTCGCCATCCAATTATTTAACTGCATTTCCCAGAGAGTCTTTGGCTGCGTCTCACTTTTTTCAAGCTAATTCTACAGCATTTTAGTGCGATCGCTGTTAGGGATTGGGGAAAAAACCAAAAAGTTTAGCAGCCCCTCCTAAAATGGCTACAACCAGAGCGATGAGAATCCCCCGATTGGTAAATTCCTGATAGGCGACTCTTGCAGTTAACCCTTTAATTTCTGTGGTTAGTCGCTCATCCAAGGCTTTAATCTCCCCTTTGAGTTCGACTTGTCCTATTTCCACTTTCGTCAACCGTTCTTCTATCTTATCAAATCTCTCATCTACCTGATCAAATCTCTCATCGATCCGTTTTTCCAGAGAATCGATTTTCCCCTCAATCCTTGTCAGAACTGCTTCTAGGGAATAAGTTACGGTTTCGTTAGCCATTTTCTGTCTCCTTTAGCTCTTCTGGATTCACCATCGTGATCTCAATATCAGTATCGCTGATTTTTGCCTGCAAGTTTCAATCTCTAATAGGGATTAAGATTAATGGGAACGCTGTAGGGTTGATTCATGAATCAACCCTACAAAGTTTCAATCTCTAATAGGGATTAAGATTAATTAGAACCGATCTTATTTTTCGGCTGTGATTCCAGTCTCCCAAACAATCGCTACTAAATGGCTGATAGTATCAATTGTCCCGGCTGTTAATTAAGTTGTCAGGGTGGCTTAAGCCACCCTGACTGATTGCATTTTAAAAATTTATTTTCTTGTTAATTTGAAATTGTCAAAAAGAAAATAAAAAAAGCTACAAAAAATAAGAAAATAAATAGTCATAATTAGCGTTAAACGATAGTACATTGTCATAATATCTATATTTATAAAATATTTAAAATAGAAATTAATTAAAATGATTGTATTGTAGTAAATAAAAAGTATTAAAGCACTCAATAAAGCACTTTTCATGCTTTGCCAATCAAGATTTAATTTGATTTTCTTTTCTCTCAGCCAAAGATGAAAATAGCAAAGTATTATAAAATTTACAAATAAAGTTATGCTTAAAGAAGAAATATAATATAAAATCCATTCTTTAAAAGGATCGAAGATTTCCATTAAAGCTTGACTTATGTAGTGAGCTACGAAAGACATTAAATTAAGGACAATTAACAGTAAACCAGAGGTGATCCAATATTTAGGCTTTAGCATGGTGGTAAAGGTCGATTAGGGTGGGTAATAAGCTGCTGATAGTTTCAATCCCTAATAGGGTTTAAGATTAATTGGAACGATTTTATCACATTCAATATGTGTAAATATTCAGGTCTAGGGGTTGACAAAGAGAGAAAAATCAGCAGTAGGGATAAGAGAGACAACCGTATTCAAGGGGTGATGGACACAGGCCAAAGCCTGGCGGAAGAAAG
>JAADBR010000230.1 GCA_009995705.1 Microcystis aeruginosa W13-11
ATATTAATGACCCACATCATGACAGACATTAGGACGGTGGATAAATCCGCTCGCGTCGCTTTTCCGACCCGTGTTGAAACGACGGGGCTACCAAGCTCCCGTCTTTTTTCGTGTAATAGAACTCTAATTTATCTAAGATACGACGAGCTTCAGGGGGAGGAAATGCTTTGTATTCGGAAAACGCGAGGGAGAATTGTCTCTAGTCAAACCCTGAAACCGAGACAGCATCAGCAATAAAAACAAATTCTAGCCCGTGGATTCTTTCCCAATTAATCTCATTCCGAGATCTCGATCGAACTCACCGCTCTTTGCCAACGTTTTTTCCAGTGGCTAGTCGGTTCTAAGTCACACAGAGCCTGTTCGCTGCGACGACGTTGTATAATCACTTCGGCTGGGTCGGTTAAAGTCTCGTCTCGATAGGGAATAGCGGCCTTAGTTTGCAGATGTTCCCGTTCCTGTGCCGATAGAGATGGGGGTAAGGACAAAAAACTGGCTATTGTCCCAGGCGATCGCCGCCCGACGCTATCGGTGGCTCCAATCTGCAATCCTGCTAATTGTAAAGCCCTTCGCACCGAGGCAGCACAGGAATAGGTGACTAAATAACCCGTCGGACTCAGGCATTTCGCCACTAAAGCTAAAAACTCCACCGTCCACAGTTGCGGACATTTACCCGGGGAAAAGGGATCGAGAAAAATTGCCTCCGCTTGAAAACCCGCCTCAATCACCTTGGTTATCGTCTGTCGCGCATCCCCGATTAACAGTTTAGCCGTGAGATTAGGCAAGTCCAGCCGGTGATTATGGGCAAAATCATTTAAATATTCGGGAATTGCTTGACTCCAACTATTTAAGAGATTCTCTCTAATCGCTGCTAGGGGAACCATTCGATCCCTTTCTAACGCTAATAATTCTACCCGACAATCTCCCCTAACTCGCCAAATGGCTGCTAAGGCTGCGGCGGTGTTGTACCCTAAGCCGTAACAAATGTCAAGAACTTTCAGATTATTGCTCTGGTCTGCTTTTGCTGCCAGACGACTGGAGAGGATAAATTTTTTCTCGGCTTCTTCTCTTGCCCCAGAAGTAGAATGATAACATTCGCCGAATTCGGTCGAAAAAAAGGTATAAGAACCATCCTCAGTGACTTTTTGCGGGTAAGCTTCGGGGGAGACAAGCATGGTGATGAAGAATGTCTTTGAGGTGAATATCGGTTTCCAGCAGGCAAGCATGACCACTATTGGGCAGAATCGTTAATTTTGCGGCGGTTAACTGCTGAATTAGGCGTTTAGCCTCCGCTACCGATGGTAAAAGTCGATCCCCTTGACTGGCTATCACTAACACCTGCAATTGCAGACTTTTTAACTCGCTGGCACTAATCTGAAACCGTTGTAACTGGGATAAACGCCAGCTAATCGTCTTCAGTGGGACGTATTGCATGGCTTTGAGGAGAGAGCCGCGATCTTCCCAGGATATTCGACCCAGAGCGGCCAGAAAGGGTAAAATAGCTAGTGCCGAGCTGCCGTGGATGAAATCGGGCATTATCTGGGTGATACCGATTCCCAAGCTTAAAAGAGGTCTTTGATTAAAAGAAGAAGCGGGGTTAATTAAAATCAGTTTTTTAAGCAATTTTGGCGCTTTTGTCGCTACTTTCAAGGCTAAACAGCCACCAAAAGACTCACCGCAGAGATAGACTTTTCTCGATTGTCCCTTTACTTCCTGTGCCAACAAAGCAATCACGCAATCGCTTAATTCCTCCCAATCGCCGAGATATTGCGGGGAAATCGCCAAACAACGCAGATCGAAGTAAGGGGCAAGGTTTTTAATCTGACGATGGTAGAGTTGGCCGCTGCCATCCATTCCGGGTAAAAATACAAACAGGGGATAATCGGGACGGGGATGACGGGGAATAATCCAACTGACAGGTTGTTCCATTGTGCAAGAAGCGCGATCAATGTTAAAAAAGTTTTTTCTGGTTATCTATATTTAAGGATAATTAATATTAGAGAGAGCTGCTAATTTTAAGAGTAGTATTAACCCCCAACTTATGGATGGTTTCTCTCTGCTCGCCAACCCCTGATAACTGATAACTGATAACTGATAACTGATTAACTGAGCCAAATTTTTAGGCCGCCGCTAAATTAGCAGCCACGAAATCCCAATTAACCAATTTGGTTAAAAAGTCGCTGATGTAATCGGGACGACGATTTTGGTAGTCGAGATAATAAGCGTGTTCCCACACATCCATAGTTAAGAGGGGAACCTGTCCGGCGGTTAAAGGATTGTCAGCGTTGCCGGTTTTGGTGACTTTGAGAGTGCCGTTATCGAGAACCAACCAAGCCCAACCGCTACCGAATTGAGTCGCGCCGGCGGTTTTGAAAGCTTCGACAAATTTCTCGAAACTGCCGAAATCTGCGTTAATTTTAGCGGCTAAAGCGCCAGTAGGCGCACCACCACCCGCCGATTTCATACAGTCCCAATAAAAACTATGATTCCATGCTTGGGCGGCATTATTGAAAACCCCAGCTTTAGAAGCATCACCAGCAACCTTAACGATAACTTCTTCTAAAGAGAGAGCATCGAGTTCCGTATCTTTGACCAAACCGTTATAGTTATTGACATAGGCGGCGTGGTGCTTGTCGTGGTGGAATTCTAGGGTACTTTTGGTGATGCAAGGCTCTAAGGCCTTGTAATCGTAGGGTAAAGGGGGAAGTGTGTAAGCCATCTGTTGTTCTTTATATCCTCTCTTGTGAGCTTGTTTAAGGTAGTGTTGATAAAACTTTACATCTTCGATCATAGCACCGAAGGAGACTTAATCAGCGATCACTGATCGATCAGCTTTTTTCTCCCTTCTCCCCTCTCCCTTCTCCCTGACAGGTGTAGGTTTATTATAAAGATGTGAGGTGCGAAACGTTTAGGCATGAAATAGGGAACCAAATGCCTGAAATAACCGCCTAGTAAGGTCTTCAGTCCCCCGACTGAATCTAAGAGGTCAACCCAGACCAACCTTAT
>JAADBR010000231.1 GCA_009995705.1 Microcystis aeruginosa W13-11
TTAATGCTATATATTCTCATTAACCCTTTTAACCTTTGAATTAATTTTAGTTATTATGTACTACTTTAATGGCTTTTTTGATCTGTGACAGTTGAGGGTGCGGAATGTGGGTTTGAAGCACGATTCTCTCAAAATCTTGCACCTGTTTCGCGAGAAAAGCCACAAAACCCTTACCTTGCCGACATTTCACCTTTATTCAGCAAGCCCTATATAATTAATTTTGCTTAGGTACTTAGACTAAAGCCAGGTAAGACATCCTCTCCGCTTAAATTAGCTGGTAGTTCCATAATTTCTACGGGTTGCTGAGGACGATAAATTTCCACTTGTTGTTGTTGAGGATTAACTAGCCAACCTAATCGCAAACCACTGTGGAGATATTCCTGCATTTTAGCTTGAATTTTTGGGAGGGAATCGCTGCGGGAGCGCAGTTCAATGACGAAATCGGGACAAATAGGCGGAAATTTCTCCTGTTCTTCTCGACTTAGAGCTTGCCAACGAGTTAAACTCACCCAAGCGGTATCGGGAGCGCGATATCCGCCTTTCGGTAAACGAAAAATCGTCGCCGAACTAAAGACTTTACCCAATCGGGTTTGACGATTCCAGATACCTAAGTCAATGATAAAATCGGCCTCTCGGTTGCCGCTAATTCCCCCAACAGGTGGCATCACAATTAATTCTCCTTGAACGTTTCTTTCCAGTTGCCAATCTGGGTTAACTTGACAGAGACAGTAAAACTGCTCATCGGTGAGATTGACTGTATCTAAGTTTAAAATCACTGCTGCCATAGCTATATTTCGCCCTAGAAAACACTCTAGTCTTAATTATAGTCAATTAGATTCCTCGCCACAGTGCGATCGCACCGTCTCGATCTCCAGTGACTAACCAACGACCATCTTGACTGGCAACCATTCTTAAGATGACGTTTCCCTTGAGAGTATTCAAGTGCCTACGGGTATTAACATCCCAAAATTTCACGGTTCCATCCCCGGAGGTACTGGCCAAAACTTTACCCCCATCGAGCAGGGCCATATCGGTAACAGCGTCGTTATGGGCGAGGATAGTAGTGGTACCGATGCCGCTTTTCACTTGCCAACCGCGGATTGAACCGTCTTGACTAGCAGTACCGGCGGTATTACCATCCTTGGAAAAAAGCACCCGATAAACCGGGAATAAATTACCCGCATAGGCACGAATAAAGCGACCAGTACTCACTTTCCACAGTTTAACGAAGCCATCGTAATCAGCGCTAACAATTCCTTTACCATCGGGACTAAATGCGATCGCTTGAATCGGATGATTATGACCGCGCAGGGTTTTTAACAGTGTACCCGTCTGAAAATCCCAGAGTTTAACAGTACGATCCCAGCTACCCGTGGCCAAAATTTTGCCATCGGGAGAAATAGCGGCATCAGTAACGAGAAAAGCATGGCCAGGATAGGTCATTTCTAATTTTCCCGTGCGCGTATTCCAGCGTTGCACTTTTCCCCCCGCATCGGCAGTTACGAAACTCTCACCGTCGGGACTAAATTGGATAGCGTTAACGGTATCTCCTAGCTGCCAAATCCTGAGAGGTTTTTGGGTTTTTAGGTCCCATTCCCTAACAGTGCCATCAAAACTACCACTCAGCAGCCTGGAGTTATCGGGACTAATGGCCAAAGCATAGATGGGATCCTGATCGGCTTTTAAAATAGTAACCCGTTCGACCGTCTGCCAAGGAACGATTTCTGCTAGGGGAGACGCTTGCGGAGTGGTGGTTTTGCCTTTTTCCTGATTGACTGCACAACCACCGGATAGCAACAGCAGCAATAATAACGATAACGTCGGTTGATAAAGGGTTATTTTCATAGAATTTTGCCGTTGTCAAAATCATCTTAAACTACTTTAAACTTGAAGGGGGAAAATTTGAATAGAATAACGACAACGAGGAACAAGATAAATGACAAATTCTTGATTGGTTGTCTTGGCTTCTTCCAGAACATTCTGTAAATTTTCACCGTGAGCAATCACCCCTTTTTCATTATAAGCAATGTATTGATTCTTATATATAGCGGTTCTCGCATCTGTGCGGCACACTTAAACCTTTGCTGATTAAGCTGTTCAGGATCGGAAATGTACCTCTTCTGAATCAGAAACGCTATAAATCAAGCACAGTGTCACGATTTTTGTTTAACCAACGTAACATTTCTTGGGCTTGTTTTTGAGAGATTGAGTCTGTCATAATCTTTCTAAGGAGAGACGGTTTTGATTAAAAGAAAAGCATCGCTAATCAGTTTATTTTTGTCAATTATAGCTTCTATTTGCTCCGATTGATAACGACCTGATTCGACTTCTAAAGAAGCGGCATCCAAAGCATTAAGATAAGCATCGTTTAAAGTTTCTGTTAATTCCTCATCACTTAAATAATATCCTGCCGCTTTTCGGCGTTTATTTTGGCGTTGAATTTCTCTAACACTATTGCGAATGGAGACATCCCAAGAACGGGTGGTTCGGTTTTCTGCCTGTTGTTTAATTAAATGAAGTAATAAGATAACAGCATAACTACGAATAGTGCTAATAATCCCATTTTTGCTCATATCTTCAAGGTCTTCTACAATCGCCAGTGAACCTTTAATATCACCTTTTAAGAGCAAAGCCTTTAATTCCAAAAGTTCTTCCATAATCGAATTTCTTCCCCAAAATATACCTTAATTATATCTTGCCACAAGTCTCTCTATCTAAAATTTGGCTTGGGCTACGTTGGCAAAAATTGCCTCAGTTTCTGGAATTTTTTTGAGCGGTTTTATTTTTTGTGTTTTTTTTAAACTATAGCCCATTCGATTCAAAATATCTCCAATG
>JAADBR010000232.1 GCA_009995705.1 Microcystis aeruginosa W13-11
CCCTAGAGACTCAGCTTTAATGTTAGCAGATCCAGAAGGTAACTTAGGAAAATCAGCTAACCTTACTCTAGCAGAAGTCTTTAAAAAACTTGATTTAAGAGAATGCCGTTTAGTTACTTTTTCTGCTTGTGAAAGTGGTATAATAGAAAGTAAAGCCGATAGTATTAGTGATGAATATGTGGGTTTACCGAGTGGTTTTCTATTTGCAGGAAGTTCTAGTGTCGTTAGCACCCTTTGGACAGTAGATCCCCTAGCCACAACTTTATTTATGGCTAAATTTTATCACGATCTTAAACGGATTTCTATCCAAGATCAAGGGAGTATTGCTATTGTTTTAAATCATACTCAAACCTGGTTAAGAACATTGAATAGTCAAAAATTAGCCCAAACAAAAAATAGTCAAAAATTCCAGCAATTACTCGATCGAGTCTTTGAGAGTAAACGGGATAGAAGAAAATTCCAAGACTTATTAGAAGCTGCGGTTAAACGTGAACCCTATCCCTTTGCTAATCCCTATTATTGGACAGCATTTATCGCAACAGGAGTTTAACTCAGGTCTTGCACCATTATCCAAAAGTCCAAAAAACCCGATTTTTTCTGCCTCTAAAAATCGGGTTTTTAATATCAGGGGTAATATCTGAGTTTAAGAATCAGAACAATTTTGACAAAATTTATCCAGTCCTTGCTCTTGAATATAAACAGCAACGATAGTTGATGCTTTAGACAAGGATATTGAGAGGGTGAAAGAAGATACCAAAGAATTGAAAGGCTCTCAAAAGGCCCAGATTTAGACGTTAATCGGAATCTTGGGAACAGCTTTACTAGGAACGGTCATTCGTTACATTATTATTACTTACAATAATAATATCTAAACTATGATTAATGTAATTATTTAATTGACTATAATTGTCTCAGACACCAATCCTAAACCTAATCATAGTCCCTCATTCAATCATTCTAATCACAGTACAGACAATGAATGAACAACGCGCAAGCTTATGTTAATTTAATAGAACAGTTGCTCACTTGTGCTGATGGTGAGGAACCCAATATCCTGCAAGCAAATCAGGAATTGATTGATCCCGAATTTTTGCAGGTGATGGAAACCTATGCAACTTGGTTAGAAGAACAAGGAAATAATAATCCTGTTACTTGGTTACTGTATATAGCGCAACAGTTGGGACAGTTTCTCACCCTTCGACTGGTCAATACTAGATTTAGGGCAAACGCATCTAAATTCTAGATTCCTTATCTAATAAGACTTTCAGCGTTTCAGAAAAAATCAACCATGATCTCGAAAACCCTTATCCAGCCTACCTTTCAAAAATAAGATGCGTTCGCCTTGATACTGGATTTAGGGAGATTGTATTTTTTGAAAAGCTATAATATAATTAATTATGATTATTCAGATAATATTGTTCAATGACTATGACCCAAACTAATCTTGCCAAAAATCTCAAAGAAGCTTACCGAGTTTGTAATCTTGATCCTCTAAGGGGTGAAGCTATGAAACGATATTATGTTGATTTATCAAAAGTTCGCAATACCAAAGCTATAGGTCAAGTTGATACAATTCTTGAATTTCAAGAACCTGAAAAATTTACAACAATTTTATTTACAGGTCATCGCGGCTGTGGAAAAAGCACAGAATTAAGGCGAATTCAAGAAAGATGGCAAGAAAAATATTTTATTATTTATTTAGAAGCTGATCGGGAAATTGACATTGAAGATGCGCGTTACATAGACTTATATTTAGTATTAATTAAGCAAATTGAATATGAACTTAGACAACGAGGAATTAAGTTTGATGATGAACTTCTGGGTAATTTTGAAGCTTGGTTTAAAGATATCACAGAAGAAACAGAGGAAACCGTTGAGAAGTCTGTGAGTATGTCGGGAACTTTAGATGTTAGTTCCTCTCCCTTTCCTATTCCTTTTGTAGCTAAATTATTAGTGAAATTATTAGCACAAATTAAAGGATCTGATAAACGTAAAAAAACAATTCGTCAAACCTTAGAACAAGATATTTCTCGCTTACAAGCTGATGTAAATTTTTTACTAGATGATGGGTTCAGAAAATTACAGCAAAAACTCCCTCAATATCAAGGATTTTTAGTAATATTCGACAATTTAGATCGAGTAACACCAGAAGTAGGCGATCATTTATTTTTCGATTATGCAGCACAGTTACAAGCCTTGGGATGCAATATTATTTATACTGTGCCAATTTCTACAATCTATTCAGCTAAAAAAGTCAATAATTTTTTCGAGAACTCTAATATTGTCCCGATGATCAATATCTACAATTTACAAAGAAATAAGCCCAATTTAGACTATCAAGAAGAAGCCTTAAAAGCTGTTGCTAAATTAATTGAAGTTAGGGTTAATGTTCAGGATGTTTTTGCCAATTATGATAATTTATTAAGTTTAGCTAAAGCTAGTGGTGGTCATGTTAGACAACTAATGCAAATGATGAGAACTGCTATTACTTCAGCAAATGCAAAAGGCGGCTCTAAAATTGATAGTGAAGACGTACAAACTGCCATTAAACAAGTACAATTTGATTTTGAAAGAGTCATCCCTGATGAGCATTATAGCCATTTAGTAAATGTCTATTTAAACAAGGAAATTAATAACAATCAAATTGGACAACTTATGTTATTTAATACTTCTGCCTTAGAATATAATGGTAATGATAGATGGAACTATATCAGCAATTCTCATTTTGATGCTAGAAGCAGATTTTAGCACCCCCACCAAAAATGTCATAACCCTCATAATGACTGAATAGCTGAAATTACACCCGTCCAACACTGATTGGCGGGAACTATATCAATCCAGTTGTTGAATCTATTCAAGCTTTTAAAAAGGTATTAGAAAATGTTAGAAACTAAATCTTTCTCTATTTCTAATCATCTATTTTTAGCAAAAAATCAGCAGAGATTAGCTGAGTTACTAACTTTTATTGATTTTGCGGAAGGATTAACTATTGGCTTTATTGAAGTTAACCGCAATGAGGAAGCTAACTGGATAGTTGAGAGTTTAATGAATAATTCTCAATGTCAAAATATACAATTTATTGTTTTAAATATAGATGATTCTCAGGTGCGTTTTTTATTAGATGAAATTTTAAACTATTTATCTAAAAATCCCCCTTTAGAAGATAAAAAGCAAGTGTTAATTATCAAAGGATTAGAAAATTCTATCGGATTTAAGGATTATCCCCCTATTTTACAAAATCTCAATTTTGTCAGAGACGCTTTTACCTATGATGTTCCTTATCCCATATTATTTTGTTTATCAAACGATACTATTACTAGATTCGCTAGATTTGCCCCTGATTTTTGGGCTTGGAAATCAGGTATTTTTAAGTTTGAATCTCTACCAGAAGAAAAAAATATTGATCGTCAATTTGTGAATTTTGCTCGGGTTCTTGAACGAGATGGAGTATCAGAAACTCAAGCAAGAATTGATCTATTAACTCGATTATTTGCAGAGTATTCAGCAGAAAAAAATATATCTATGATGATAACAACTTTACAGCAATTAGGGGTTGCTTATTACCGTAGAGGAGAGTTACAAAAAGCGGAAGAATCTTTGCTAGAAGCTTGGAATTTAAGTAATCAAATAACATCATTAGAACCGACAAAAGTAGCCACTCTTGAGACCTTGGGTTATGTATATAAGAAAGCAAAGAAATATGAGGAAGCAGAAACAATTTATCAACAGGTTTTGAATGTTTATTCTGAGCAAAAGTTTTCTCAAAAATGGGCTAAAATTGAAAATAGTTTAGGTAACGTTTATCTTGACAAGAATCAAGGCAGTAAAGCTGATAATTTAGAAAGGGCGATCTCTTGTTTTAATTCTGCTTTAGAAGTATATACCCGTGATAGCTTTCCTTATGAATGGGCAATGACACAAAATAATCTGGGGACTGCTTATAGTAATCGCATCAGAGGGGAAAGGGCAGATAATCTAGAGTTAGCTATTGTTGCTTATAACCTGTCTTTAGAAGTATATACCCGTGATGCCTTTCCTTCTGAATGGGCAAGCGTACAAAATAACCTGGGTAATGCTTATAGTCAACGCATCAGAGGGGAAAGGGCTGATAATCTAGAGTTAGCTATTGCGGCTTATCACCTGTCTTTAGAAGTATATACCCGTGAAGCTTTTCCTGAAGATTGGGCAAGGTCACAAAATAATTTGGGAAACGCTTATCTAGATCGTATCAGAGGGGAAAAGGCAGAAAATTTAGAGTTAGCTATTGTTGCTTATAACCTGTCATTAGAAGTATATACCTGTGATAGCTTTCCTTATGAATGGGCAGGAACACAAAATAATCTGGGGAATGCTTATAATAAGCGCATCAGAGGGGAAAGGGCAGAAAATTTAGAGTTAGCTATTGTTGCTTTAAACCAGTCTTTAGAAGTATATACCCGTGAGGCCTTTCCTTCTGAATGGGCAATGACACAAAATAATCTGGGCAATGCTTATAGTGATCGTATCAGAGGGGAAAAGGCAGAAAATTTAGAGTTAGCTATTGTGGCATATAACCTGTCATTAGAAGTATATACCCGTGATAGCTTTCCTTATGAATGGGCAAGGTCACAAAATAATCTGGGTGCTGCTTATAGAAATCGCATTCTTGGGGAAAGGGCAGATAATCTAGAGTTAGCTATTGCAGCCTTAAACCTGTCATTAGAAGTATATACCCCGACAGCTTTTCCTATAGGCTGTTTAACAATAGGACGAAACTTAGGAAATACTGCTAACGTGATCGAAGACTGGGAAACCGCCATCAAAGGCTACAACTTAGCCATCGAAGCAGTAGAAAATACCCGACTCCAAGCCTTAAACCCCCAACGACAACAAGAAATTCTCTCCGAGGCAATGGATGTTTATCATGGCATTGTTCAATCCTATCTCAACCTCAATCAAAAAGATCGCGCATTAAAATACGTTGAACGCAGCAAAACTCGCTATCTAGTCCAATTGCTTACCGACCGAGATATCTATCCTAAAGGTAATATCCCCCAAACTATTATTACCGAATTAGATCGCCTCCGTCGTGCCATTATTGGGGAAGAACAACAGTTAGCCATCCAAGAA
>JAADBR010000233.1 GCA_009995705.1 Microcystis aeruginosa W13-11
AAAGACTTCATCCGGTTCATTGAGATTATCATTAAGGATGGGAATGCTAATACTAGCGTTGGAAGTATTAGGTGCAATGGTGAGGGTTCCTGTCTGGCTAGTGTAATCTACATTGGCGGTAGCATCAATGGGTGCAGTGGTATAGTTGACAGTAATTTGTTGTGGATTGGGGTTATTGACAGTAACAGTGAGGATTGCATTACTATTTTGACCTTCCACCACGGTGATGTCGTTGATGGAGAGTTGGGAAAAGTCGTCATTATTAATAGTCCCCGTCACTGCGGTAGTTGTCCCAACTGTATATCCTGTCCCAGACGCAAGAGTTAAAACAACAGTTTCGTTACTTTCAACTGTAGTATCAGCAGTGGGGTCAACTGTTACGGTAGCTGTGGATGAATTAGCTGCGAAGGTGACTGTATTGGTAGTCCCTGTACGAGTGTAATCGGTATTGAGAGTCGCTGTCCCTCCGAGGGTGTAATTAACTGTTAAGGGATTAGTGGTTACTCCGCTACGAGTGAAGCTATAAACCAGATTTGTTGTCCCATCTTCTGTCACACTACTGGGAGAAACTGCTAGGGTGACACTGGTATCGTCATTATTAATTGTACCCGTAGCTGTATTAGGAGTACCTACTGTATAACCTGTCCCCGCAGCGAGGGTTAAAGCAACAGTTTCGTTACTTTCAACTGTAGTATCAGCAGTGGGGTCAACTGTTACAGTCGCAGTGGATGAACCGGCTGCGAAGGTGACAGTATTGGTAGTCCCTGTGCGAGTGTAATCTGTATTAAGGGTAGCTGTCCCTCCGAGGGTGTAATTGACGGTTAAGGGATTTGTTGTTACTCCGCTACGAGTGAAGGTATAGACTAAGTTAGTTGTCCCATCTTCAGTCACACTTGTGGGAGAAACCGCAAGAGTAATACTGGGAAGGGTGACATCATCATTGGTAATTGTTCCCGTAGCTGTATTAGGAGTACCTACTGTATAACCTGTCCCAGACGCAAGAGTTAATGCTACGGTTTCGTTGGGTTCAACTATTGTGTCAGCAGTGGGGTCAACTGTTACAGTCGCAGTGGATGAACCGGCTGCGAAGGTGACAGTATTGGTAGTCCCTGTGCGAGTGTAGTCGGTATTGAGAGTCGCTGTCCCTCCGATGGTGTAATTGACGGTTAAGGGATTAGTGGTTACTCCGCTACGAGTGAAGGTATAGACTAAGTTAGTTGTCCCGTCTTCATTAACACTACTGGGAGAGACAGCGAGGGTGATGGTGGGAAGGGTGACATCATCATTGGTAATTGTTCCCGTAGCTGCGTTAGGAGTACCTATGGTATAACCAGTACCCGAAGCAAGGGTTAAAATGACGGTTTCATCGGGTTCAACTGTAGTGTCAGCAGTGGGGTCAACAGTTACGGTAGCAGTAGATGAACCTGCTGCGAAGGTGACAGTATTGGTAGTCCCTGTACGAGTGTAGTCGGTATTAAGGGTAGCTGTCCCTCCGATTGTATAGTTGACAGTTAAGGCGCTGGTCGTTGGATTGGTGCGGGTGAAGGTGTAGACTAGAGTGGGGGTACCGTCTTCTGTCACGCTTGCGGGGGAGACAGCGAGAGTGATGATAGGACTAGAAGTGTTATTAAATTCCCAATCAAGAATATCATGAATTCCAGTCCCTCCTCCTGTGCCCGAACTAAACCCAATAAAAGCATTACTTTGACCTAAGATAGAAAGTAGGTCAACTGTGTAACTTAATAAGGGTGTTGTAGGTCGTTGATTGCTTTCCGATACCCGAACTTCTAAGACATCTGTGTTGCCATTGTAATCTACCCAAGCCTTCCAAATATTGCCATTATTCAAACGATTGGTTACAGGTTGAGCAATGACAGAATTAATATCTCCATTAAGGTCAACTCCGACATGATTACCATTAATGTCACCTATATAGCGGTATGCAGTCGGTTGAGGTATACTGCAACAAGCTATAAGGCAGTCTAGGCAAGACTTTGTCTGTATCTCACTCAAGCGAATACCGCTATAGAAGAATTATAATAGGTATCAAATTCTATCCCTAAACTCTGATTAATTCCCGCATAACCCATACCCCCGCCCTCAGAACCGACAACATTATTCGCAATTGTTTGTATGATAAAAACTAGACCATCCGCTCCTGCTCCGTCATCGTCTCCTAGACCGTCTGAATTAGTGATTTGAAATTGAAAATAAGAGTTAAAAGATGTATTATTGGATAAAGAAATTGTATTGGTGAGGAAAGCACTACCACTTTGCCCATAATCATTAGTTAACCGTAAAACTGAAGAATTCGAGAATTGAGCGGAATTATTTAAGGTAAAATTACTAGGATCGATTAGTCCATTTTGTTCAACGGTGATCGCCTCTCCCTCAAGATTAATTATGCTTGAATCATCCTCAGCTTTCAATACCTGTAAAGTCTCAGCATTGAGACTCTCACCTTGTACTAAAGATGCAAAAATTGCCCCCTCATCTCCCGCGCTATCCACCTGATTAATTTGAGCATCCACATAATGCCCAATTTCCTCTAAAATTACCTTAACTAGCGATTCTGAGGAAGCAACATTCAAAAAAGACTCTGATAGATAAATTTTATTAGTGCTAA
>JAADBR010000234.1 GCA_009995705.1 Microcystis aeruginosa W13-11
GGTGCGAAACGTTTAGGCATGAAATAGGGAACCAAATGCCTGAAATAACCGCCTAGTAAGGTCTTCAGTCCCCCGACTGAATCTAAGAGGTCAACCCAGACCAACCTTATAACTGTTTATATGTCCCGACGTTTAGTATCATCCGATACCAAACTAGGCAAGGGGACTCAAGGTCAATACACTTTGTAATAAATCTTTACAAGGTGAGAGTAACGGCGATAGCCACCCCCAGATTCAGAAATCACAATTCTGGGACTGAAGCGGGGAACGGAAGGCTCCGAGGTGTAACCTAACACCAGAATCGAGACCACTGCCAACCATCCATGATTAGGCGTGAGCCGAATGTCTGACCTGAACCATCGTAATTAATAGAGCAGTGAAATAGGTTGACACACTGCGTTCAAAAGAATAAGGGGAATAGTGAGGAAATCTTACTTTCACTCACACAGACCTTTAAAAGTACCCCGGTGGAGAGGACAAATCTAAAGATGGAATGCCCATATAAACGGAACGTTATAAACCCTTTTAGGCTCTGAGTATCGGTCGAAATACCCAGTAGTGATAAGTGTAAGCGCAAGCCTTTAAGGGTGTGAGATGTAACCAAAAGCCAACGTCTGACAGTAATAGTCAGGATATGCTAACAGGTTACGGTTTGATTGTAAGGATAGAGTCTAGTAGGAGTCTATATGACGAAATCGAGAGAAGGTAAAGGGTTCGGGAAACCGAAAACCACTAAGACTACGAATGTATGGAAAGCTATCAACTGGGCGAAAATCCAAAGATATGTTTTCAAGCTCCAAAAGAGAATATACCAAGCGGCTAAATCGGGACAGGATGCAAAGGTTAGAAGGTTGCAACGTCTATTGGTGAAATCGTACTACGCTCGTCTATTAGCGGTTCGCAAAGTAACCCAAGATAATCAGGGAAAGAAAACAGCAGGAGTTGATGGAATGATAGCAATATCCCCAGAACAAAGGCTAAATCTAACCGAAGAAATCAAGGGAACACTTAAAGCAAAACCGTTAAGAAGGGTATGGATTCCTAAACCCGGTAGGGACGAAAAACGCCCATTAGGAATACCAACCATTAAAGACAGAGCTAGACAAGCGTTGATTAAATTGGCACTCGAACCAGAATGGGAGTCAAGAATGGAAGGAACCAGCTATGGTTTCCGACCGGGAAGGTCTGCCCATGATGCAATATCAAGGATATACATCACCATTAATCGAGGTAGCTACTTCGTATTAGATGCCGATATTGCCAAGTGTTTTGACCGAATTAATCACAACTTTTTACTGTCCAAAATTCATTGTCCAAGTTCCCTGAAAAGAGACATAAAACAATGGCTCAAAGCAGGAGTGTTGGATAACGGCGTATTTGAAGAAACAGAAACAGGGACACCACAAGGAGGGGTAATAAGTCCACTACTCGCTAACATTGCACTGGATGGAATGGCAAGATTGATTGAAACACTATTCCCCAAAAAGAGTGATAAAAGAAATCAAGCTGTTTTAATAAGATACGCCGATGATTTTGTAATAATTTCCCCATCACTCAAAATCATTGAACAGTGCAAAACTGCTATTTCTGAATGGTTAAAGTCGATAGGATTAGAACTCAAACCAGAAAAGACCAGAGTGTGCCACACACTTAACCCCATTGAATATAATGGGAAAACGGAAGAACCCGGTTTTGACTTTCTAGGATTCAATATCAGGCAATACCCAGCAGGAAAATACAAAGCAGGGAAAATATATAAAGGAATATCCAAAACATTTCTAACACATATTAAACCTAGCCAAAAAGCAGTTAAAGCCCACACAGAAGCGATTAAAGGTGTAATCAAGAAACACAAAACAACACCCCAATCAGCCCTGATTAGTCACTTAAACCCAATCATTAGAGGTTGGGCTAACTACTACTCAGGAGTAGTATCTATGGATACCTTCAATAAACTAGATTACACAATCTGGTTAATGTTAAGGGCATGGACAGTATCAAGATGCGGTAAAGCGAACTACAAAAATCTGAAAAACTATTTCAGACCGGGTACAGTTAAACTCAGCAACGGGAAAGAAAGACATGAATCTTGGTTATTTCAAACCAAAGACGGTCTTCATTTATGGAAACATAACTGGACACCAATTGTCAGACATACCCTAGTACGCGCTGACGCTTCACCCTACGACGGAAATTGGACTTACTGGGCGACCAGACGAGGACAAGCAATCGACACACCGACAAGAGTAGCTAAACTACTTAAGAAGCAACAAGGCAAATGTAGCCGATGTGGGCAATACTTTACCCCATCGGACTTAATTGAAGTTGACCACATTCACCCTCTAAGATTAGGCGGAAAGGATGAATATAAAAACCTTCAATTACTACACCGCCACTGTCACGATGATAAATCGGCATTCGATGGAAGCCTTAAATCATCTACATTAACATCATCAGAAGTTAGTGTAGATAATACAAGGTTAACCAAAAGAAGTCAAGCTGTATCCTTAACAAAGGAACAATCAAACTAGGAGCCGT
>JAADBR010000235.1 GCA_009995705.1 Microcystis aeruginosa W13-11
TGATCTTTTGTCGTAAGTCTAAAGAATAGGGCTTCATAAGGTTGTGGCTCCTGTGTAGGTCTATAATTTATTTTTCTCATCTATTGTACCTCATGCAATCGCATACCGCTATATAATTTAAACTTTTAATATACTGCCATGAATTATGAACTCTACTCCGATGTAATTTTACTATATGAACTCTACTCCGATGTAATTTTACTACAAGACATTCCCGAAGAAGGATTATCCGCGGGAGATGTGGGGACATTGGTAGAAAAGCATCAAATCGAGGGATTAGAAACGGGGTATAGTGTCGAATTTTTCGATATGTTGGGAAAATCGTTCGCCCTTGTCACCCGGCCCGAAAGTTTCCTCCGCCTCCCCGCGCGCGGCGATACCGAAAACCCTCTCCGTTAGCGACCCGTGTTAAACTGGTTAATCATGCTAGTGTCTAGAAGCGACCTATGCCGAACTTAACCTTAAGCAACGAACAAGTTATCGAATTAGTCAAACAACTCCCCGAAGCACAGCAACAGGAACTATTTAGATTCCTCATCCAGCGTCAGTGGGGAAATATGGAAGCTATAACCGATTACGGAAGCCAACAGGCAAAAATCGTCGCAGCAGAACGCGGCTACGATTGGGAGACAATGACCGAAGAGGAAAGAGAAGAATTTATCGATGAAATCGTTCACGAGAAGTAGTGATTTATACTGTTGTCTTCGACACAAATATTCTCATATCTGCTGCGCTTTCTAAAAGCGGTAGTCCGAATAGTTGTTTTTCCCTAGCCCAAAGCAAACTGATTCGATCGGTCACTTGTCCAGAAATTTTACAGGAATTATCCGAAAAACTGCTACTAAAAATCAAATTTCCTGAAGAACGAGTTAGAAAATACATAGAGGAAATTTGTGAGGCTTCTACCATTGTTTCTATAGGTGGAACACTGAGAGCCGTTCCCAACGATCCCGATGACGATATGATCATAGAATGTGCGATCGCTGGCAAGGCGACCCATATTATCACGGGAGACAAACATCTTCTTTCACTGGTTGAATATCAAAATATTCAGATCGTAAAAGCAAAAGATTTTCTGGACTTTTTAGACCAAAATAATAACCATGAATTATGAACTTTACTCAATGTGATTTTATTAAAAGACATTCTAGAAGAAGAATTATCCAATGGAAACGTGGGAACATTAGTAGAAAAACATTAAGTTGAGGGATTAGAAACGGGGTATAGTGTCGAGTTTTTCGATAGGTTGAGAAAAACGATCACACTACCAAAAACGTTGAACACCATACCGATCTAAGACAGTATCTACACTAATAATCGGAATATTTTCAACAATGGCTTGAGCTACCAGAAGGCGATCAAAGGGGTCTTTATGATAAAAAGGAAGGTTGATCAGCGCCTCCGTATGTTCTGGTGTGATGGCAAGGATATTAAATTGATATTGATTAAGGCATACGTCGATAAAATCTTGGTAAGATTGATGTAAAATGAGTTTACCGATACTGATTTTGATGGCGATTTCCCAATAGGATGCTGGGCTAATTAATATTTCGTTATTTTGGTTAATAATTAGTTGATGGGCGGTGCTACTTAGTGGGGATTCGTTGAGTGTGTACCAGAGCAGAGTATGGGTATCGATTAGACATTTCAATGCAGATACTCCGCGAAGTCTTGTAAGTGTTCTTCATCATCGGCCACGATGGTAATCATTCCTTTACATAGGCCGGGACCTGGACGTTGGGGAGGTGCGGGGGATTGTCCGATTAGTTTTGCCAGTGGGAGATTATTATCGGTAATTAACAATTCTTCCCCCGGTTTGAGATTGTATATCAGTTCGGGCAGTTTGGCTTGAGCTTCTTGGAGAGAGATGATCATAATTTTACGGCAAGCGCGAAGATGAAAGGACTTTCTAGGCCGATAATTTCTCGATTCTAACCGATCAAAGCCCGGAAGGTGTGGGCGAACCGAAAACCCTCTCCATTAAGGACCCGTGTTAAACTGATTAATCATGCTGGTGTCTAGAAGCGACCTATGCCGAACTTAACCTTAAGCAACGAACAAGTGATCGAATTAGTCAAACAACTCCCCGAAGCACAACAACAGGAAGTTTATAAAATTCTCATCCTCAGTCAGTGGAGACAGTTGGAACCAGTATTTAATGAAGGAGCAGAAAGAGCTAGAATCGTAGCCAAAGAACGCGGCTATGATTGGGATACCATGACGGAAGACGAAAGAGAAGAATTTATCGATGAAATCGTTCACGAAAAATAGTGGCTTATGTAGTTGTTTTTAATACAAATGTATTAAATACGCTTGGTCGAATTTTTCGATAGGTTGGGAAAAACGCTCGCTCTCGTCACCCTGTGCGAAAGTTTCCTCTGTCTCCCTACCCACAGAGACCGACCAAACGTTAGACCAGTAAACAACACGAAAAAAGACGGGAGCTTGGTAGCCCCGTCGTTTCAACACGGGGCGGAAAAGCGACGCGAGCGGATTTATCCGCCGTCCTAATGTCTGTCATGATGTGGGTCATTAAT
>JAADBR010000236.1 GCA_009995705.1 Microcystis aeruginosa W13-11
ACATTCATAATTGGTTTACCCATTGTTGTTATTGCGATACCCCTTTTAAAGAGCCTAATCAAGAGTCTGCCTAGCCATCCCTTTGTACCTCATTCAACTGAAAACCGCTATAACAACCAGATTTAGTATGAATAGAAGCAAGTCGGTTATCTAAGAGCTAATTTCACGACCGAGGTACTCAAGCTTCTCTAGAACAGATTGAAGCAAAGAGCGCCGCTGCTCGACGACAATATCTAAGTTAGCCAACATATACTTTACGTGCTTGTAGGCATTGTCCAGCAAGGCTAGTAATAACTCGCGATCGCTGGCAATCTCTTTTTCTGATGGGTCACAAGTTGGTTGAAGTAATAAGTCCGCTGGTGGAGAAGGAAGGGAGGGCGATCGCTCGGACTCTAGCTGTTGAATCGTTTGTTGTAAATTTTCAATCACCCCATACATTTCCATCGGGTCAAAAACCCTTAACAGACTGGTTTGTGTGACAATACCCAACCCCCGACCCCAGTTCCAAGAAACCACCAAACGCCCCACCCGCCGTTTTTGCATTTCCTGATGGGCTGTCCACAGGGAATCCTCCGGGTTGAGGAGAAATAACGGCGTACTCATCACCGTCTGGGCCCTAGTTTTGTGCAGATTGATTTGAACTGCTTGAAACTGGACAAGATCTCGCTCTGTCACAATACCAACGGGGTAGTCATTGTCTTCGGAATTTCTCTGGGTGATCACCACACAACTGACACGATGTTCGGCCATTAACTGGGCTAATTGCAAGACTGTGGCGGTGAGTGGGGCCTGTACCACTTGAGTGGTCATCACATCCGATACGCGACGAAACCGCAATAGATTGGCCGGACGCAATATCTGGCGAATACTTTCATGGGAAATCACCCCGACTAACTGTCCTTGGTCATCCACAATCGGCAAATGGCGAATGCGGTAGCGCCGAAACAAAAACAGGGCAGCAAAAATGTCTTGAGCAGATTGCTGGGGTAACGTGATCAGGGGATGCACCATCACATCGGCAACGGTTGTCTCGGTCAGGTTAATTCCTTGAGCGGTGAGTCGCACCACATCCCGTTCTGTCAAAATTCCTAATAGCTCTTGCCCTTGCACCACCAGCAGACAGCTAACACGCACCTCTCCGGCCGGAGCAGCTAGAGGGGATAGGTCATCGGTGAGTAAACACAGACGACTATAGGCCTGGCCAATCATGGCGATCGCATCTGCCAGGGAAGTGGTTGGCGGCACCGTCAAGGGTTGGCGATCAATCGCCTTTTCCAGATCGGGGGCCCAACTCAGAGGTGTATCGAGGGACATCAGCACCATCCTGCAATCGCAAAGGCAAAGATAGACAGAACAGCCACTGGGCAAAGAACCCAGACTCTCAGAGTTGCCAAAACCCGTTCTAAAACTATCTCAAATTGTAGCGACATTTAACTTTTTCCTAAAAGATGTAACGTTTTGTTACAATTTTTATTAAACTCGTAAAGATTTTAGACCCACTTCGGTGTATCATAGAGGGATGTAACAGGTTAAAGCCTGAAACTTTTTATTTAGGGGTTATTCAGCCTCTAATGGTTTCAGGATCGGCATCACCCGACGCTGGGGTGAGTACTTCCGAGTTATGCTCGGACTGAAGGGTTACTCCAGAAATTCTGGACACCTTTCCATATAGTCGATCAAGCACTCGCTTTACGGAAATACGCTGCCATGGTAAACCGCGTTTGGTGGTGTAGCCCTGTTCATTAAGCCAATCGGCGATCTTCTGCAAGGATTTCCCTGATTTGTGATGACGGCGAATCAGTTCAATGATCCGGCACTCTTCCGGATCATCCACTAATTCCCCATCGATTGATCGTTGTCCAAAGGCAGGGGAGCCGTAGCCCGCATAACCACCGTTGCTTGCTTTTGCTTGTCTGCCTTGTTCTAGCCGCTCCCAGGCAGATAAATCGTTGGAAGGGGTCGCTGTCATAGGGGATCTAAATGCAATAACTTGCAAAACCATATTATATTATCGCAACTTAACGTCGCAAATTTGTTTTGATTGGGGCAGCCGATGACGACTTACACAGTAAAACCCCTGCATGAGCAGGGACTAGATGTCATCATCGATGTCTGGGACAACCAAACTATAGACGATACCCCCGGGAGGCGGACATTGACTGATGCCATTTTTTTCTATTCATAGTCCTGAACCCCAACCCCTGTCTAGGGGAAAGTTAAAGGGTCAAAGGCTAAACATTTTTAGAGGAGGAGCGGTTCAAGGCTGAATTTATCTTGTAAAACGCAGCGAGCAGAGAATTTGGACTAAGTTACACGAAAAAAGACGGGAGCTTGGTAGCCCCGTCGTTTCAACACGGGGCGGAAAAGCGACGCGAGCGGATTTATCCGCCGTCCTAATATCTGTCATGATGTGGGTCATTAATAT
>JAADBR010000237.1 GCA_009995705.1 Microcystis aeruginosa W13-11
TTCAGCGCTGAACCAACAGACTCACTATAGCCTAAAAGTTACTACATTGTCAAAAGAGTCTAAAGTCCTTATCCCATAAGGTTTATAGCCATTTTAGGGTTTTACCGTTATCCCTCTATAATCAAGAGAAGGAGAAAAAGACTGGAACGTACTAGCAGCGCAGGTTTCAGGTTCCGCTTGTGGGTAGTGACAGTATGTACCCTTACTCTAGGCCAGAGACACTCCGAAATCTATTGCATGGATGCAATACTGTACTACTTTTTTGGTTCTATTTTGGGGTTATATCTGAATGATTGTTCATATATCAACTGTGACACTTTTTCAATTGACATATAATAAGTATGTACCAGTCTTGTAGCCAATGGTTATAAAATGTGTCAGGCTGCATAAACACAAGAAAACCTGAGAAGGTTCGGACTATGGCGAGTCTGATCAAACTCCCTGCTTACTTTCTTCTCAGATTCCTTTCAATTGCCTGGGCCTACGTTGCACCGCTGCAGAGCGTATTAATTTCATTATACAAAAAAAGTCCTTTTTTAGCAAAAGTTTTTTTCGGTTTTCTCCCAAGCAATCCCCGGGGGATGTTACAATATTATTGTAGGCTAATGCCATACAAAATTTACCTCATATTAGATTATCAATCTCATTAGTTTTAGGGATAGCTAATGGGATTTTTTATACTCTGAATGCAGTGCTAAAAGCACTGCAAGGGAAGGGACGATTTCTCAAGAGACTTCCTTACGGAAGTCTCTTGAGAAACCGTTTTGTCATCAAGGCTGCGACTCTTTGGGAGTAGCTTTAGAAGTAGTCCGGCGAGTGGTAGTTTTAACCGGCTTAGTTTCCAAAGCTTCAATTCTTAATATTAACTCGTTTACTCGACTGTTGACATAGCTGTTTACATCCGATTTTAACTCATCTATTCTATCCTGAATAAGTTGATTCAAGTTCTTTATTTCTAGTTTGTCAACTGACCCGTCAACAACCCCTAGCTGATTTCTTAATAGCCGGGCTGCCGTCAAAGAGATCGACTCTCCGGGCTGCTGATTAGATTCTAGCAACAACCATTCATCATCAGAAAGTCTGAAGCTGATCGGTGGTTTACTCATTGTTGACATCTCCTGTTTACTGTACACTTACCAGTTTACATCTTTTGTCAACTTCTGTCAACCCTTTATTTACTTATTTGTCCACAGATTCTTTATAGGCATATTTTCTCATTACCTCTCTCCATTCAAAGATATAATTATATCCCTCATCATCTAGATCAGTTTCTTCCTCGATCTCAGCATTGATTAAATCTTCTGGTTCATCCTCGCTTAAGTATTGTTTAAATATCCCTCCTAGTGCTATCGATCTGGTCTTATGAAGCTGCCTAGTCAGTTCAGCTAACCAGTCTTGAGGAGAGACAAACAGGTGATCCTCACCGATTAGATCAGCAGGTTTAACTGAATATTTAATCGTCTCTAGCACCCCTGCTATTATATCATCAATAGGATTGTCAACAGGTCTGTTATCTGTATTGTTTACAGTAGTATCATTAACAGTGTCAACAGTTTGTTTACTCTTATGTTTACGGTTTCTAACTCGCTTAACATTGACTATTGGATTATAATCTACCTTAAGGCATTCTTTCCACATCTTAGTCCAATCAGCTTGAGATATATACCCATGAGTAAAATAACTAGGATTAACCATTAACAAACAATGAAAGTGAGGGTGAGCGAGGTCTGTCTCACCCCGCGTTACCTCAATACACTTGATCCACCCTAGAGCAGGAAAGTTTTTTCTCATGGTCATTTTTTTCCATGAAGCATTCATCCATGCGATCGTATCCCTCAAGTCTTCTAACGGACAATTCCGAACCGTGAGGGTAAGAAAAAGGAACCGACCTCTAGGGTAATCAGCACAGATTTTTGGTAAGGCTTTAAGAAACCGCGCACGCCACATCATCGATCTTCTCCATTGACAGACAGGGCACAACCTGACGCGACAAAATCGGGCGGAATGTAGTTTCAGGTGTGTCTGTTGTTTATCGTCTGCCAAAACGCGGAATTCGAGGGATTGGCTGCACTCCCAAATTCTCTTGGAATATTTCTCATAGTCGGCGTGGGCATAAATACTCGCTACCTGCCGGGACTGGTCTTTATGTTTATCCCATGGTTTATCGGAAGGACTAACATCAGACAGCCACAGAGAACTATCCCCACCTACGGCAGGGTTATCGCTCATATTAAATACAATCTTCCTAATTTTAGGGATATATAATCAAATTTCAGCGCTGAACCAACAGACTCACTATAGCCTAAAAGTTACTACATTGTCAAAAGAGTCTAAAGTCCTTATCCCATAAGGTTTATAGCCATTTTAGGGTTTTACCGTTATCCC
>JAADBR010000238.1 GCA_009995705.1 Microcystis aeruginosa W13-11
ATTAGATTTGAGCAGAGTTACTAGAGGCATCTTGACAATGCCCATCAGAATTAGATTTTGGTCTAATTCTGTGCTAGAATCTGCGTCGCTTTAGCGCGCAGAGTGTCAACCTATTCCCCCATCTGCCCACTTGCCAATTTATAATTCATAATTTAACCCTTGACTGACCCCAGCAATAGCAGCCAAGAGAAGCCAAACAATAGTATTAATCTTGACATCGGAGAGGGTGACATCGACGAGATTAAATAAAATGCAAGCACCAAAGGCCACCAGATAGGTAAAGATAATTAACTCACCCCCGGCTTTTTGTTGCCGTAAAAGTGCAAATAAACGCCACCCTTGGGCATAAATCCAACCCACCCAAACAGACAATAAAATTAAGCCAATAATTCCCGTTTCTGCCATTAACATCAAATATAAATTATGGGGATGACCTAACCACAATCCCTGACTTTTTTCGTAGAGAGGTGTAAAACTGCGTAATCCCCAACCTAATAGAGGTCTTTCTTGGGTCATTTCTAGAGTAAAACGCCATTGAGTTGATCTTAGTGTCGCTAGAGGGCGATTGGGGAACATTTCATCGGATAATCGCGCCCAAATCGCCCTAGGAACCAAAAAACGCAGACTATCCCTGAAAGGATTTGGTCCCCAAGACGCAAGAGAAATCACCCCCCCCAAGAGGACAAAACCAGCGACTAAGGCATTCCAACCCAGATAAAGGGCAAAAATTAGGCAAACTAAAAAGACTAAGGCCCAAGCATTGCGAGAATTGCTTAAAAATAGCCCTACACTGTCGATAAATATAGTTAAAGTTAAAAACCCGACTTTGAGATTTAAAAGGTTATTTCTTTGTCTGTGCCACTGCCGCCAAGTTAGAATTAATAAACCGATCGCTAAAATCACAGTTATTAATAAATAAGCCCCCAAAAGATTAGCATACATAAAAACCGAAGACATTCGCCCTAAAGGTTCGCCCCCCACTCCGTAGGGCCAGGTAAAAATCCCTTTTAATGCTTCCGGTTTTTGCCAACCGAGAAAAATTTGTCCCCATCCCATCACCACTACCCAAACCGAGGGAATAACCATCACCCAAGCTAGTTGACGCAACTGAGAGGGTTTTTTTATTAATTGCCGAATATTGCTAAAAAAGAAGAAAAAAGGCAGGAAATTTCCTAAACCAATCCAAGCATCCCCCGGAGTTGGGGAAAGACTGGCACTAATCATTAACCAAAGTGTGACGATACCGAGACCTTGATTGAGACGTGACTGGATAATTGCCCGAAAATTGCCGGTAAAAACCCTAATTAACACGACAATAATGCCGATACCCGCCAACTCCGGCAGCATCATGGCAATAAAAACTGAAAAAAGTATTAAATTCCACTCCCACCCTTGACAAAAAATCTTTTTCATCGAAAATTTGGGTCTGAAACCCCGTCGTTCTACGACGGCTTTACTGTTAAATATTAGCGCATTTACCAAATATATGCTAAAATGTGAGACATGGAAAAAGCCTATTCGTTTCGATTTTACCCCACACCCGAACAAGAGTCGCTATTGCGGCGCACCTTGGGCTGTGTAAGATTAGTTTACAACAAAGCTCTCCATCTCAGAACACAAGCATGGTACGAAAAGCAAGAAAGAGTAGGATATACTGAAACTTCTTCAATGCTAACCGACTGGAAAAAGCAAGAAGAATTAGAGTTTTTAAACGAAGTTAGCTGTGTACCTTTACAACAAGGGTTAAGACACCTACAAACAGCTTTTACTAACTTCTTTGCTGGTCGTACTAAGTATCCCACCTTTAAGAAAAAACATCAGGGAGGAAGTGCCGAATTTACCAAATCTGCTTTTAAATTTAAAGACAAACAAATCTATTTAGCTAAATGCACAGAACCTTTACCTATTCGATGGTCAAGACAAATACCAGAAAGCTGTGACCCAAGTACAGTAACAGTCAGATTACATCCTTCTGGACGCTGGCATATCTCAATAAGATTTGATGACCCAACGATTAAGCCTTTACCAGTAACAGATAAAGCCATCGGAATTGACTTAGGAATTAGTAGCCTCGTGATTACCAGCGATGGCGATAAAGTGTCTAATCCCAAGCATTTTAAAAAGCATTATCGGAGACTGCGAAAGGCCCAAAAAAGCCTTTCTAGAAAACAGAAAGGGTCAAAAAATCGGGAAAAAGCAAGAATCAAAGTAGCCAAGATTCACGCTCAAATCACCGATAGTAGAAAAGATCATTTACATAAGCTAACCACTCAATTAGTTCGTGAAAACCAAACGATTGTGGTTGAGAATTTAGCCGTCAAGAATATGGTCAAAAACCCGAAATTATCTCAGGCAATATCTGAC
>JAADBR010000239.1 GCA_009995705.1 Microcystis aeruginosa W13-11
GCAAATCTTTAGTCAAAAATTTTGAGCGTACTTTACAGCACTCCACTACCAAAATTCATCTCTGTTTTCTTCGACTTCTACTACGACGATTAGCTGTATCCTAAGATACCAAATGGATTCTATAGAGTTGACCCGCCTCCCCTTCCGTCAGCAGACTACTCCTGACCTTTTTCCGCAAAACCGAAGCGATTTCCGCCCACGCAAAACAAGGCAGGACGATCCGCCCCGATAGTGCCTGACCGACCAATTCCGTCGCCTCTCCCTCCTGTTCGTCGGGACACGATCCGTCTTGTTCTAAAAAACCTTCCGCACCAGTTCAAACTCGCCGCGGGCTAACCGTTCCAACATTTCCGACACCGATAGATCGTACTGTTCCGCAATCGCTTGAACTTCTTCCCACCCAGCCTGAGTCACGGTTAGATTGTGACGTTTCTTCGGCTCTTCATAAGTCAGAGGTCTCCCGTCCGGATTCGGTGGATTTTCCTTCCTGCCCTTGTACTTCCCTCTATTTTCCATTGAATAACCTTTTAACTTCTCTACACTATTTTACCCACAACAGAAATTTCTCTCAATGGATGGTTTTTATTTAAATACATCTATAATTAAAACATATACTTTTTAGTGCGATTGCGGGGGCGGAAATCGGGGGACTGATTAGGACTTTTAAACCGAAATGAGGTTAAGAGCGATTAATATCTAGATTAAGGCAACTTTAAGATTGCCGCCTACCTAAAAAACAAGCCCCAACTCTGTTCGGGTTATGGGGCAAATTAACGAAAAGTACATCACTTTCGATGGAAAGTATATACCTTTGCACAAAAACTATAACTATTATGACACAAAACAAGATAGAAGGCAAGTTCTACGCGCTAAAACCGGAAGAGTGGCTCGAAGTCACCAAAGAATTGAGATACGCGGAAGTTCGAGTTCTCTACTATCTGAGAACGATCGATCCGTTCGGCGGTCGCGATCTACGCATCAAGGTCACGGATGTGGCGACCGCCACGGGACTCCAGAAAGGCACGGTTTCCAAAGCCCTGAAAGTTCTTAGCGATAAAGGTTACATCGATCTAGAAATCACCGAAGCACTGGTCAAGCTGCAAACCTTTCCTAAAGGAGATCAGGTTTCCCGCGACGGGGAAGGGTTTCCTACAGGAAACACTGTTTCCCACAATGCAGAAGAGTTTCCTACAGTACCATCAGGTTTCCTACAGGAAACACCCTCGCACTGTGGGAAACCAACTCGCACTGTAGGAAACGATCCCGTCCCAAAACCCAGTCAGGGCAAGGAATCGGGCACCTCTAAGATTATTAAGACTTATTCAGACTTTAAAAACACTCTCTCAGAGGACGAGCGAGAGAGATTTTTTTATTTTGTGAAAAAGGAAACTGGGAAACTTCCCAATCCGATCGTCGATATAGAAGCATGGCTGGCAGGCAAGAATGCAGCCGGTCTGAATCGGTGGGAAGTTTATTACGAGCTTTTCGAGAAATCAGAGGGACGAGCGAACGGAAAGAAAAAAGAACAACCCCCCAAAAAGCTCTCCTTTTCAGAACGAAACGAAACGAAGCGACTGGCCAGATTAGCGGGCGAAAAGTGGATCGACCCTTGGGGTCTAGAAAGTGATGTATGATCCTGTGTTGCCCCCCCAGAATATCGAGGCCGAGGAATCTATTTTAGGGGGAATTCTCCTCGATCCCAAGGCGATGGGACGGATCGTCGATTTTCTAGCCGCCGATGCGTTTTACGTTCGTTCCCATCAAGAAATTTACCGAGCGGCGGTTTCTCTTCACGGTAAGGGAAAGCCCACAGACCTGATGACGGTTTCCAGTTGGCTGCAGGATCACCAGCTTCTCGACGAGGTGGGAGGGATTCCCCGACTATTACAGCTAATCGAGCGCACGGTATCGGCCGCCAACATCGATCGCTACGCCGAGTTGGTGATGGATAAGTATGTCCGTCGTCAGTTGATCGGGACGGGAGGCAAGGTCATCGAGTTGGCCCGCGACACGAAAAAAGACGGGAGCTTGGTAGCCCTGTCGTTTCAACACGGGGCGGAAAAGCGACGCGAGCGGATTTATCCGCCGTCCTAATATCTGTCATGATGTGGGTCATTAATATCAGCCATTACTTTTGCTGTACTAACTTTACCCGAAGTGTCATAAAAATAGCTTTTTGTCCAAAGAGAGGGTAGTTTTGTTAATTCTGG
>JAADBR010000240.1 GCA_009995705.1 Microcystis aeruginosa W13-11
CCCGATTCTCATAATTTTCAAGGATGGTTGAGACAGGAAGGACTATTAAGTTCTATACCTGAGATTAAGGGATGGGTTAGTCCTCGGTTAAATATCCGATTTGATTTGAGAGAAAATGGGTTAGAAATTTATAGTTTAGATGGTCAGAAATTTTTAACTTCTCTTGAGTTATCTCAAGGGTTAGAACAAGAGCGTCTTAAAGCTGAAGAAGCAAGTTTACAATTAGAACAAGAGCGTCTTAAAGCTGAAGAAGCAAGTTTACAATTGGAACAAGAGCGTCTTAAAGCTGAAGAAGCAAGTTTACAATTAGAACAGGAGCGTCTTAAAGCTGAAGAAGCAAGTTTACAATTAGAACAGGAGCGTCTTAAAGCTGAACGTTTAGCTGAATATATCCGTTCTCTGGGAATTGATCCCGATACTTTATAATGATATAATTTATCGGTTGTGACGAATACTAATTAACTGGTAAACTGCCGAAATTATTGTCATTGAACCTAGTCTATGGCTATACTCAACTATGTAATCACTAAAAAAGCAAATCTATGAAAGCTTGGGCAAAATCTTTAGAAAAACCAGCAGTGGAATTTTCTGAAACGAAATTAACCTTATTGTTGGGGAAAATTCCCGACGGATTGCGGGGGAGTCTCTATCGTAATGGTCCGGGGAGATTAGAAAGAGGTAAGCAAAAAGTTGGTCATTGGTTTGACGGAGATGGGGCAGTTTTAGCTGTACATTTTCATGATAATGGAGCCAGTGCCACCTATCGTTATGTCCAAACTGCTGGTTATCAGCAAGAAAGTGCCGCTAATCAATATTTATTTCCTAATTATGGCATGAATACCCCCGGCTTTTTTTGGAATAATTGGGGAAAAGAGGTAAAAAATGTCGCTAACACCTCGGTGTTAGCTTTACCCGATAAATTATTAGCTCTCTGGGAAGGGGGTTTTCCCCATAAATTAGATTTACAATCTTTAGAAACCGTAGGTTTAGATAATTTATCTAGGTTACAAGCAAAGGAAACTTTCTCCGCTCATCCTAAGCTAGATTTGTCCAGAGGAGAAATTTTTAATTTCGGGGTGACAATCAGTGCCAAATTTAGTTTAAATCTCTATAAGTCTGACTCCACTGGTGAAATTATCCAGAAAAACACTTTTGAGTTAGATAGATTGTCTCTGCTGCATGACTTTGTTTTAGCAGGACAGTATCTCGTCTTTTTCGTCCCACCGATAAAAGTGGATAAATTATCGATACTGTTGGGATTTAAAACTTTTAGTGATGCCATGCAGTGGCAGCCAGAATTAGGAACAAGAATACTAATTTTTGAGCGAGATTCTCTGGAATTAGTCAGTGAAAGTGTTACCGATTCATGGTTTCAATGGCACTTCGCTAATGGTTGTGTAAATAACCAAGGCAATCTTGAAATTGTTTTTGTCCGTTATGACGACTTTAAAACTAATCAATTTTTAAAAGAAGTTCCCACGGGTAAAACCGAAACCTTAGCCATCGGAAAATTGGCAAGTGTCACCATCAATCCCCTATCAGCAAAAGTGATTAATCAGGAAATTATCTCAGATTTAAGCTGTGATTTTCCCGTGGTTTCCCCGCAACTGGTGGGACAAAAATGGCAAAATACTTTTTTAGCTGTCCATCGTCCCGATAGCGATATTCGTCGGGAAATTATCGGACTTCCCGCTTGTTATAATCACTCCACAGGTAAGTTAACTATTGCTTATCTAGAAAATAACTGTTATGGAAGTGAACCGATTTTTGTCTCCGATGGTTTATCTCCAGAGACAGGATGGTTAATCGTCGTGGTTTACGACAGCAATAATCACAGCAGCCAAGTGAGAATCTATGACAGTCAGCAGCTAGAAAAAGAACCCCTTTGCTGTCTGCAATTACCCAGTGTTATCCCTCCGGGGTTTCACGGCACTTGGCAAGGAAAATCAGAAAAAGGTGCAGAAGCAATCTCAACTGAGAAAAGGGGTTTCTATTTAGAAAACGGGTTTCTTTGAGAAACTATTTAGAAAACGGTTGAAGATTTAATCAATGGGTTAAATACTTTTGTCTGCGCTTGTTAATTCTGGAGTTTAGACTAACTCAACCTGCAACCAAACTGCACAGTTTGGTCTAATGATAAGAAGACTACAGGGAGTCAAAAAAAGGAGATATAGAGGTATGCAGTCGGATGAGGTAT
>JAADBR010000241.1 GCA_009995705.1 Microcystis aeruginosa W13-11
GTCCTTGTTGAAGTCCTTGTTGAAGTCCTTCCCGTTTAGTCGCCTCTTTCCACTCTAAATAAGATTGAGATAAAGCCATAAATACCTCCCTATCTTCTGATTCTAAAAGATTGTTAACTTCAACACTCACACGCCAACTAATCAATAATTCCATGACATTTTGACGGAAGGAATCGCCAGAAGGCAACTCAAGCAACTCTCTCACCGCTTGGCTTTGGGTTTTCCCCCGTCCCAACAATCTTAACAGTAAAGTGTCCGGGGTAATAGGTAACTGATTAATCGCTACAATTGCCGTTCGGTGAGAGGGAGATAAAAAGTAAATCCCTTCTGTCCAGTTTTCCAGTTCTAACTTAGCATCAAAACTCTCTAGAATGTGTAAACTAATAGAGGTAGCCAAAATCCATAATCTAGGTAATTCATCCTCATTTAACTCAGTTTTCTCCCGTTTCCCTTTCCGTTGAAGTTCAGCGAAAATCGAAAACAATTTTAAGATACAGTTGCGAATTTCCGTTCGATTGGGAGCATTGCGAAAAGGCTCAAGCAAAGTGGTTGTGGTCACCATTTGCCCTAAAAGACCTAAAGATTGAGCATTTCCCCGCATATTAGAGTGAGGAGAGAAGAAAATATCCACCTGACGGGTCTCATCCGCCACCTCCTTGCTAACTTCCACCCTTCCCAGAGGAGACAGCAATTCTTCTAGGTATTGTTTGGCAAATTGATCGTGAGGTTGTCGAGTCATATCTTCAATCTTAGATCACCCTTTACAAACCGTTACAAACTCTCTAAGACAAAAACATCTGAGGGAAGATGTTTATTTTTTGAACTTGGGAACTCATTCATTAAAAGGGGAATTATCGGGACTTAAAGCTTGTTCTTGTGGTTATGATTGCCGGATTATTTTTTCTATAGAAATTGAGCCAGACACCCAGGAGGAAGTTATCATTTTACTTGACATTGGTACTCATGATGAAGTGTATTGATAAAATAGGAAAAACTGGAAAGCGATCCTGCAGGTTTCTGCGTTGCGGTACACATATATTTATAATAAGATAAATTTGGCTCTCTTAGGTTTGGTGGGTAAAATGTATTCTAAGATACAGTCCTCGTGACGAGCGAGTGGAGCAAACCACAAAGACACAAAGGACACAAAGATTGATCGCTCCTATATAAGTTAAACTGATCACACAAAGAATAAGAGATCCCAGGTTTTTATCGAGACTTAAGAGGTAAAATGATGACTTTGCAAGAAATGATCAAATCTTTTGAGAATTTATCAGAGGATGAACAGGAGTCATTGTTAGAGATTTTGTGTCAATATAGAGCCAAAGCAAGAGAAAGAGAAATCTTAGCTAATTTTAAGGAATTGAAAGAGGCGATCGCTACTGGAACGGCCAGAAGGGGAACCGTAGAAGATTTGATTGCTGATTTGAATGAGGATTAACCATGGATCTAATATGGAGTGATGGGTTTAAGCGTTCGTTTAAGAAGCTAATCAAGAAAAATCCCCAGTTAAAACCTAAAATTTTCGAGGTACTTAGAAAACTGGCAGAAGACCCATTTACACTGTCTTTAAAAACCCATAAGTTAAGTGGTAATTTAGAAGGGTTATGGTCTTGTACTGTAGCTTACGATTGTCGAATTATTTTTAGTTTTTCGGAAGATGGAGAATATTTAGAAGTTATCATCTTGTTAATTGATATTGGCAGTCACGATCAGGTGTATAGACAATAGGATATACTGGAAAGCGATCCTGCGGGTTTCTGCGTTGCGGTACACATCTATTGACAATAAGATAAATTTTTCCTAGTAGTGAGAATTTCTTTTAAGATAGGATTTAAACACAGGATTAATAGGAAAATAGGACGAGGTTTCTGATGGTAATTTATCCACTAAACAGCGTCTCATTAATGACTGAATAGCTGCCCAAAATTCAGATTGAGAAAGGTCAAGATTAGTAGTTTTGGGAAACTTTTCTACCGCTTCAGTTTGATTAGCTAACCAGTGCATCACCTTTTTTTCTGTTGCGGATAAACGCTGTAAATGACATTCGATCAAGTTTTCTATATCCCCTAAATAAATTTGATTGTTCATTTGTTCTAAAAATAGGGATACTTCTCCATCAAATAGTTCAATAATGGTTGAGGAGATGATATTTAACCAGTTAAGATTACCTTGATAAAGTTCGCTCAGTCCCGTCCATTTCTCCTCACTTTTTAAACCGTATTCTTTGAATATTTCTTCAAATTCTGTTGTTAAACTTTGCAGGTATAAAGTTTTAATTTTATCGGATTTTAAGGTGACAAAATCTCTGGGAAGTTCCCAACTAATTAAAATTAAACAACTTTGATGAGATGTGGTAGCGATTTGCTGAAAAAATTTATGATAATCCTGACAGTCGCTTAAATATTTACCTGCTAATTCCCCCAGTTTAAAAATATTCTGTACATCATCAAGAATAATTAAACAACGATAGGAGCTTAGATAATCTATTATATCAGGTAACGGGGTTGATAGAGATTGGCTGAAAAACTGTTTTAGATCATCTTTGAGAGCGATTAATTGAGGAATATTTTCCAGACTGCGATAAATAATATAATCAAATTGTGGGGCAATTTCTGAAACTAATTTAAGGGTTAAAGCTGTTTTTCCGATTCCAGTTAACCCATAAATGGTAATTAATCGAGTTTTATTATCTAGCCATTCTTTTAAGGTTGATATTTCTAA
>JAADBR010000242.1 GCA_009995705.1 Microcystis aeruginosa W13-11
TACAGGCTCGCGAATACCGTCGATATCTACGGGAGGAGCGGCGATAAAGGCGATGATGAAACAGGTGGTGGCGGTGAGCAGGGTGGGGATCATGATCACACCGAACCAACCGACGTAAAGACGGTTGTTGGTGCTGGTGATCCACTGGCAGAACTGCTCCCACAGGGAGGCGCTTTCGCGCTGTTGTAGAGTGGTGGTCATTGGTTTATGATTCCTATTAAGTTATCGAGGTACGGTCGATTGATGATGTCTCTACCTTAGAGATTTTGTAACGGTTTGTAAAGGGGTTTGAAACTATTGTTACTTATACTATTGATAAGTTTAGCTGATATTAGAGGGGGAAAAATAGAAACCCACTGTAAACGTCGCTTCCCTCTATGCTTTCTCCAGAAAAATGGTGACAATCAATAGCACGGCGAGTAAGATAGTTACAGATGAGCAACGGGGCACTTCCAAGACGGATGTGGTTGTTATTGCGGTGCGCTCAATACTGGGGCTGTGCTGAGACTGTACCGTTGAGTCAGAGATTGGCCGAGTTGGTGAGCCGAATAACAGCACTGAAAGCGAAAGAAAAGGTAAAAGCAAAGTAGGGAAACCACGATCGGTAATGAAATTATTAAAATCATTAAAATCTTTCTTGCCTCCTCATCTGAATTGAAAGATGATAGAGAACAATTTTAAATATTGATCAACCGTAAAAACAAAAAATACATAGAACAGATAATATTTTTAGAATTAGTTGTCTGGGAAGATTTTATCGATGCTATGTCAAAAACGCGCCTACAAGATGAATACAATAAAGCGATTACAGAGTGCCATATTTTTGTCGGCCTCTTTCATACTAAAGTAGGTAAATACACCGAAGAAGAATTTCTCAAGGAGTTGGAAACCCTTAAAGCAAATGGTAATCTGCGGATTTATATCTATTTCAAAGATGCACCGATCAATATAAGTCAAATTAGACCAGAAATTATGACTTTGTTGAATTTCAAGGAAAGACTCCATAATTTAGGACATTTTCATACTAGCTATGCTGACATTAACGACCTGAAACATAAATTTAGCGAACAACTAAATAAGATTATGCCAAAATTAGCCGGGGAAATCGAGCCTGCTTTTCATCAAGAACAGCAGGAAATAGAACAATCACTGAAATCTCAGAACCAGCAGTTAGAACAACAGTTAGAACAAGAGCCACTAAAAACAGCTCAATTACTAGAAAGAATATCGGCCTTGCATAATAGAGATATGAATGGAGGAAATCAAAATGCAATGCCCTGAGTGTAAATCTACCCATATCCGTAAAAATGGCATCAATAAACAAGGTAAACAAAATCATATTTGTGTAACCTGTGTCCGTCAATTTATTGATAACTATGAAAAACAGAAAGGCTATGACGAAAAAACGAAGCGAGAATGCCTAACTGCCTATGTTAATGGGATAGGATTTAGAGGGATAGAAAGGCTAAAGGGAGTTCATCATACGACCGTAATTAATTGGGTAAAATCTGTGCTTGAATTTTGCCAGGGGTTCCTATGACCCAGAAACAATTCCTGAAGTAGGGGAACTGGATGAATTGGAAACCTTTGTTGGCTCAAAAAAAACAAAATCTGGGTGTGGACAGCCGTTGACCACTTTAAAAAAGGAATTTTAGGTTGGGTAATCGGAGACCATAGTAGCGAAACGTTTCGCCCCTTATGGGAATTAGTTAAGTCTTGGGGATGCTATTTTTATGTGAGTGATGGATGGTCAGTTTATCCATGTTCTATAGCAGAGGGCGACCATATAGCTAGTAAGACTTATATGACCAGAGTGGAGGGTGAGAATACACGTTTAAGACATTATCTAGCCCGATCGCATCGCAAAACACTCTGCTATTCTAAGTCTACAGAAATGTTAGGATACTCTATTCGTTTATTAATTCATTACCTGAAGTTTCAAGAAGTTCCTATTCCTTACTGATTCATAGCTTAATTCAGCAACGCCGGATTTAGTATAAAAGGACAGGGTTTCAAACCGAGGATTTGCGATGATACAATAAAGTTAGGCAAAAATGCGATCGCAAGAGATAAAGCATGGTTCAAGCACCCATCGAACCCCAACTTTTCTATCCTGACTCCGA
>JAADBR010000243.1 GCA_009995705.1 Microcystis aeruginosa W13-11
ATTTCAGAAAAAGATTGCTAATTTATATTTTCTTGATCCTGCCTGTGGTTGCGGCAATTTTTTAATTATTACCTATCGGGAGTTACGAGATTTAGAGATTTTGGTATTACAGGAGTTAGATAAAACGGGGCAGTTAGTCACAGATATTAGTACCATTATTCAGGTAGATGTCAATCAGTTTGCGGGTATTGAATACGATGAGTTTGCGGTAAGAGTTGCTGAGGTGGCGATGTGGTTAATTGATCATCAGATGAATATTAAGGTTAGTAATACTTTTGGTCAGTATTTTGTGCGTTTACCGTTGAAGAAAGCGGCAAAGATTGTTAATAGAAATGCTTTGCGGATTGATTGGGAGGAAGTTATCTCAAAAGAGAATCTCAATTTTATTTTAGGAAATCCTCCTTTTGTTGGGAAACAGTTACAAAATGTTGACCAAAAAGCTGATATGAATCAGGTTTTAGGGGACGTTAAAGGAGCAGGTGTTTTAGATTATGTGACATCATGGTATATCAAAGCGGCTGAATTTATTCAAAATACTTTAATTCGTTGCGCTTTAGTTAGCACAAATTCTATTTCTCAGGGTGAACAAGTTGGGATTCTTTGGCAAGAGCTTTATCAAAAATATAAAATTAAAATTCATTTTGCCCATCGAACTTTTAGCTGGAGTAATGAAGCAAAAGGAAACGCCGCAGTTCATTGTGTTATTATTGGTTTTGGTCTAGAAGATATTGACAATAAACGTATTTTTGATTATGCTGATATTAAAGGTGAACCAACAGAAAGAAGGGTTAAAAATATTAATCCTTACTTAGTTGAGGGCAGTGATTTAGTAATTTTAAGTAGAAGAAAAACCATTTCATCTGTTCCAGAAATAAACTTTGGAAGTATGCCAAATGATGGTGGTCATCTTATTCTTTCACAATCTGAAAAAGAAGAATTAGTTAAGAATGAACCTGATTCTGAAACATGGATAAAGCCCCTATTAAGTGCAAAAGAATTTTTAAATAATGAGGATCGTTATTGTCTATGGTTGACTAATATTCAACCACAAGAATTAAAAAAATCAAAAATAATTGCATCGAGAGTTGAGCAAGTAAAATTAACCAGAGAGAAAAGCAACCGAGAGTCAACTAGAAAGCTCTCTAATTTTCCTACTTTATTCGGAGAAAATAGACAGCCAAAAACTAGCTATATTCTAATACCGCGCCATTCTTCAGAGAATAGAAAATATATTCCATTTGGTTTCTTTAGTCCAGATTATATTGCTAGTGATAGTTGTCTCTTTGTTGCAAATGCTGATTTATATTTATTTGGTATTCTTACTTCAGTAATGCACATGACATGGGTTAAATATGTGTGTGGAAGATTAAAAAGCGATTATCGTTATTCAAACACCATCGTTTATAATAACTACCCCTTTCCAGAAAATATCACCGACAAACAAAAACAAACCGTCGAAACTTGCGCTCAAGCTGTGCTAGATACAAGGGTAAAATATCCTGATAGTAGCCTTGCGGATTTATACGATCCTTTAACCATGCCTCCCGACTTGCTCAAAGCTCACCAAAAACTTGACAAAGCCGTTGATTTGTGTTATCGTCCTCAACCCTTTACCAGTGAATTAAACCGTATTGAATACCTCTTTGAACTCTACGAAAAATTAGCCGCTCCCCTACTCCCTACCAGCAAACAAAAATCCGCAAAAAGAAAAAATCCTCAATAACCGAAAATGCTTGCTTGTCGCTTGTGCCAAGGCTCTGCCTTGACAGACAATATTTAAGGATCTGCCTTAAACTATTCTTCAGGTAGAACTTGAAGGGAGCATTCCCAGTTGAGTTTGTCTCTCCGCAGCATCTCGCTTTTATCTTAAGTGTCGGGTGAAGACCCTCAGTTTCACTGACGGGATGAAACCCGACCAGTATAAAAAAGCACTTCGACAAGCTCAGTGTCCACACTTCGACACATTTCGACAGGAGTTCGGCAAGGCTCCCTCGGGACGCTCAATTTAAACCCACATTCCGCACCCTAAGCTGTCACAGAGAGAAATTACGGAGAGAAAAAATCAAAGTGAGCATAAAAATAAACATAAGGAGCGAAAAAAGGCATTTGAGAAACAGTAAA
>JAADBR010000244.1 GCA_009995705.1 Microcystis aeruginosa W13-11
AAACTCATGGACATCAATACCCCGCTCCTGAAACAGACGCACCACCGCAGGACGCACTTGCCACTCGACAAACTCTCCTAAACGATTGCCCAACTCCCCAATCTGCTGACTAACTCTGTTAATTTGTTTATCCGTTTCTTTTTGAGCTTGGGATAACTCTTGTTGGGATTGAGCTAATTCCTTTAGTATTGCCCGAATGTCTTCAATACTAGCTGTCATAATGAATTTTCTCAAGTTAAAGTGAAATTTTCTTTATTATAGCCCGATCGCTTTTTCTCCCTTGAAGTAACCGTTCAGGGGGGGACAAAATCTAGTAATCTAAGGGGCATGGGTGAGAAGCACCTACGGTAATCCCATAATAAGTCTAAACTATGATTTGAATGATTGAATGAATACTATGATTGTGTTGTATTCAGCAAACCTTCATCAATGATCAATCATAGTCTATCCCATAATCCCATCAATCACAGTTAAGACGATGATTGTTGATGTTGTCCCATCATTGGTAAACTTTTCCGAATTTGAACAATAGTAGAGTGATTTTTCCTAATAGTTGTTGACTCCATTTTATAGTAATTCTATTTTTTGAAAAAGAATAATAAAACCTTCTTGGGTAAAGTGCTTGTCATGGGTAAGCACTTCAAAAATATCCATTTGTTGCATAATTACCATTGATATGCAGTCTGTAATGCTATAACCTTTGTCTGACCGTTGTTTATATAATTCAAAACCTAATTGACGTAATTCTGGTGTATAGGAAATAACTTTTATTGTTTTTTCCCGTAGCATTTGCGTACACATCAAGAGTGCTTTCTGTCTCATAATGGTTCCTCTAGATGAAGCATAGTTCAGTATCTCATCAATAATGCCATCTGTTGTTATTAGCTGATCATTGATACAATTATGAGCATAATTAAGCGCAATTTTATGCCAGTCATCTTTGGGGTTGAGTAAAGCGATCCAATAAAAGGTGTCGGCAAAAATTTGCTTCATGGTTAATGTTTAGGAGTACCGTAAATATAATGATCATGTTGTTCTGCACTATCAGTTGGTAAAGTATCTAAAACTTCTTGAGGAATATCAGCAGTGAGTTCTTCTATAAATTGTGCGAAAGGTTTAGATTGTTCTTGCGATCGATGATGTTTGATTTTGGCTAATAATAAAAAGTCAAAAACTTCTTCTATTACCTCATCGGATACTGTTTCAATTTCATGAATTAGTTGTTCTTTAAGAGTCATAATTTTACCTTTGTAAGTTCTTCAAATATAGCCTATATCAGTTATCAGTGATTAATTCAATCATAGTCTATCCCATAATCCCATAATAAGTCTAAACTATGATTTGAATGATTGAATGAATACTATGATTGTGTTGTATTCAGCAAATCTTCATCAATTATCAATCATAGTCCAGTACCATCTACCTGAAAGCGATCGCCGATATAAGCAACTCCACCTTGTACTAAAGTTTGATAACCCCTAGCATGATCAGAATTACTTTGCGTCATTCCTTGACGTAAACTTGCCGCTAACGCTATATCTACCTGTAAAGCTTTCTGTAATAAAGTCTCTAACTCTTCAGGTTTAGCTTCTGGATGCTGTTGCATCAACTTAGCCGCTAATCCACATAACTGCTCAATTACCTTTTCCATAAGACATCTCCTTAAGAATCCTTCGACTGGCTAATGTGAATCTCCCCAATATAGGCAGTTCCCCCCTCAACCTTTGTCTGCCAACCCTTAGCATTATCAGAATTATATTGATTCATACTACTATTATCCTGAATTTTCCCCGCTTGGATTGTCTGGGCTAAAACTTTTAACTCTTTCGCAAAATCAGGGTCTTCATCCAAAATCACATCTAAATTTTTAGTCAAGGTTTCAACGGCTGTACTATCACCACTTTCAACCTTAGCCAATGCTTCATTAACTTTCTCCGATCTTCCCATTAATCGAGTTTTGATCTTTTCCCATAAA
>JAADBR010000245.1 GCA_009995705.1 Microcystis aeruginosa W13-11
ACTTTCTTCCGCCAGGCTTTGGCCTGTGTCCATCACCCCTTGAATACGGTTGTCTCTCTTATCCCTACTGCTGATTTTTCTCTCTTTGTCAACCCCTAGACCTGAATATTTACAGATAAGGGACTTGCGTGGGAGAATAATATACCAGCTTTGAAAATCGCTCTGTAGAAGGATCAGACCAGCCAGATGGCATATTATCAAAGCGCAAGTCCCTTAGCTGCGGGGGTTCTCGAAGGCTCTCCCCCTACTTGGGGTGATCAGCAAACCCCCGAGCAAGCGGAGGGCGCAAGCTTTGCGCCCCTACAGTAGCGGATTTTGTCCACAATGTAGGGGCCAACTGTGATCGCCCAAAAGGTACATTATCAAAGCGCAAGTCCCAGGGTGCAGGCTTTGCGCCCCTACAGTAGCGGATTTTGCCCACAATGTAGGGGCCAACTGCGTTCGCCCAAAAGATACATTATCAAAGCGCAAGTCCCTAATACTGCATTCTCGATTGTGGGGAATCAATTACAGATTAATAATTCTCCCGATTTTGAAACCCAGAATAGTTACAATATTCGAGTTAAAACAACTGACCAAGGGGGACTAGGTTTTGAAAAAGTCCTGGTCATTACTGTTAATGACCTCAATGAAACTCCTGGTAATTAGGCTCCCACAGCCCTAATTTTCCAAAATGCTGTCACCGAGTTTGGCCGAGACAGGAGTAATTTTATATTCAGCAGTAAGATTCATAAAATAAGAACTTCCTGCCAATAGGGCAACTTTTTTTATTTTGTAAATCCTGAAGATTGCTCAACTCTTTAGCAGGCTGCTGGATCAATGCGTGGGTAGGCCGAAGATTTTGGAGAAGGCGAAAGTTTATTTGGGGAGGAAATATCATTGACAGTTAACACTTGATTTTCTATGACATAAGGCAGTGAAACATAGACACCGACTCTTAACTTAGGCGAGGCTTGAACGGGAAGAGCAATCAAGAGTAATCCCCCTATCACCGAACCAATTAAAGAATTAATCATAACAGGGATGAAATCTAAGGATGCAAATAAAAAGCTGTACCTAAAACGGCATATAAAATTAACAATAAAACTCCTTCTAGCCAATTAGACTGGCCATCGGAACTGATAGAACTGGTGATGAGAACTGCCGCCGTAGCCGCAAACATACTAAAAACGTTAAATTCTAGGGAGAGAGGAGTCGGGAAGAATAGGCTCACTAGAACTAAAAGTGGAGCCACAAATAAAACCACCTGCAAAGTCGAGCCAATAGATACCGCCACCGTTAAATCCATCTTATTTTTGAGGGCGGTTGTCACGCAAGTAATGTATTCCACAACTCCGCCAAATAGGGGCAGTAAAATAATACCTGTAAATAGCTCAGTCCAGCCTAATACTTTTACCGTCTCTTCTAGACTCCCCACTAGAATTTCTGAAATGACCACTCTTTGCAACGGTACAGATGAGCAGAATTGTGACGGGTTTTCCAAATTTTGCCAAGCTGCGGTCTCGCGTAGCGAGCGCGTTGCGACCGCTGAATGGCTGAGGCTGATTTTCTCTCGCTTCTAGCGCATTTAATCCTTCCACATCTTGCTGAGACTTAAGGGAGAAAATGAGGCTCAATCCATAAAAAATTAGCAACAAAATGGCAGCCGCATAGGAAAAGTTTTGGATGGCAGCTTTCGGCAAACCGTCGGAAGTAAAGTGAATGGCACTGGGAGTCAACAAAACCAAAACAGAAAGCAGCAAAGAAGAGGCATTGAGGCGAGCAATTTCTGGTGCAAAATTTTGTTGTTGGAAGCGCAAGCCTCCTAAGAACATTGCCAACCCCAATCCTAAGAGTAAATTAGCACTGGAGTTTAGACTAACTCAACCTGCAACCAAACTGCACAGTTTGGTCTAATGATAAGAAGACTACAGGGAGTCAAAAAAAGGAGATATAGCGGTATGCAGTCGGATGAGGTA
>JAADBR010000246.1 GCA_009995705.1 Microcystis aeruginosa W13-11
GGGGGGATCTCCCACGCGCTGGGATAGACCCGTAGAACGAGTCAACTGGTATGATGCCGTCGAATTTTGCGCGAGATTATCGAAATTGACAGGGAAAGAATACCGACTTCCCAGCGAAGCGGAGTGGGAATATGCTTGTCGTGCCGGGACAACCACCCCATTTTACTTTGGGGAAACCATTACCGGAGAATTAGCCAACTACAATGCTGGCTATACCTACGCTGACGAACCAAAGGGAGAATATCGAGGACAAACGACCCCCGTGGGACAATTTCCCCCCAATGCCTTCGGGCTGTATGATATGCACGGAAATGTTTGGGAATGGTGTTTAGATCCGTGGCACGAAAGCTATCAGGATAAAACGCGGACTGATAGCGAAGTTTGGGATGAAGAACAAAGCGCAGAGCAATATTTACTTGATAAAAATAATGTTATACAACTATTAAGTGATAAAAGAACTAGGGTACTACGCGGCGGTTCTTGGGTCAACGCTCCGCGGAACTGTCGCAGTGCGTATCGTAACCGGGTCATCCCCGACATCCGCAACATCTACATCGGTTTTCGAGTTGTCTGCCGCTTCCCCAGGACTTGATTTCCCTCTATTCTTTTCTCTTTTTCCCTTTTCCGGAATTTTTTGAGGCAACTATAGTACAAGTGTATTGATTTAGGGGTTATACTAAATCTGGTTATTTGAGTTCTCCCCCCTGCTCCCCTTAGGGGGGTGTCTGCATGAGCAGAAAACGGGTTTCTCCGAGAAACCCGTTTTCTGTGCTGAAAAAGTACGGGCGAAGCGTTCGGATAGAAAATCTCCGGTTTCACCGATAGGTTATTGCCCGAATGCTTCGCCCCTACAGGACGCGGGCCGATGAAGACGCGAGGTTTTAAACGACGATTCTCTCAAAATCTTGCACCTGTTTCGCGAGAAAAGCCCCAAAACCCTTACTTTGCCTACATTTCACATTTATTCAGCAAGCCCTAAGTAGTTGGTTATAATTAAATTAAAAATGGATTTTAGGTTCGATCCCCCCTGCCTTCCTTGATAAAGGGGGGTGTTGCCTTTTCTCATCTTAAAAAAACAGGAGATAGGACAATGAAATCGATCGAATTGCGGCAAAAACTAATCAACCAAATTGAGCGGCTGAGTTTTGAAAAACTTCTCGTTGTAGAAAAGCTGATCGAAAGTTTAGAAAGCCACTTACCAGAAACCTCAAAAAATATAGATTCTGCTCTAGAATCTCCAGCTTCAACAAACACTTATTTAGAAGATGATCTAATTATAGGAATGTGTTCTGGTGTAATTCCTAATCTTTCGGAGCGAGCGGAAGAAATTTTAGAAACAGCCATTAAACCTCCATCGGGATGGACATGGAAAGAATGAATTCTCTGGCGGAACGATTAAACCTCACAATAATTCTGACACTAGATCGCCGAGATTTTAGTCTCTATCGTCCTCAAAACTGCATTGCCTTTACCTTGCTTCCCTAGCTGAAAATTTATAGATTATATTATAGTCATCTTAGGATTTTCTGAAATTCTCAAGAGTAATTCTTGTAATTATTATCAAAACAACCAGAAAAACTGATAAGTAGGCAGCTGTTAAAAACTTTCAGATGCCCCCCTTATCAAGGGGATTAAGGGGGGATCTATGCCCCCCTTATCAAGGGGATTAAGGGGGGATCTATGCCCCCCTTATCAAGGGGATTAAGGGGGATCTATGCCCCCCTTATCAAGGGGGGAAGGGTAGGGCTGTTTCATTCTCCCATCAGAATATCAAAAGTAAAAGCGATCACTATCAGGTAAAATGAAAAGTGACCGCCAACCTTTAAAATATATGTTGAGCTTAATAGAAA
>JAADBR010000247.1 GCA_009995705.1 Microcystis aeruginosa W13-11
AAGTAGCCACCACCAATTTTTAGTATCGGGATTAAAATCGGGATGTAATTTGGCGATTATTGGGGCGATTGTGGCTTGTTTTTTCCTAAGAATGTTGTCTAATTCTTGGAGAATATTTAGGATATTATCAGTAATTAAATAGGTTTCTGTTAGGGCTGTTTGAATGCGATCACGGGCTAGTAAAATATTAAGAATTTGGGCTTCTGTTGGTGTAGGATGCTCTTGGAGAATTGCGATCAAATCTTGATAGGTTTTTAGGTCTTGTTCTAGAGATGAATTAGACATAGGCTTAGAATACTTAGAATAGTGATTTTCTTAAAGTAAACCTAGAATTGTTCTTAACGCTGTTTCTAAATTAGCTTGATCAATTTGTATGATGATTACAGGTCTAATTCCTGACTGTTCTGTGCCAATGATGGGGTTGAGGTCGCACAAAGCCACATAACCACGAATAACGCTACCATTTGATTTCGCTACGAGCTAATTTTTCTTCATAATCTTCTAGATTTGACAAGTAATCTGAAAAATCGGATTCTGCGATTTCTACGAAATCAGAAAACTGCTGATTGTACTTTAAGGTAAGGAAATCAATAAAGTCATTCACTTCTTCAACTAATGACTCTGGAAGTTGACGAATTTTGGCAATTATAATATCTTGGACTGTCATGATTGAGAATTGTTCTTGAGAGTGGGGTACTAAAGCGCAACTACAAACTGATCATAGCATTTTTGAGCAGGATTTAACTGATAAGTAGCTGGTTATAATTAAATTAAAAATGGATTTTAGGTTCGATCCCCCCGGGGATGGCTGAGGCGATTTGCTACGTCCGATGGCACTCCTTCAAGAGGTTCTATTCTAATACTACCACGCCGCTGCTGATCGGTTGGGTTATTACTGGTAATCAAGGCAATTTGTGCCTGTTGTAATGCCTCTGTTTTACTCAATTTGCCCGTCTTCAAAGCAGCATAAAAAGCATTCATCAAAGCTTGTGTACCGCCATCATCAACACTCCATAAAGAGGCAATAACTGCCCTTGCACCTGCGGTTTGTAGTCGATATCCTAACCCTAAAATTTCGATTCCTGTGCCGTAATTACCCCCTAAGCCTGTCTCGCAAGCACTTAAAATAATTAAATCAATATTTTTAAACCGCCAGTTTTTCATTGTTTGTAGAGTCACCACTGTCCCATCTCCAAAAAGAACAAAAGACTGTTCTGGAGTTCCCACCACAAAGGCTGCATGGGTGGCAAAATGGACGATAGTATAGCTATCCAGTAGGGGAATAATTGTTTGATTGAAGTCTTTATCGAAGTATTTAGTAGTAGGAGAAACTGTCTGTGCCAATTTATCTATCTCTATACCCGCAAAAGGCAACCCATTAAATCTGAAGTCTTGTCCTTCATGTCGAAACTGATAGCTGCCCTTAACGAATGCCGCCGCTAAAATTTGCATTTTCGGTTCGGGTTTGGTATTAAAATCAGTCAGGGATGCAGCCGTAATATTATTAACCCGGTAGCGTTCAATTAACCACTGTTTGCCGTCGTATAAAGCCGCTAGAGGAATGTAGCGCAGTTGTCCGTCAGGAGCATAAATAATCGTTTTTGCATCGGCAGTTTTTAGGTTATTTTCTAGGGGTTTAATCAGCCATTGATAAAGCTGTTGGGCTGGCTTTTTGGCATCCAGACTAGGATTTTGTAAGGCTTCCCGGAAAGCGCGAATAGTCTCGTTTAGTTCTTTTTTGCTGACTTTTACGGTGTGGCGGACGGGAGGAGAATCGGCAGTGGTGAGGATGATTTCTAAGCGGTCATCAAAGATGATTGGGTAGATGAGGACGGCATTTTGTTGGAGTTTTTTGAGATTGTCAGATAAGCCAATTAAATTGTCTAAATTATTCAGGAGATCGGCGGAACGGGTTTGGGGTTTGAGTTGGTTAATTAAGGCTAAAACTTCGGGACTTTCGATAAATTTATTAAACTCAGCGACAATTTGTTCTTGTTGTTTCCAGAGTTGGGCGAGACGTTGTTCTTCTGGGGGAGTTAGTTTGCCGTTGAGTTTTTGTCGTTCTTGCAGTCGGCTGATTTCTTGGCCAATTTCTACTGCTTTATTAAGAATTGCCTCAATTCCCTCGTCTATTTTTTGTTCTGGCGGTAGTTTGGGAACTCCCTGTTCTGTATTTGTGTTACCGCGCACTCCCCGCAAATAATCGTCTAATTCCTGTACTTTTAACAAGTCTAGCACCCGTTGCGCTTCCAGAATGCGGTCTTGTTGCAGCAGCAAGTCAGCTAAACGGCGGTAAGTATTGGCAACAGTTTCGGTGTAGGTTTGTTGCAATTCTTTGGGGAGTCCTTTAATATCGCCCCTGAGAGTTTCATAGACGTTAACCGATTGTTTGTAGAAGATAATCCCTAGTTGAGGTTGGTTTTGTTGTTGCAGTAAGTAACCAATATTGTCTAAGGTTACGGCTTCCCCGGAGCGATTTATTGAGAGTAGTGGCTTCCCCGGAGCGATCGCCTACTGCCCGTCTTAAGGGTAATGCCTGTTGGAAGTAGTCTAATGCCTTTTGTTTCTCCCCTAAATCATTATAGACACCACCAATATTATTGAGAGTAGTGGCTTCCTGTGAGCGATCCCCTACTGCCCGCGATAAGGGTAAAGCCTGTTGGTAGTAGTCTAATGCCTTTTGTTTCTCCCCTAAAGCTGAATAGACACCACCAATATTATTGAGAAGTCTGGCTTCCCCGGAGCGATTTCCCACCGCCCGCAATAAGGGTAATGCCTGTTGGTAGTAGTCTAATGCCTTCTGTTTCTCCCCTAAATCATCATAGACACCACCAATATTATTGAGAGTAACGGCTTCCTGTGAGCGATCGCCTACTGCCCGTGATAAGGGTAATGCCTGTTGCAAGTAGTCTAATGCCTTCTGTTTCTCCCCTAAAGCATCATAGACACCACCAATATTATTGAGAAGTCTGGCTTCCCCGGAGCGATCGCCTACTGCCCGTGATAAGGGTAGGGACTGTTGGTAGTAGTCTAAAGCCTTTTGTTTCTCCCCTAAATCATCATAGACACGACCAATATTATTGAGAGTAGTGGCTTCCCCGGAGCGATCGCCTACTGCCCGTCTTAAGGGTAAAGCCTGTTGGTAGTAGTCTAATGCCTTCTGTTTCTCCCCTAAAGCAGAATAGACAAGACCAATATTACTGAGAGTAGTGGCTTCCCCAGAGCGGTCTTTTAGGGCTTGATAGATGGGTAAGGCTTGGTTAAAGTATTCTAGGGCTTGGGGTTTGAATCCTAATAGGTCGTAAACTCTGCCAAGTGCCAGGTTTATCAAAGCTTCCTGTGCTTTATCTCCCAGATTACGCCACAGAGGTAAGGCTTGTTCCCATTTGGTTATAGCTTGTTGGTAGGATTCGGC
>JAADBR010000248.1 GCA_009995705.1 Microcystis aeruginosa W13-11
GGAAACCTCCGTTTCGGCGCTGATGTCGGGGGTGGTGGTAAAAGCTGGCATTTTTCCCCTCCTGCGCTGTGCTTTAATCCTAGAGGATTTGGATCCCCTAATTCGGCTTTTAGGAATGCTAACGGCGATTTTTGGCGTATCCTATATGATTTTTGAAAAGGATAGCAAGCGGATGTTAGCCTTTAGCACGATCGCGCAGCTGGGTTTTATTTTGGCTGCCCCACCGGTGAGCGGTTTTTATACCCTTACCCACGGTTTAGTTAAATCTTCCCTATTTCTATTAGTGGGAGTTTTACCCAGTCGCAATTTTAAAGAATTACAGCAACAAGCGATCCCTAATTCCCTCTGGATTGCTATTGTTATCGCCAGTTTTTCCATCTCTGGATTCCCCTTATTATCTGGTTTTGGGGCAAAAGCGTTAACGATGAAAAATTTATTACCTTGGCAAGAGGTAGCCATCAATTTAGCAGCCGTAGGTACAGCGATCGCCACTGCCAAATTTATCTTTTTACCCCACGCAAAAGTTACCACTGGGAGAAAGTTAACCTTGAGTGGTTGGTTAGGAACAATACTATTGTTAACTGCCTTGTTTATAGCCAATGCTGTCTATTTCGATGCCTACAATCTGGGAAATATCAGCAAAGCTTTAGGGATTATTGCTATCGGTTGGGGGTTGTATCTAGGGATATTTAAAAAGCTGTCCTTACAATTATCAAAAGCTGGGGAACAATTTGATAATCTCGTCGGTATGATGGCTGTTATGTTAATGCTTTTGTTCTCTTTAATCCTAGCCCAATTAGCTCCCTCATTCCTAGCTTTTAGCTAATACTAACTATAGATCTTCACCAATTTACCGATTATTCAAGGGAGAAGCGGCAAAGCCTGAGATTTTTTTTGATTCATTGGCACTCGATCGAGGATAATTAGAAAAAGTATTTTGACTCATAACCAAATCTAATCAAGAAGCCCAGTGACGATTCCCCTGCTAGAGTTGTTTGTATTCGCCACCGTTTTGTGCGGATTTTTAGGAACATTCCTGAAAAAAAACTTAATCATGAAGATTATCGCCATGGATGTCATGAGTACGGGCGTTATCGCCTACTATGTGGTGATTTCTTCCCGTGACGGTTTATTTACTCCCATCCTCGGTACAGTTAAACAGCAAAATTACGCCGATCCTGTACCCCAAGCAGTGATTTTAACAGCGATCGTCATCGGGTTTTCGATTCAGGCGTTAATGCTGGTGGGAGTAATGAAATTAGCCAAAGATAACCCCACCCTCGACAGCAGTGAGATAGAAAAAAATAATGCACCATGAATACTTTAACGATCGCTTGGATAAGTTTACCCTTTTTGATCGGCTTTATCATCTATTTATTGCCGCGATTAGACAAATATCTGGCTCTCGCCGCCACTATTATCTCTCTCGCCTATTCTCTCCTTCTATTTAGCCAATCCGCCCCCATAACCCTCAACCTACTGGATAATTATGGAGTGAAACTGGTAGCCGATCAGTTAAGTGCCTATTTTATCCTCACCAATGCCCTGGTGACGATGGCAGTGATCATTTATAACTGGGAAAGTAGCAAAACCGCCTTTTTTTACGCCCAAGCTATCATTCTCCACGGCAGCATTAATTCTGTCTTTCTCTGTGAGGATTTTATTAGCGTTTACGTTGCCTTAGAAGTAATTAGTATTGCCGCTTTTCTGGTGATTGCCTAT
>JAADBR010000249.1 GCA_009995705.1 Microcystis aeruginosa W13-11
ACTGTTTCTCAAATGCCTTTTTTCGCTCCTTATGTTTATTTTTATGCTCACTTTGATTTTTTCTCTCCGTAATTTCTCTCTGTGACAGCTTAGGGTGCGGAATGTGGGATTTAATCGTCATAAATGCGGCACTCTAGGGCATCGGGATTGGCTTCGCAGTAAGCCTGAAATGAGTTACTCCCCTGTTTTTTGACCCGTTGATGGGAGGCTTCGGCCTGAAGTTCCTCCACCACATCCCAGGCCGCAGCGCAATCTGGAGAGGTCTCACCCTTGGCCGCACAAATTGCCCGCGCGTCTTCCCGGGCTGCTTCAATTTCATCTTCAATGAACAACCGCTTGGGCTTTTCAACAAAATCGCTCTTGAAGAGAATATCACTGACAGAAATAATACCCAGCAAAGTTTTACCCTGAATCACCGGGGCGCGGCGAATGCGGGTTTGAGCAAATAACCGGGCTACATATTCCACCCCCAGTTCGGGATTGACAACCACACAGGGCTTGGCCATAATTTCATAGACCCGCATAGTTTTAGGATCGTGGCCAAAGGCCGCCACTTTGTAAACGATGTCGGTTTCGGTGACAATTCCATAAGGATCCTGTTCATGGCGCGGTTCGACAATCAAACCCCGCAGTTTTTTTTCTTTCATCAATTTCACGGCATCCGCAACCGTTGCCGAACCACGAATGGTGACAACGTTTTGGGTCATAATTTCTTGAGCTTGTAGCATATATGGTTTGGTTTGGTTTGGTTAAATGAAAGAACTGGTATAAATGCAAAAGTTGACTAGGGTTGCCCCGATAGCAATTTCCTCGACTCTTGTGGGCTGAGTGCCACTTTGAATACAGATGACAAAGACCAATGGGCGATCGCTGGTTGGGGCTGGGGCGGCATGGCCGCAGCTGTGTTCCCCTGAATGCCTGGAGCATAGGCCTCCAGCACAGCACCGTTTTGCCAACACATGGCGATGAAATAATCACACACTGGGCATTCCGTCTGAGCAACCTGTTGGGCTGGACACTTATATCCTGCGGGTAGGCGATCGCTCAAGAGGCGTTGAGCTACGCTGCCACAGTTGGGACACCGAATTTCTATAAGCTTGTTCATCGCCATACCTCAAAATTAAATAGTGGTGTGAGAAGGAAAGGGTCAACGTCGGAGGTTTGCCCAGAGTGTTTGTTCGTGGTGGAAGACTATAATTGTCGTTCTACGGCTGCCGTAAATTCTTCATAGGGTTTAACCCCAACTAATGTTTCTATCAATTCCCCCCGTTTAAATACCATGACAGCCGGAATACTTCTAATCCCAAAGCGTTTGGCCACGGGTTTGTTACTGTCTAGGTCAAGTTTGAAGACTTTGGCGCGATCGCGATAGTCATCGGCCAATCGATCGATCAACGGTGCCACCAGTTTGCAAGGTCCACACCAGGTTGCTGTGCAATCTACCACCAACAGTGATTCACTCTTTAACAGGGAATCAAATTCAGTTTCATCTTGAATAAATGTAGCCGTACCCATGTTTAGATCTCCAAATTGATGCTTTGACACTCTGCGCGCTAAAGCGACGCAGATTCTAGCACAGAATTAGACCAAAATCTAATTCTGATGGGCATTGTCAAGATGCCTCTAGTAACTCTGCTCAAATCTAATTTA
>JAADBR010000250.1 GCA_009995705.1 Microcystis aeruginosa W13-11
TAAAAATAATTAACTAGGGTTTGCTGAAAAAGTTTGTTGGTGGGGTTAGGAGACAGGAGACTCCGAGACAGGAGAATTAAGAATGAGTAATAATTAATTAAATGGTTTATTTAGGGTTGGCTGAATAAATGTGAAATGTAGGCAAGGTAAGGGTTTTGTGGCTCTTCTCTTGAAACAGGTGCCAGATTTTGAGAGAATCGTCCTTCAAAACCTTGCGTCTTCATCGGCCCGCGTCGGTGTAGGGGCGAAGCATTCGGGCAATAACCTATCGGTGAAACTGGAGATTTTCTATCCGAATGCTTCGCCCGTACTTTTTCAGCAAGCCCTATTTAGAGATTTTCTGCCAGTTAATCTGGCTCTCCCCTACTTGTGGTCATAAGAAAAAGTTATGAAAAAGTCAGAGATTCAAATTTTCCTAGCTCACGCTACTGGGGATAAACCAGCAGTTTTGGCACTGTATGAGCGCCTCAAGCAAGCGGGATATAAACCTTGGTTGGATAAAAAAGACCTGATTGGGGGGCAAATTTGGCGAGATGAAATTCCGAAAGCGATTAAAGCTAGTCAGATTTTTCTCGCCTGTATGTCAGCGAAATCGGCTAATAAACAGGGATACATCCAACGGGAGTTGAGGATTGCACTTGATATCTTGGGAGAGATGCCACCGGGGACAATTTTTTTTATTCCCATGAGGTTAGAAGAATGCGAAATTCCTGATCTGCGACTTGTACAAGTTGGCTTGAATCTGCGAGACCTCCACTGGCTTGATTATTGGGAAGAAGACGGATTTGAGCAACTAGAAAGAGCAATTACCTATCAATTCAAGCTTGAACCGGAAGGGACGAAACAACCCGTAATCGTCACTCCACCGTTATCAGTATTTAACTTTGAGATCGTGCAAGTAGATGCGAAGGGTGAGCAAATCAAAAAAGAGTCGAAACAGTCCCAATATTTCAGCCAAGATTTGGGCAACGACATCACCCTAGAAATGGTTGCCATTCCGGGGGGAACTTTCCTGATGGGAACGGAAGATGAGGAAATCGAAAGATTGGTGAAAAAATTTGGTTGGGAAGGATTTAGAAGGGAAAGACCCCAACACAAAGTAACAATTCAACCTTTCTTCATGGGTAAATATCCCATCACCCAAGCTCAGTGGCAAGCGATCGCCTCTCGCACGGATTTAAAAGTTAAACAAGACCTTGATCTCAAACCAGCCTATTTTAAAGACCGTCCCGATAGCGATCGCCATCCCGTGGAACAAGTCAACTGGTACGATGCGATCGAGTTCTGTGCGAGATTATCAAAACTAACGGTTCGGGAATACCGACTACCGAGTGAAGCGGAATGGGAATACGCTTGTCGTGCTGGAACGACCACCCCGTTTTACTTTGGGGAAACCATTACGGGGGAATTGGCTAACTACAATGCCAGTAATACCTACGCCGATGAACCGAACGGAGAATATCGAAGCGAAACAACTCCCGTGGGACAATTTCCCCCCAATGCTTTCGGACTGTACGATATGCACGGCAATGTCCGGGAGTGGTGCGCCGATACTTGGCACGATAACTATGACGGCGCGCCGACGGATGGCAGTGTCTGGATA
>JAADBR010000251.1 GCA_009995705.1 Microcystis aeruginosa W13-11
GAGAAACTTTTTCAAAACTCCCTTTTCCTTTAACCATTGATAGACTTTTTGAAAAGTCCTAGAGACATTAGAGGCTGGCACTGGATCTAACAGATTTCTTATTTGATTATCCCCAGGAATTTTTTCAATTGAAAATAAACTTTCAGCATTATCTTTTCCCTTATTGCTTTTCATTAAACGTTGATGGTCTAAAAAAGACGGCGACTGAGTAAAAAAGACTGAAAATGCAGCCATCACGGCATCTTCTACCTCATATTTTCTATTATTTCCAGGTTTCCTCTCATCGGGTAAATCATGTAATTCTTGACGTAAAAATTGCATTAATTCCGAAATTTCTAGGGTTGCCGTTTTTTGAGCCATCTTGGAATAATTTGACGTGCTGGTGGATTTCTAACTCACCTATTTTACCTTAGCTGACAATAATTATAAATTTTTATTTCCCTTGAATTCCCTATTTTAAAAACAGAACTATCTTCCTGAATTAACCCCGTTCGTTCTCAGCCAACCCCTTTAATTGCTTGAGTATTTATACTTAATTTGTCTAACCAATTGTTTTTTTAGCGATCGCATCCCCTCGAAAATAGTTACTTTGTACTATATTGCCCATGCCAAAATCGGGGTTAATGCTCTATTTATTTCAAAATGAGAATTGCTGTAAAGTAGGGGAATTAGTTGCTTTACCTAATTGATTTTTAATTGTTGATTTAGACTCTTTCAGAGCATTTCTAATTTGACGTTGAGCCAATGTATAAACCAAGAGACATAAACTATCTGCAAAAAATAATGGGTCTTTGAGAAAACCAAACCCCCGTTCACATGATTGTTGAGCTTTATATTCCCTGAGCATAGAATCATCACTAAGTTCCTGTGAATTTAAAACATTCGTAGCAATAATAAAACGTCCTGCACTCAGCAATTCTGTATTAATTTTACTTTCATCCTGGCAGACTGTAGCTGATATTTGGTAGGATATTTCATTTAGAGAATCTTTTTTATTAGATTTGGCTGGATTAACCTTACTTTCGTTAATTTGGTGATATTTGAACTGGGTTGATAATTTTGATAATGCCTTGATAGCATCTGCTTCACAAGCAAATCTCTCTTGTGATAACTTTTTCAAATCAAGAACCGCTTTTGATTCGGCTTTGGTAATTTTTTGGGTGAGTTTACGCAGGTCTGATTCTCTTCTTTCTTGACTTTGTACTACTAACCATCTTTGTTCTATTCCTGCATAATTTTCGGTTTTTGATCCTAATTTATATCCTGGTATTGTACTATCAATAAATTCTGATTCTGGTATTGTTGATATTAATGATTTTGCTACTTTTATGCTTAATGGTACTCGACATAACCACTGTAAATCTGACATCATTTTCAGGTTTGATTCTGTATATAAGGCAGAGTCAGCAACAATGAGACTATTAACTTCTAATTGTTTGTGATATTCTACTGCTATTTGACCAAAACATGATGAGTCTGCTTGGTTTCCTGATGCTAGTTTCAAAAATATTGGGATGTCTCCATCTCCTGAACATATCATTTCTATGATGAACTGTTTTAAGTCCGGCCGATGGTCACGAGAATAACCATAAGTGATGGTTATTTCTTTTGGTGATTTTACTGCTATTTCTTCTAATTCTTGGTTATTTCCTATTTTTTGATTCTCAAATATTACTTCTGGTAAGCTAGTGTTATACTGCCCGTGTACGTGGATTGATGATGAGTCTAGATGTGATGTTGATAGTGATACTCCAAATTTTTGGGCGGCTTTTACCGCGATGATGAAAAATATTGTATCTAATCCTTTTATAAATAGTTTATCCATGACTCTCCCCAATTTATCGTCGTTGAGATATTCTGGTTTTACTCCTGTTCCTATTAGATGTTCACAGGCGATTGTTTCAAAATATTCGGGAAACATATATAAGGGTTGGGAAACAAATCCTAACCCGTTGATTATCATGGCTTTTACTACTTGACCTGCATTTACTTTTTCGTCTTTTTCGACTCCTATCAATTCGTTGATTATTTCTACTATTCCGATTGAGTCTATTATTCCTGCCACTATCCCTAGATGGTCTATGTTCTGAATTTCTATTTCTTGGGGTTTTAATTTCACAACAGATTCCTCCACTACTTCTATTGTAATCAATTATTTCTTGTTTTCTGAACAATTATTTTTTTCTCTTGAATTTTCTCTTTCTCGCTCCATACCCCTTTTAATGCTATATATTCTCATTAACCCTTTTAACCTTTGAATTAATTT
>JAADBR010000252.1 GCA_009995705.1 Microcystis aeruginosa W13-11
CGAGTTAATCGAGAAGATTATTATCTACAAATTTCCGCAGAAAAGTCGCCAGGAGTTAGAAGCTATGTTTAATCTCACGGAATGGAAACAAACCAAGTTTTATCAAGAAGCTAAAGAAGAAGGAAAACTTGAAGGGAAACTTGAAGGAAAACTTGAAGGGAAACTTGAAGGAAAACTTGAAGGGAAACTTGAAGGAAAACTTGAAGGAAAACTTGAAGGGAAATTGGAAACAATTCCTCTTCTGGTTAGGTTGGGACTTAATGAAGAACAAATTGCACGGGAATTAAATATAAGAGTTGAGATTGTTCATCAATTTATTACCAATCAGAACAATTAAAACTTTTAAGAGATTGCTTCGGGGGGTGAAGAAGCAGGGGAGCAAGGGAGAGGGGGAACAGGGGAGAAAGTGTGATTCAAGAACTTTACTTTTTTTAAACAAAAATTTACCAAAAAATTATTGACTTGGATTGGTAGTGTTGCTACAGTATGAAAAAAAAATCTATTGGAGGAAATTCCACCATGAAAACCAAGAAACTGACACCCCGTAACTCTGGTCCCGTCCAACGGGAAAATACCGCTATGGCAGGTTTTCTAAATCGTTTAAATCCTTAAATCTTCCACTGGCTTTTTTCTTTAACTTTAAATCTCTTAGACTAATCAAATTAACATCAATGTCGTCTATTTTTGCAACAAATCTCTGCTCAAAACACTCGGAAAAATCAACCCCTGAGATTGTCGTTAAAACCTCTAATCGCAAGGGGGGATGACCCATGCGAACAATTTTATTCTCTTGTAAGAATTAGGTCAGCAGATAAATCTATAACATTAAAACCAAATTCTTTTAAAACCTCGACCATTCTCATAGCGTTCTCAAGATTAATTGCTATCCAAACGTCCATATCGGCTGTGGCGCGGGGATAGCCATAATAACTAACTGTATAACCACCAATTAGCAAGTATTCAACTTGTTCTAAGTTCAGTAATTTCAAAAAATCTTTGAAGTCTGGCGGTAGTTGCATCATAACCATAGTTAATTTGTCTCATAGTTTCTAAGGCAATTAGTCTCTCTTCAGGAGTTGTGTTTAACCAGTATGCTATTTCATCAGAATCATCTGTCAAAGAGCAAACAGTTACTACGGATTTATTCAAGCTGTTTTTCGGTGGCAAAGAGTTTATCATCATCAATCGCCGTTTTGTTACGACAGGAGACTATGGAAGACAAGGCGGAGCAGTCCCCTTTATTCTAGCACTTACCTGAAATGGGAAGTAGGGGAGAGGTTGTTTGTTTTTTTGCACGTGGGAGAAGCAGGGGAGTAGGGGAGAGAGGGAGCGGGGGAGAGGTTGGTTTTTTCCCCACTTGCCTTTTTCCTTTGCTCAAGAGTGCTAGAAGACTTGGCTAAGGCGATCGCCATTTATTGTTATGCGATCGCCGTTTTGTAAAGAGAGAAAGTGTGATTCGCAAACTTGACTCTTTCTTAACAAGAATTTACCTAGAAACTATTGACTCCAAGAAACTGACACCACGTAACTCTGCTCCCGTCCAACGGGAAAATGCCGCTACCGTCTCTCGTGATGGCAATGCGATCGCCCCCCTGTTCACGTGGGATTTGACAAGTGAGGCGTTTCCTTTTGCGGGAGACGACGCGGAGTAATCCTCACGATTCCACCAGCACTCACCTCAAAAAGTGTCAAGAGTCTTTTTCTGCTTGCCAGGGTGCGCGGTTTGCCCCAACGAATTGACGTACAACCCTTGTTAATTCAGGACTTTCTGTTACCTAGCACGCGGGAGAAGCAGGGGAGTAGGGGAGAGATCTTAAGGCAAAAGTGTGAAAGCAGAGCAGTGTGCTGGTTGGTAGATGCTAAAGTCGCGATGATCTAGGGTTAGAATGGTGTCGAGTCTGTAGCGTTCGGCGATCGCCATTACCGAAGCGTCCACAAAATCGATGCGGCTATCTTGATACTGACGGAGAATAGCAGCAGTTCGGGCAATATCTTCAGGGATTAAGCCAATAACTTTAAAGCGGCTAATCGGTAGTGACTCCAGGAATTTGAGCAACTGAACCGTACCAGCATCTCGATCAATGAGATAGGCTACTTCGGCCAGTACTGTTTGTGGTAGATAGATGTGGCGTTGTTGAGCATATACGGCTTTTACCGCGGTATGCTGTTTATCTCTTTGGTTGGCAAGCGCAACGACAAATCCGGTATCAGTAACGGTGGTCATGGATTGGTTGTCCATCCCGATTTGGGTCGTATTTCTGCTGCGAGGATGTCTTCAGCGTTGGTAGCTAGATCCGGTGAACCGGAGTAGAGTCCAACAATGGGGTCTTCATTGACGCTTAAGGGTTCTTGTTGTTGAAGCTGAATGTATTGCCGAATTGCTTCATCCAACAAGGCCTCTAAGGGTTTATTTTGCTGGTCGGCAAGGGTTAGCAGTTTGGCTAGGGTATCTGGGTTAGGTTTCCAGTTAAGAGTAATGTCTAGCATGGTGGCGTTGCATCCTTAAATTTATTGGAGGATTTTCCACGCGAAGTAATGCTCCCAATCCTAGCACGAACTCGCGGGAGAAGCAGGGGAGCAGGGGAGAGGTTGGTTTTTTCCCCACTTGCCTTTTTCCTTTGCTCAAGAGTGCTAGAAGATTTGGCTAAGGCGATCGCCATTTATTGTTATGCGATCGCCGTTTTGTAAAGAGAGAAAGTGTGATTCGCAAACTTGACTCTTTCTTAACAAGAATTTACCTAGAAACTATTGACTATAAACTGACACCCCGTAACTCTGCTCCTGTCCAACGGGAAAATACCGCTACCGTCTCTCGTGATGGCAATGCGATCGCCCCAATGAGATGGGCGATGAAGATTCCTTTCGCGGGAGACGACGCGGAGTAATCCCCCTCATTCGAGCATCGGACTTCAAATCATGTCAAAAGTCTTTTTCTGCTTGCCAAGGCGCGCGATTCGCATCAACGAATTGACGTACAACCCTTGTTAATTCTGGGCTTTCCGATACCTGGCACGCGGGACAAGCAGGGGAGCAAGGGAGAGGGGGAGCAGGGGAGAGGTTGGTTTTTTCCCCACTTGCCTTTTTCCTTTGCTCAAGAGTGCTAGAAGACTTAGCTAAGGCGATCGCTTTTTATTGTTGTACGATCACTGTTTAGGGAGAAAGTGTGATTCCCAAACTTTACTTTTTCTTGACAAAATATTTGCCTAGAACCTCATTATTAATCCCATAAACAATGGAAACTATTGACATCAATCAAGCCTTACTGCAAATAAAAAAACTCCTTGAAATTGCTTCAAGTGGGGAAGAGATTATAATTACTCAGAACAATGAACCAATGGTTAAGTTAGTTTCAATGTCTCGTGTTCAAAAACCTACTTCTTCTATAGATAAGACAATTTGTCTCAGTAATAATTTAGACAAAAATTTACAAAACGTAATTGAACAAAGTGCTGAACAAGATCAACAATTAACCCCACAGGAAAGAGTTCAGAAATGGTTAGCCTTTGTCCAAACTTTCCCTTCACAAAGCGCCAACTTACCAGATGAGTCCTTACATAGAGATACCATGTATGATTAATCGATTAATCTTTAAATGAAACTCTACCGGGAAAATGCCGCTACCGTCTCTCGTGATGGCAATGCGATCGCCCCCAAATGGGCAATGGCAATTATAGGTGGGGTAATAAATCCTTTTGCGGGAGACGACGCGGAGTAATGCTCCCGATCCTAGCACGAACTTCAAATCATGTCAAAAGTCTTTTTCTGCTTGCCAGGGTGCGCGATTCGCATCAACGAATTGACGTACAACCCTTGTAATTCAGGGCTTTCTGTTACCTGGCACGCGGGAGAAGCTTTTGAGCGAAGTGATTAAAAAAGTCGGGGATTTTCTTAAACTCTGAGAATCAAAATCAAAGATTTACATAAATCCCCGACTTTTGATCTTTAATCTAACACTTGAAACCCACATTCCGCACCCTCAACTGTCACAGATCAAAAAAGCCATTAAAGTAGTACATAATAACTAAAATTAATTCAAAGGTTAAAAGGGTTAATGAGAATATATAGCATTAA
>JAADBR010000253.1 GCA_009995705.1 Microcystis aeruginosa W13-11
TATATAGCCCGGCTCGATCTAAACGCCAATCCCCCTACCCTTGGCACACCGAAGGCACTTCCCGAACTCTACGAGCGACCCTGCTCGTTTTGGCATCGTTTCTGGGGTAACTGTCTCCTCGCTCAGGGAGTTTACAGCCGCGCGTTGGATCGCGTATTTATCACGGGTCATCGCGCTACATTTTGGGGACGATCATCCCTTACCACCTTCGAGATCATTGCTGGAGAAGGGAAAGAGATGGTCGCGATCGCACGGGGGGCTAGTCTCGTTCACCCCGTTTACGATGTCCCGCGATTACGAGGTATTTTGCTCAGAGGGATAAAAGATGAGTTGTTCTTTTACGATGGGATTACTGTCACTACCATACTTTCAGGAGAAAGTGCGCGGAGTCGGAACGATATAACTGGGTGGTACATCCACAGCACTCACTCCGGGAGAACTTTCGTGACTAACGCTGGTGGTTTCCGCGATCCTTTTCTGAGGGAAATCAAAGCAGGGCCACTGGTGATAGGTATCTCTGTTCCCAACACACTCGCCGGAAGTTGGTTGAGTTTGTTTCAAAAAGTGGATAAAGAGCCGTTGTGGGGAATTACCCGTCAGTCCCTTTTTGTGGAAATACAAGGCGCTTTCAAACCGGTCGCTACCGTTCGAGAGGGGGCTTTTCTAGAGGGACCGGCCGGTATCGAACAGTCGTCAGATGGCTCGATCACTTTCACCGTTAAGGACAAAACCACGGGGCGCTCTACCGATTACCGGCTCGCACGCTCCTGGAGCGACAGGCCGTGCGGGATTCGTTTAAATACCCGAAGACCGATATCGCTCACCCCGTAGTTTTTCCCGGGATAGATATTACCCACAACCGTTAAATAAGAGTGTGAACTACTCTCAGTTTGTTTCTGGCACTTTTGTTGACCAAAAAACCTAAACCTTTTCTAGCAAAGCTTTCACTGATATTCAGCTAACCGTTTTCTCATTGAGTTCTGTCGCCTTAACCACATCATAACTTGTGCCAAAAGCAGTTTCTAAATTCGCCAAAAAGCCATCAGATTGAGCAAAATTAAACAAAACATCGTCAACAGCAGGAATAATCGGCAAAAGAGAGGGAGTCATGACATTAACTGCGGAGGTTTATTGCTAACAGTTTTAGCCCAACAATCCCCAATTTTTCAAGGGTGCTATAACAAAAATTAACATTTATTACAAGAAAACGGGTTTCTCAAAGACAAGAAACCGGGTTTCTCAAAGAAACCCGGTTTCTAAATAGGTTCTCAAAGAAACCCGGTTTCTAAATAGTTTCTCAAAGAAACCCGTTTTCTCAAGAAGAAACCCGTTTTCTAGATGTTGATTTTTGCCAAAGACTGCTTAAATTCTGCGAGAGAATGAGCAGTAGCTGCTAATTTTAGTAGCTCTTCTAAGATAGTAGGGTTAGTCATTTTGCCGATTATCTCTTCAATTTCTGAAGAAATCTGTCCAAACCGCACGGTTAAAACTGTTTTTATGCAATTTTCCTTCCTCGTAACTCCATATTACTCATTAAAGGCATGGTTCTTTCCTCCTCAAATTGTTTAATTTTACTCTCTAAACTTTCCTGTAATTTAGTTGATAAAGTCATCATTGTGTCGATGATTTCAAATAATTTAATTATTTGTTCCCTCTCGAACTCCTTTTCATATAATCCTCTGATTAACTTCCATTTCCACTGTTCCCGTTCTGGCAGCTTCTCGGTAGTCGCTTTTGTTTTCAGGTGTGCCATGACTATTATAGCAAAGGGATTGCTACTTGCTTCTAGTTCTGACCATCTTTCCTCATAGTCCAGTAATTTAACCGTTGGGAATTTCAGGGTGACTTCACAACCAGCGATAGTATAATTATAGGAATCTGGTCGCCAATTTACTCGTTCATCTCCTAATATAGCGAGACTGATAACCGGTTTCTGATACAAATCAAAGGCACGATAGTTATAAATATACATCCTCTGAGGGAAATTTTCTTCGTATTGACTTTGAATTTCAATATGAATTAAAATCCAGACTTCTTCACCCCTGAGTAACCAAACTTTATAGAGTTTGTCAGCGAAACGTTTTTTTGTCTTTGCTGAAGCGGTAATCCGTTTTAGTTCTTTTTCTAGGGATTCGGGTGTTTTTGTCCAATCAATTAGTTGGTGAACTTCAGGAAAGAAGAAGTGTAAAAATGCCTCAAAATACTCGGTTAATGCTTCTTTCCAGGGTTCATCATAATTGGCGGTTGTTTGTTTCATTATGACAATTTTAGTGGGTTGTTGTCAGAAGGCGATCACTAACGGAAGAGCTAATCTGTTAAAGTATTTAACCAATTGATTAAATCTTCAACTGTAGAGAAATCGAATAAAGCTTCTCCTAATACTTCGACATCATCAATACTTAACTCCATAATTTTAGTTTCCAATGAAGGATTAATCTCCCCTAACTTGCGTTTAAGTAGGCGAAGAATCAATGTCTTTTCGCGTTCAATACCTTGTTCGATACCTTGTTCAATACCTTGTTCGATACCTTGACGCATCCAACTGGTGGTAATTTGCATAACTCCCTCCTGTACGGGTCCACTAAATGTGCTAATCTCTTCTTGAAATTGTATCTCTTCCACCGGATTTAGATTGAGATAAGTATCAATAAATCCAGAAATTAATTGCATTTTCGCAGGATTTAACCTTAAAGT
>JAADBR010000254.1 GCA_009995705.1 Microcystis aeruginosa W13-11
ACAATCTTTTAGAATCAGAAGATAGGGAGGTATTTATGGCTTTATCTCAATCTTATTTAGAGTGGAAAGAGGCGACTAAACGGGAAGGACTTCAACAAGGACTTCAACAAGGACTTCAACAAGGACAACGACAAATTATTGAAAATTTAATGCGAGTGAGGTTTGAAGAATTGGATGAGTCTTTGATAAAAGTTATTGATGAGTTGCTTAAGTTATCACCGATGGAGTCTAGTCGTTTATTATTGGAGTCTTCACGGGAAGATTTAATCCGACGATTCCTCTCTGAATAAATTAATTAAGCTGGGTTAAAATACGTCTTAGCTTAAACAGATTCAAAGAAGCAATAAACAGCGTAAAACGGCAGGGTATTATGTAAGGATTCAGGTCATACAAAAAGCAGTCAACCCCTTGCTGTGTAAGCATTTAGGGGAATTATGGACAAATGCTCATTCTCATTAAGAAACGCTGAAAGCCTTAATTTTCTTTGAGACACCTGAATCCTTACGGTATTATTTAACAGATGAAGAATTGCGATAGACCTGAAAAGACGCTTATGATTTAGCTTTAGGACAAGCTACTTTAGAGGCTTTTCAAGGAAAATATGGGGTCAACGAATTAGCAGAAATTGTGATAAAATGCGATTATTTACCAAGCAATCGGGTTTATTTTGTGGTGATTATATTCTCTTAAATCTCTACAGATGAATTAGAATAGGCTCAAGAATCTAAGCATCCAAAAAGTGAAGATTTTAAATTAATAATTATCTTAAAAAACTAGGTTCCATCCTAGCTAAAATTATCTGAAGAATTATTTAAATAATTTCAGGAAGCCAATCTTCGTCTAAAATATCAGCTAAGGTATAAGGATTCTCTGAGGGTAATTTTAAATCCGTTTTCACCTCTGCCATTTTTCTGGCTTTACCATAAAGATAATCGAGACGATTAGATAAATGGTTTCTGAGATTGGTCGTTAATCTTAATTCTAATTGAGTCCGAAAACCAATTAATTCACCTCGCCAATGTCGCTCGTTATCTTCTCTTTCGCTTGACCAATACTGATAGAATAAAAGATGTTGTATTACTTGAATTACTAAACTCTCAACCGTATTTTTTTGTTCTCTTCCCAAAGCTTCTAACTCCTCAATCAAATGCTCATAATCTAAACTATCAACTTGACGATTTTTTAACAATAAAACTGTCTTATCTAACCATTGCTGATAATCTTCTTCATAGATAGATGACAAACTTTGTCTGGCATGACTCATCGGTTATTCCTCAATCCTTCAGAATATATCGCCATTATACACCAACAAAAAAGCACCCCTTTCGAGGATGCCCTTTTATCTATCGAACTGCTTGCGCCCAGAATGTGACATAATGAACGTTTTTCATCCAATATCCAAGAGAGCCGAACGACTAGACGGATTTGACTCATTACAATTCACCGGCTCGATATCGGGATTCCCAGTCTTCACAATCGGCTCGGTAAGCATCGATATCGGCCTCTATCTGTTCTTTATTCGCGTGATAATACGCTAGAGCGCTATAAATTTGAGCCAGACTTAATTGAGGATACTCCTTAGCGATCGCTTCGGCACTCATTCCCGTTTTATCGAAAATTTGGGTTAAAACCCCGTCGTTTTACGACGGCTTTTCTTGATCTTTAATATAGCACCTAAGAACTTCCAATGGCGCACCTCCTACAGAAGAAACAAAATAACTAGGAGACCAAAGAGCATCTTTCCCATAGGGTTTAGGATAGCCAGCTTGTCCATACCTGCGACTAGAAACCCCTTTTAAAGAATTAACCATTACAGA
>JAADBR010000255.1 GCA_009995705.1 Microcystis aeruginosa W13-11
CAGGGTAAGAGCATCTCAATTAGGCTTGACAAAAGGCTTTCAGCACAGCCATCATATAGTTATTATCCATGGCCGCCCGTTTACTTTTTTGTGCCAGACTACGTCGGTAAGTGGATTCCTGGTTAAGAGCGTTAAGTGCTACTCGTCTCAAGAAGGCAAAATTACGAGGGCTGTGACCAGAGCGAATCCGACATTGATCCTCATTAAAAGTAACATCTAAAATCCAATGAGCCTGATTTTCAATGCCCCAATGTTTACGAATAGCATTACCTATTTTTTGAGCATCAGCAGGGAGAGAACTGAGATAAAATTGGACTTCACAAGTGGTTTTATTCCAAAGATGACGAACTCGTTTAACCATGATAATACTTTGAAGTCCTTGCCATTGAGCCTGTTGATAAAGACCGCCGAAAGCTTCTAAAGGTACAGCCCAACACCAACGTTTTTCGAGGCGATGATGACCTTTTGAGCGGCGGTAATCATAACTAAATTGAATACCATCAAATTGATGTGCTTGAGCTTGCTCAAACCAGTTTTTGACCTGAGTATAAAGAGTCGGATGATTAGCTTTAAGGGCGACAACGTAGTCAGCTTTTTTGGCTTGAATATGATTAATAATCGCCGTTTGAGTTCCCATAGCATCTAGGGTGATAATTGCCCCTTGAAGGTCTAATAGTTCTAATAAAGCGGGAATAGCGTTAATCTCATTGGATTTATCTTCCACCTTGACTTGTCCTAAAACTAATTTCTGCTCCCCCGCCCAAGCCGTCACTAAATGCAAGGCTTTAATTCCTTGATTACGGTCGTAAGAACCTCTGAGACTTTTCCCGTCTATGGGAACTATTTCCCCCGAAAGAGAACCGATTAAATGGGGCAGCCATTGAGACAAAACTTTGGCCAAAACTTCCGGGTTAATCCGTTCAAAAACCCGCCGAAAAGTGTCATCAGAAGGAATGCCATTAGGTAATTCTAAAAACTCAGATAACCAAGACTGCTTACTGAGTCCATAATTTTCCATGTCTTCCCAACCTTTGGCTCCTGCTATAACTGCTAAAATAGCAATGACTAAAATATCGGTCAATAAATGTTTTTGGGTTCGGGACACTCTTGGGTCAGGAATATCTTGAAGATAAGTCAATAAACTAGCTTGAATTTCATTTATTGATGTTAAAGGAAGCTCAGGTTTTAGTTGAGCTTTATTTCCGGTGGGGAGAACGGGAGCAAAACCTTTACCCATGAGCTATTTCCTCATTAATTTTCATCAACAACAGTGAGACTAAGGCTAATTATAAATTATACAGAGGTAGCAGCGGCTAAGTCTGGGTACTGGCAGTGCGGGACGGTGCTATGGCGATTTGATTACCCTATTCAGAAATCTTTGTCAAGTACAATTTATACCAAATTAGATGAGCTTACCCTGCAATTTTAGTGGGTTGTTGTCAGAAGGCGAGCGCTAACATAAGAACTAAGCAGTTAAAGTATTTAACCAATTGATTAAATCTTCAACCGTAGAGAAATCGAATAAAGCTTATCCTAATACTTCGACAGCATCAATACTTAACTGCATGATTTTAGTTTCCAATGGAGGATTAATCTCCCCTAACTTTCGTTTAATTTGGCGAAGAATCAATGTCTTTTCGCGTTCGATACCTTGTTCGATACCTTGACACATCCAACTGGTGGTAATTTGCATAACTCCCTCCTGTACGGGTTGACTAAATGTGCTAATCTCTTCTTGAAATTTTATCTCTTCGACCGGATTTAGATTGAGATAAGTATCAATAAATCCAGAAATTAATTGCATTTTCGCTGGATTTAACCTTAAAGTAATTAACTGGAGTTTAGACTAAAAAATCAGACTGTAAAGTCTAGTCTGATAATTAGAACGCATAAAAAAAAGACTTAGCTTGTCAGAAAAGCTAAAAATAATGCTAATTTATTCAT
>JAADBR010000256.1 GCA_009995705.1 Microcystis aeruginosa W13-11
ACAGAAATGGCAGGGAAAAACGGATTCTAATAGCGAATTTATCAATCGATTAAGTTGGGTATATAGAAAAGAAAAGCAGTGAATTAGTCTAGGGGTAAAGAAAACACAGAGCCAAGCTTTTAAACGATTCAAGTAACCGAAAGTCTCGATAAACAATCGAATATTATTTAAGTTATCTTTCCATCCTTTCCCTACAGACCACCAAGGATGAGTTCCTGCGATTTCTCTGGCGGTTTTCTGGTTGGATGACCGATTTTCCTTTTGACCTTGACTTTGGAAAACTGACCCTTGAAGGCTAACCATTAGGTATACGCTCATGACTAGCTCCCACCATTTTTCGATGTCCTGATAATCGGTTAGACGATAATCCGACCATCCTAACTCGCTTTTACTCTGCCGGAAACCGTACTCCACCCACGTTCTCTCCCCGTAAATATTTCCCACTTCCTCAACGCTTATCCCCTCGATTTTTGTCAGGACATACCAAGTTGTTTCCTCCGGTATCGTCTCTTTATCCGTTGTGATCTCCCAATATCTTACCTTCCTTCTTTTTCCAAATATTATCTCTCGAATATACCGTTTTTCTCTCTTCCCATCACTATGAATTCGGTCGAACCTATGCCATCGATTTCTTCGGACTCTCTGCCCCGGAGCCATTAATACCGAGTGGTTGCTCCGAATCGCCACCGCGTATTCTATTCCTAACTCTTCGAGGATACTCAAGAAATTACTCCCGCTTTCCCCGTACTCGCTGTCCGCTAATACTCGCTTGATTTTAAACCCTTTCGACCCTAGCTCTTTCACCATCCCCGCCGCAATCGATGGTTTGCTTTTATAGGTATCCCCTTCTTTTAATCTTTCTTTGGGCTTGTAGACCTCGCTGGTTAACGGGAACGTCATTCCTTCTATTAGTCCATAGGCATTGACGCTGACAATCCCGTTCTCGACTTTTCCGATATTCCCGATGTATTGTCTTTTCACGTAATCCGTCGTTTTTCCTTTCTTCTTATCTCCCGTTTCGTCGATTATTACGGTAATTTCTCTTCCCTCTAATGCCGATAATATTACTTTCAATCTTCTTTCTTTTAGCTCTTTCACTAACCAAGGTGAACTCGTTAGAAAATGGTGTAAACCCTGTTCATTTTCTAATCCTACCTCTCGAGCTATCGCTGGCAAGGTCTTTCTTTTTATTCCTGAAATCAGACCGATATGTAGGTATTTGAAATACTCGTAACTTCTCACTTCTGGAAATAGGTCTCGATACAGCGAGCAGTATTCATCTACTATCGTGACCGTTTTTTGCTCGGGACGTGGCTTAACCATAGACCACCTCTCGCTTTGAGGGCTTTTATCTCTATTCTAACTCTCCTTCTCTGACAAAAGAGGG
>JAADBR010000257.1 GCA_009995705.1 Microcystis aeruginosa W13-11
TAATTTGAGTAGAAATTTAGAAGCGTTATCGAAAAAAACACAGGAGGATAGGGAGTTTATTATGCGTTTAGCTCCACTTTACCAACAGGATAGGGAACAAGCGGTTCAAGAGGGGGTAAAACAGGAAGCATTAAAGTTAGTCCTCCGTCAACTTCAACGACGTTTCGGGGAAATATCCCAGAATCTAGAAGAAACCATCCGTAGCCTTCCTGTAGAGCGATTAGAAGACTTAGGACTCGCTTTATTAGACTTTGAAACTTTGACGGATTTAGATAATTGGTTGAATCAGATGGAAGGAATAAGAGATGCTGACAACTAACTTAAATCAAACAGTTAAAGCTTGGTCTAATCTGGAAAATAATCTTTTTGTTCCTCACAATGAAACAGAATATCAAAAATTGGTCGCTATTCTTGACGAATTAATTGATCTTGTAAGTACCTAGGCAAAATTAATTACATACTCGCCTCCAAAATTGTCCAGCACTTTTTTAACGTAAGCGAGGAGGCTCTTTCGGTCTTTATAGGCGCTAAATTCAATCCATTCATATTTTAAAAATCGACCTAATATTTCAATTAAATTTAAATGAGGTGAATAAGTGGGCAACCAAAATATTTTCAAGTTTTTCTTTTCCCATTCCTCAAGTTTCTCCATAAATGCATCGCTGGTATGAATGGAAGCTTGGTCAATTATTATGACAGTTTTTTTTGTATATTTTGGCAATATTTATCCAGAAAATTGATAACTATCTCGCTAGTAACCGTTCCGACCTGTGTCTCATAAAATAATTGATTATCTCGTTTCATTATTCCTAAAATATTTAGTCTTTTACCTTCAATTGGTGGTAACTTTATTGTGGTTTTTTCTTCTTGCCAAGCGTAAGGAATACAAGGCTTTGAATCCCATCCCATTTCATCCAAATATCCTATCTCAATCTCTCCTCTTTTTTCCTGTTTTTTGAGTTCTTCTAAAATAGGTAGTTTGACCTCAAGCTCCCACTCATCAGGGGTTTTGGCGACCCCTCTTCTCACCCTTTTCCACCTCATGTTGATTTTTTTTATCAGTCTTTTTATCGTGTCTTTGCTTACAGTTAATTTCCATTCTTCTACAATTTTGATCTGGATTTTTTTTAAGCTTTTCGGTTCTTCTTTTACCCAGTCAATAACTTGTTGGCTTTGCGCTTCTGTCAATTTAGGTTTTCTCCCTCTTCCTCGACGATTATAAAAACCAATTAGTTTTCTATCTTCCCAACTGGAGTTTAGACTAAAAAATCAGACTGTAAAGTCTAGTCTGATAATTAGAACGCATAAAAAAAAGACTTAGCTTGTCAGAAAAGCTAAAAATAATGCTAATTTATTCATTA
>JAADBR010000258.1 GCA_009995705.1 Microcystis aeruginosa W13-11
CAGCCAACGCTGGCGGGCGCTTAATTTCGTCTCTCCGACATACAGTACGATGTTACTGGCATGATCGATCTGAAAATAGAGACAGCCTTGATTGGAATCGTCTTCGATGTCGGGGCGACGGTATAAGTCTGAGGGATGGCGGGGTAAAGAAAAAGGATCGATCTCGTCGGCGGTGTGCCATGTGGTTTTAGGCAGATCAAATAAAGTCGGCTGCTCGATCGCAGTCTTTCCCTCTCTTACCTGCTGCTGGTAGTCTGCGATCCTAGCTTTCCACGCGCGCAGGAAATCCTTGCTCATTTGGGTGGCTCTTTTCCTTCGATCGTCGCGGCCCGCAACGAATAAATTTAAAGGTATTTGACTCGATGAGAGCGAATTAGCCATATTTTCCGACATATTTTCAGTTCCCTTACGGGATAAGAGTTTAAAAACGTTAGATTAGAGGCGTTAGAACAGTCTTTGTGGTTAATCTTCCAGTTCGATCGCATATTGTTCGATCCAATCGGTCAATCTGGCGAAACCCTCCTCATAGGTTTCGAGAGCGCCCGCAAGACCGAGAAAGAAAGTGACTGTTTCTGCTTCACCGGCGTTCAAGCGATAGCCGTTCTTTCGCAAAAAAATTGAAACGGTGGCCAGAGCTATACGTTTATTACCATCGCAGAAGCAATGATTTTTGACAAAACCGTAGCCATAGGCCGCCGCTAACTTAAAAATCGATGATTCAGGTTCGTACTGAAAAAAGAATTTTGGCTTATTGACAGTGGATTCCAACAGGGTTGGGTTTAAAACTCCAGGAGTCCCCCCAGTTCGAGCGATTAAAGTTTCCTGAATCACCCGAACCGCATCACTCGATAACCATTTCGGTTCCTCGATCATTATTTGGCGAGTTCCTTAAAGGCGTTGCGGTACTGAGAGTAAGTATCTTCAAAAGCTTTCATGGTTTCTTCAAAATCGGGATCAAAGCCAGAAATTCTGTATCCGTCTGGCGATTCCGTGATATAAATCTGATCTCCTTCCTCTACGTTCAGTCGGGATAAAACCTCTTTCGGTAAGATCACACCTATGGAATTGCCGATTTTTCGGAGCGTTAGACTTGTCATAACCGATGACCTTCCGTAATTACGTTATGACAAATGTTATAACATAACTAACTGCCCAAAGAATTATTTTAAAGAAAAAGACTTCCGAACGACTGGCGGTATTATACTAGACGATATTTCTCTTTTGACGAGTAGAACAAGAGTATTGTGAAAGTTAACGGTAACGGGCAAGCCAAAATCCTCTCTCAAATCGAGCTAGATCGCCTATTTGATCTGGGTTTCGGCAGTAATCGG
>JAADBR010000259.1 GCA_009995705.1 Microcystis aeruginosa W13-11
TACAGAAGATTTTACTAAGTCATCATTGCGAAAATTACCAATTTCTGTATAAGTATCTCCTCTTAATTCTAAGACTAAAATGGTTTGAGTTTGAGGATCAACTATCCAGTATTCGGGAATCCCACAATCTTGATATTGGCTTCTTTTAGCGATGTAATCTCTCTCTCTTTGGATTTCCCCCGGACTAACCACTTCAAGGACTAATAAGGGGGGTGCCATGGTAAGAAGAATCGTATTTCTCTGGGAGAGTAATTGAATATGTTCTTCTCGAATAATGGTTAAGTCAGGGTAACGGTTTTTCGGTTCGCCTCTTACTTCTAATTCTAAACCATGTCCTCTCACTCTCCGATGTCCAACAAGGGAAGCAAATTTGAGAAAAAGAAAGTTAGCGATTTCAAAGTTAAGTCCTGATTCTGGCGGCATTTCTACCAATTCTCCGTTAAATAATTCATAAGATTCCTCCGAATTATCCTCATATTGTAGATATTCGGCAAAGGTTTGAAAGCGGGGTTTTGTGGTTAACATAATTTCTCATCTCTTTTTGTTATTTAATTGACCTTTATGGCAACCAAGAACGATCAAGTAATTGTTCTAGGGAGTAGGGGCATTCATTAGGAAAAGTTACTGAATTAGTTGTTTTAATTCTAACAAAACCTAGCGCATCTTGATAGATAGAGGTTAATTCATCTTCTAAATACTTGCGGAGATTAGTCGTGATTGTTCGTCTCAGTTGAGTACGAAAGTTATAGATTTGTTCTTGCCAGTGAACGGCATTATATTCGGCTTCAGTTGTCCAGTATTGTAGTAACAGCAAATGACGAATAATTTGATCTAACAGACTAGCGACAGCATTTTTCTTCTCTCTACCCAAATCCTCTAACTCCTCAATTAAATTATCTAAATCTAGCTGTGGGAATTGATGATTTTTCAGTAAGTTAATAGTTTTTTCCAGCCATTGATCATCATCAACGTCATAGAGTTGTTTTAATTCATTTACTTCTATCATCAACATAAAATTTACTCCATCTTGAAAGATTTGTAATAATAAAGCCGAATATTCTCAATTCTCGTTTTTTCTAATTCTTTTTGAGTAGTACCTACCCACATACTAAGAACTGTTAGTTTGCTAAAGTCAAAGTTATGTCCTAAAATTTTCTGTAATAAGGAATAATCTAATTGAACACCAACTCGGTTCTCCACTTGCTGAAAAAAAGCTAAAGATTGAGTTAGACATTTTTGCCATTCTTGGGACTGATCTTTAAAAAAGAGCATAAACCGTGAGGCAATGAGTTTATCTAATTCTATCTTACAGGAGGCTT
>JAADBR010000260.1 GCA_009995705.1 Microcystis aeruginosa W13-11
CGAACTCAGAAGGGATAATTTGTTCCCAGATATTCCCTGGACTATGGTTAGATAAAGATGCTTTACTAGCCGGTGATTTAGCCAAGGTTTTAGAAGTTTTGCAATTAGGAATAGTAAGGAGATGATTAATCATGAAATATAGCATTTTAATTCTTTGGTCTGAAGAAGATAATGCCTATATTGCCAGTTTACCCGAATGGGGAAAATACGCTCGCACTCACGGCAACACCTATCAAGAAGCCATTGATAATGCCCAAGAAGTTTTAGAAGATTTGGTAGATATTTATACCGAAGAAAATAAACCTTTGCCCTTGCCAAAACTATTACAAATAGCTGAGAAAATTACTAATGACTAACCTCCCAACTATTCTAGGACTCAAATTAGGTTTTTCTCCCAGAGAAAATGATTTTAACAAAGACTTAACACAAATTCACTTAAAAACTATTGATTTGGCAGAAAAGAGGTAGTATGACTGGAATCAATAACAATAATGGAGGATTTACCATGATGAAAACCAAAAGAAAAGAGAATCAAATAATCATGAATTAGAACCCCTACAAACTTTAGAATTACCCATTTTTTGACGACAGGAAATACCAAGATTACAGCTACCATTAAACCTATTACAACAATCAAGAGAGAATAAATTATGATGACATGAGAACAAGCTCTTATGACAGTTAATGAACTACCTATTGAACAGAGGGAAATGTTAATAGAAATTGTCAAAAATCAAATGATAGAATCCCATCGAGACGAAATAGCCCAAAATGCTAAAGAAGCGAGGGAAGCTTTTCAAAGAGGAGAATTAAAACCGCAACCCTTAGAAGATATTATTAATGAATTAAAACCCCTATTAACAGAAGATGAATGAAAGAGATTATTGCAACACAGAAGTTTAAACGGTCATTTCGTAAATTTGTAAAGCGTAATGCTGACTTGGTATCTATCTTGGTTAAGTTAGTTCATGGGACTAACTACAACGATCCGGCACAATTTCAATACCCTAACTATGGCTATCTGAAAATGTCCTCTTTTGGCGGTTTTCGTTATTAGTATCGACTTCTAAAACCTAACAAAAAACACTGGAGGAAACCAAACAATGGCTAACCCTAAAAGTTCTGGTAATGATTCGGTAGTAGTGGCGTAGCTCTCTTGCTTACCTGGCATGAATTGTGTAAAATATTTATTAATAAAAATAATTGGCTCAAATCAGTCTTTAAACCTCTAGCTTGATCATGACTTTTCTGATAAATATCTTTTTCTGGCTCCTGTCTGGCTTACTGAAATATCAGTCTAG
>JAADBR010000261.1 GCA_009995705.1 Microcystis aeruginosa W13-11
ACTGGCAAGCATAGGGTAAGAAGGAGAATCCCCCCGCCCGCGAAACCCGCAATTTTTCTTCTTTTTTAATAGACCTCTTGCATAATTTTTTTATGGTATAATATAAGGTTTTGCTTTTTTCTCAATTCTTAGATTGAAGTGGAAAAAAGAATAAAATGTGATCTTAGGTCAGGAAATCATCTATACTTTTGCTATATTTATTAGCAAAAATATGGATTATCAAAACTTATCAGCTGAACAGTTCAAACGCCGTTTCGGTGTGTATAAACAAACATATAGAAAGATGGTAGAATCAGTAAAAAGTGTTGAAGCCGACTCTAATTCACCATCTAAAAGGGGACCGAAACCTAAACTATCTATAGAAGAACAAGTTTTAGTAACGTTAGAATATTGGCGAGAATATAGAACATATTTTCACATTGGTACAAGCTGGGAACTATCAGAATCAACTATATGTCGGATTGTAAATAAGACGGAAAAAATGCTTTTACAATCGGGAAACTTCCGTTTAAAAGGAAAAAAAGCTTTACTCAATCAAGCAGAGATACCGGTCATAACGGTAATGGATGTAACGGAAACTCCCATTGAACGCCCCCAAAAGAAACAGAAAGATTTTTTTGGTGGTAAAAGAGGTTATCATACTTTAAAATCCCAATTAGTAGCTGCTCAAAATACAGAGGAAATTATCTGTGTCTTTTGTGGGAAAGGTAGAGGTCATGATTTTAGTTTATTTAAAAAAAGTCGAGTTCGTTTTCATCCTTTAACTACCAGCATAGAAGACAGTGGTTATCAGGGAATAGCTGCATACCATAGTAATAGTTATACACCGAAAAAGAAATCGAAAAATAGAAAATTAACAGAGTTAGAAAAAGAGTATAACAAGGCTTTAGCCAAAGAAAGGATTATCATTGAACCTATAAATAGGAAACTCAAAATCTTGAAAATCTTATCCTGTAAATATCGGAATCGTCGTCGAAGATATGGTTTAAGAGTTAACTTGTTGGCGGCTATTTATAACTGTGAGTTAGGGATAGGTATAGCAGCTTCTTAAAAGTTGCCTAAAGATTAATCAAGTCAAGGAGAATTTATTCTCAATTTTTATAATTGAGATAGTTTGTGCCGCTTAAATAAAGAGGTTTTGATAACCAAATTAAAGCAGCTCTAAAGAGTTTTGAGTTAAAAGTTAAACTTCAAGTTTTCATTCAGGACGAATGTACTGATTAACTAATTTTTTGGGGAAAATTAGTTAACCCATCATTATAACATATAATTAATTTGCAAGAGTTCTA
>JAADBR010000262.1 GCA_009995705.1 Microcystis aeruginosa W13-11
AGCATTACCCTTATTTTTAAGCTTTCTACTCCATTTAATAATCAATCCCCCTTCATTTAAAAGCTGATTGACTACTTTTTCCAGTTCTTCTTTATTTTCAAATTCTCGATTAGCAATGATAATCTTAGGTCCCTTTTCTCGAAAATCTTCGGGCAGATTTCCCAAGTTTATCCATTCTTGATGAATCTCTTCATGAAGTTTCTTTAATTGTTCATGGAAAGTTTCTGAATTTCCTTTTTTGATCATAAAACAGACTCGTTTTTTATCATTATGTCTTAAGGCTCCCATCACATTTACTCTTCCTCTTTTTCTTTGACCGTTCACTTTTTTTCGCTTTCCTTTTTTTGTCCAAGCTCTCCTTCTTATTACTCTCAAACTAAATCCACACTCATGAGGGGCTGTGTGGCGAACCTGCGTCGCCACCTTGAAAGCCCCGTCCCAAAACCATACCTGGATTGACTCTGGCTTTTCTTTGGCTAACTTTAAATATTCATCTGATTTTTCTTTAAATGCTTTTCTTGATTCCTTATCTTGCTTATCTTCTAGACTATATTTCGCCCAGATATACACATACTTTTTTCTTCTCAATATTCTTCTCACTTGCGAGCCACTCAGTTTAATTCCTGTTTCCTTTTCTAGATGCTCTGCTAATCTTGCCGCTGTCCATCTCCCGAATTCATATCCCAATTCCTTCGGGTCTTCATCAACTATTTTCAATAGTAAATTAATATATTCCTCTGTGGCTTTTTTATGATTTCCATTTTTTCTCCCATCTTCTAGACTTTCTAAATTGTTAGGATCGCCATGAACACACCAATGGGCGACTGTTTTGAGTGAACAGCCAATAAACTCTGCTATTTCTCGTTGAGTTTTTCCGTCGTTTAGCAAGAGAAACATTAAAATTCTTTCCCTAACTTCTGCTCTTTCTTCTTCTTTAAGAGCTTTTTGTAAGTTTTTCTTTTCTTCTAAATCTAGGAAATCTTTGGCTGGCATAAGTAGGACTTTTCTAAAGTTACTATTTCTATTTTAGGTGGTTTAAGTGCGTTTTAGCTTATTAGCTGGTGCCGATGGGTTTGTCGCCATAGAAGCCTACGGACAAGCCAAGCAATCTTGGTTGGAAACATTTTTAGACCTACCGAAGGGCATACCTTCCCACGATACCTTTGGCAGAGTGCTAGGGATGCTAGAACCCAAGCAATTACAGTCAGGATTCCTGGCGGGTGATAGAGGAAATCACCGAGAAATTGAACATAGAACTAATCCAGAACATGGGTTAGTCTTAGCCCAAGAAAAAGTCGATAGTAAATCCAATGAAATTACCGCCGTGCCGCGGATGCTGCAATTGCTCAATCTCAAGGGAGCGATAGTCACCCTGGATGCCATGGGAACCCAGACTGAAATTGCCCAACAAATCAAGTCTGGGGACGGAGATTACGTCCTAGCCCTTAAAGGCAATCAGGGCAAGCTCTTTCAACAAGTAGAAGGCTGGTTTGACCAAGCTATAGCCAGGGATTGGCAAGGGATTGAATACAGCTACCACGAAAAGGTGGAGTCGGGGCATCACCGGCTCGAAACCCGTCAAATTTGGGTAGTGCCAGTGTCTCAATTACCGCCCCTGCATCGCCAGAGTCTCTGGCCTGGCCTAACCACCCTAGTCATGGTTCGCAGTGTCCGCCAATTATGGAATAAAACTACGACAGAAATTCGCTTCTTCATCAGTAGTTTAGCAGCCGATGCCCAAAAACACGCCGAGGTGATTCGCGGGCATTGGAGTATCGAAAATAGTCTCCATTGGGTACTCGATGTTACCTTTAATGAAGATGCCAGTCGGATTCGTCTAGGCTATGGAGCGGAAAACCTAGGTCTGTTGCGCCGTTTAAGTGTGAATCTGTTAAAGCGAGAACCCTCAAAAATGAGCCTAAAGATGAAACGGTATAAGGCAGGCATGAACAATGATTTCATGGTGAAAATCTTAGCCGCCAGTGCCGTTGACACAGAGGGGAGGTAGATGTTAATCTTG
>JAADBR010000263.1 GCA_009995705.1 Microcystis aeruginosa W13-11
GCCGCTCGCGCAGGCTAGAGACTCTCTCCCCTGAAACCTATAATGGACAAGGTTTTCGCGTCACCTTTTCAGCAAGGGCATCTACATTATAAAGGATACCAAATGGGTTCTATAGAAAAAGCTGTTACTCCGTCAACCCAATTGCTCAAAAACAGGAGCTTACGGAAGAACACAATCAAAAACTTCTGCTAAACTAGAGGCCTCTTTTTGAGTTTAATTGCGTGAAAACTGACAGTATTTTCTATCAACTCTTACAAAGATTTCCCGCTTGTTTCTTTGATTTGTTGAGCCTTCCCCCCGAAACCGCCAATTCTTATCAATTCTCCTCGGTGGAAGTTAAACAATTGTCCTTTCGTCTCGATGGAGTCTTTTTGCCTGATACAGCCAATCAGCCTATTTATTTCCTAGAAGTACAATTTCAGAAAGATAATAGGTTTTATTCCCGTTTCTTCAGTGAAATCTTCCTCTATCTCCACCAAACGGACTTAAGCAACAACTGGCAGGGAGTGGTTATTTATCCTCGGCGTTCAGTGGAAAGCGTAGAGACGGCTCGTTATGGGGAGTTAATCAACTCAGGCAGGATTTTACGTTTTTATCTCGAGGAATTAGGGGAAGTGGAATCCCTGGGAGTATCGATGTTACAATTAATCATAGCACCAACCACAAGAGCGATCGAGCAGGGAAAACAATTAATTCCACGGATTAGACAAGAATTACCTAAGGTCAAACAACAGCAAGAACTTTTAGAATTGATAGAGACAATTTTGGTTTATAAGTTACCCCAAGTCAGTAGAAAGGAGATAGAAGCGATGTTTAGTTTAAGTGATTTAAAACAAACTAAAGTGTATCAGGAAGCTTTAGAAGAAGGTAGAGAGCAAGGTAGAGAGGAAGGTAGAGAGGAAGGCGAATTAGCGGCAAAATTAGCCTCTATTCCTCGTTTATTGGCATTAGGATTAAACTTTGAACAGATAGCACAAGCTTTAGAATTAGATATCGAACAGGTTAGACAAGCAACTCAAGGGGAATAGGAAAAGTTTAACGCGATCGCACTAAGGTTCGATCGCGTATCATGCTAAACGACTTTTATACTGGCTGCAGGATATCGGAGGCGATGCAGCTGACCGTCAGCGATGTGGGGGCGGCGATCACCTTCAGAAAAGCGACAACCAAAGGAAAGAAAGGAACCCGTTCCATCCCCGTCCACCCCGTTTTGGGAAAAATCCTCGACACTTACCTGCAAGAATTTCAGCCCG
>JAADBR010000264.1 GCA_009995705.1 Microcystis aeruginosa W13-11
ACATTTTTTAAGAGGCATTTAGTTATGAGATTAGTAAAACTGATTAAAAACTCCGTGTGGGGGGTAGGGCTGTTTCATTCTCCCATCAGAATATCAAAAGTAAAAGCGATCACTGTCCAGGTAAAATGAAAAGTGACCGCCAACTTTTAAAATATATGTTGAGCTTAATAGAAAAACTGAAACAAGTCAAGGACTTTCGGAAAGATAAAGGAAAAAGACACCCTTTATGGATAGTATTATTAGTAATAATACTGGGAACAATGCTAGGATACTCAGGTTATAGAGAGCTAGGAGAGTTGGCTAAAAATAATCGGCACAGGCTCAGTCAACAATTTAACATAATTCCAGAAAGAGTCCCATCCTATTCAACAATTAGAAGGGTAATGATGGGAGTTGAATGGCAGAGTTTGTTAAAAATGTTTAATGAATGGGCATTAGAAGAATATGGACAAAGAAGTGATATAAATTGGCTAGGCATAGATGGAAAAAGTCTCAAAAACACCCTAGAGAATCCTAACAATGTTCACCAAAATTTTATCATGTTTGTCTCATTGTTTAGTCAGGAAAGTGGACTGGTATTACACTTAAAAAGAATCGAAAACAAAAAAGGGTCTGAAATCGAGGAAGGTCAAGCTATAATTGAGGATTGCTCTCTCGAAAATAAAGTTTTTACTGGCGATGCTTTACACTGTCAGAAAAAAACAATCAGCTTAATAATCAAGAGTAAAAATGATTATGTTATCACCGTTAAAGGAAATCAGAAAAATCTTTATAAGCGAATACAAGACCTGAGTAATTACTCAAAGGCATCAAGTTGCTTTCTTGAACAAGATAATAGTCATGGTCGAAAAATATCAAGAAAAATAGAAGTTTTTAAAGTGAGGAAAAATGAAAGACAAGGGTTGGAAAATCTGCGCCGAATTATTAAAGTAGAAAGAAGGGGTAGTCGCGGGGATAAAACTTATGAAGAAACAGCTTACTATATCAGTAGCCTAACCGAATCCGCCCAAGTATTTGCTAAAATTATTCGAGGACATTGGAAAATAGAAAATCAGTTACATTGGGTAAAAGATGTAATTTTTGAGGAAGATAAAAGCCAGATAAGTGATTTTCAAGCAGCCAGCAATTGGTCAATTCTCGCAACTATAGGATTGAATCTTTTCAGAGGTTTAGGTTTTCTCTCAATAACAGAGGGACAGAGGTGGTTAGCTGAACGTTGGGAAAAACTGATAGTTTTATCGACGTAAGAA
>JAADBR010000265.1:0-1245 GCA_009995705.1 Microcystis aeruginosa W13-11
TCAAGATGATGTGGATGAATTTATCGAAAAATTGACTCGTTTTAAAATCGCTTTCCCCCATTATCAAAACTATCGAGCCTACGGTGCAGTGGCAGGAATTGAAATCAACGAGGGGATCGATCGATACGCTTATAAAAAAGGTCTATTTGTGATTAAACCCTCCGGGGATACGGTGGCTATTATTAATGATGCCGACTTTCAACCGAATACTTGGTAATCTCCCTAGTCAAAACAATCGCTATGGTTAACCTTTCCTACAATAAAAATCGCCTTCTTCCCACTGCTGAAGAATTACCCTGTTCTGACGAAACACCCGTGGGTAACTGGTTACAGAAAGACATTCCCAATCTATTACTTAGTTTATTAGCATTTATTTGGATGGAGCGGGATGATTGGTATTTTGGTGTAGATATGGGAATTTATTACAATCCCGACGAACCGGCGATCATACCCGATGGATTTTTAGCCATTGGAGTCAAACACGATACGGGCGAAAGGGGAAGATTAAGCTATGTTCTCTGGGAAGAAGCTTATATTATGCCGATATTGGACCTGGAAGTGATTTCTGAGAAATATAATGGGGAATATGAGGGAAAGTTAGCGGATTATCAAACCCTAGGCATTCTCTATTACGCCATTTACAATCCCTTGAGCGGTAGAAGGGGAAGGTTTAAAAATAGAGAGAGATTAGAGGTTTATAAGCTGATAGCGGGGAAATACGAGCTTTTAGAGTCTGAAAATAATCGGGTCTGGTTGCCAGAAATCTAATCAGCCTTGGGATATGAGCAGGGAGAACATATCGCTTGGGTGCGAGAATGGCTGTATTGGTATGATCAATCGGGAAATCGCTATTTAACCTCAGAGGAAAGGGCAATGAATGCAGAAGCGATCGCCCAGCAAGAACGTCTAGCGAAAGAGGAAGCGCAACAAAAAGCCCAACGACTCGCAGAAAGACTAAGAGCGCTTGGCATCAACCCCGATGAACTGTAAGGGTTTGGGCGCGATCAATCTGGTGGCCATCATCATCGGTGAATGGTTCGTAACTGCCGTAGTTACTGAAGTCATTGATCTGGCTACGATGTGGAGCGCCATCAATATAAACGCCGTACCAAAAATATAAAATCTCCTTACAACCCACATCCAGCAGGTTATTTTGAATATTTTTTATTTAACCTAACCCAGTCATAGAAAGGCTTACAGCTATTTAAGTATTTTTGTCTAAATCTCTCATGGGGGAGATATTGG
>JAADBR010000265.1:1265-2459 GCA_009995705.1 Microcystis aeruginosa W13-11
TACTCTGCAATGGTGTTAGCTGTTTTTCAATAAATAAAAGTTTGGCAAAATAATCTGCTGGGAGTAGCTCGTTAAGTATATATACTCACATCATCAAGTGCTGAATGTGGGTTACAATCCTAGGCAATATCGGACTGCCGTTTCAATTTCTTGCATTTTTTCTTCGGATAGTTTCCCAACTGGTGCGGAGGGGAAGCGATTTTTATCAATTGAACGAATTTGAAAACCAAGAAAGACTGTTTCTAAAGGAAGCCCGCTTTCATCAGTCGAAACGCGAACATTAGTCGGATAATCTTGGCGAATATTTTCTCCTTTCGTCCCCACCACTACCATCACGACTAAGGGTAACTGATTGATAACATCAATAGATAATACTAAAACTGGTCTAGTTCCTGCTTGCTCTTTTCCTTGAATCGGGTTAAGATTAACGAAATAAATTTCACCTCTTGCGATAGTCATTTTCTACAAACCGTCCATTTCAGAGACGATAAACTCCTGATTAATGGTAGCAATTTCTCCTAAAATATCCACATCATCTGCCATTATTTGCAATTGCTCTTCATCAATTAATTGAGTTTCTATTGTCAATTTTACTTTAGTATTCGGCTTAAGATTAAAGGTTTCAGTAGGATAAAAAGCTTCTCCATTGAAAATAGCAGTAATTTTTTGATTCATCATTTCTGTACCAACATAAATCAAGCTTCTCTTACTTGATGATACCAAATAAAATCGCAGCTTGTGCAACGCCAGAGAAAGTTGCGAGGGAGACACCCGACAGAATGGCGATAATTGGTGGTTTCATCTGAAATTAAGGGAAGTAGAATTTTATAAGTTTTGAAAAAAATAAATTCCAAGAAAAAGTTTCCCCCCCCGCACGTTTGTCAAGTCTTTTAGATAATTCTTAATATTTCTTGCCGTTTTGCTCTCTAGCTCTCGTCTGGCTTTTCGACGGAATCGCTAAAATGATCAGGGGTGTTTTAGAGGTAAGTCTATGAATGAACCGGTAACTCTTGAGGATATTTACCAGCTATTCCGCACTTCCGCCGAGGAATATGATCGCCGGGCTGCCCAATCCAAGGCGGAATATGATCGCCGGGCTGCCCAATCCAAGGCGGAATATGATCGCCATAGAGTCGAAATAGAGAACCTCCTGGCCGAATCTAAACTAGAAAACGATCGCTCCATGGCAGAACT
>JAADBR010000266.1 GCA_009995705.1 Microcystis aeruginosa W13-11
TATATAGCCCGGCTCGATCTAAACGCCAATCCCCCTACCCTTGGCACACCGAAGGCACTTCCCGAACTCTACGAGCGACCCTGCTCGTTTTGGCATCGTTTCTGGGGTAACTGTATCCTCGCTCAGGGAGTTTACAGCCGTGCGTTGGATCGCGTATTTATCACTGGTCATCGCGCTACATTTTGGGGACGATCATCCCTTACCACCTTCGAGATCATTGCTGGAGAAGGGAAAGAGATGGGGTCGATCGCACGGGGGGCTAGTCTCGTTCACCCCGTTTACGATGTCCCGCGATTACGAGGTATTTTGCTCAGAGGCATAAAAGATGAGTTGTTCTTTTTTGGGGGAAAATTAGTTAAGCCTTGATTATAACATATAATTAATTGGCCAGATTTCTAATCAGATCACGGCTAATTTGATTGGCTATCGACCCTATTCATGTCTATCTCCCCACCCCGTTCGGGTTACACTTTACCGGTTTTTGCCTGTGCCAGTGCGATCGCATCTCTCCAGCATCTCCACGGCGAAAATGAGCTAAATTCCGTTACTTTTAATCTTTTAGAACCGCCAGAAACCGTTACAATTGCCATCGAACAAGTTGCCCAACTTAACCCCGATGCTGCCCTAGCCATCACCCGCAGCGAGCCGGGGGACAATTTAGATTTAACTAGAAATACCCCTATATGGGCGTTAGTAGAAAGAAAGACGGGTAATCAAGAGATAGAGATTCAAGGTGGCGAAGGAATCGGCATACAAGTTGATAATAGCGGAAAATCAGCTATTTATAGTTATGCCCAGCGTCTGCTGCAAGAAAACCTCAGACCCCTGTTACTGCCCCAAGAAAGCATCAAAGTGACGATTATCCTTCCAGAAGGCAAAAAACTGGCCACAAGGACTTCTAACGCCGCTTTTGGGGTGGTAGAGGGATTATCTTTGTTGGGTACTACTGGCATTTCCCAACCCCTGAGCGCTCCCGGACAGTTAGAAATCTTTCGCGAGCAATTAAAAAATTTATCCCGTCGTTTCGATCGCTTGGTGTTTTGTATCGGGGAGAATGGCTTAGATTTAGCCCCTCAAATGGGTATTAATCCTGATATTTTGGTAAAAACAGCCAATTGGATCGGGCCGATGTTATTAGAGGCACAATTACAGGGAATCTCTGAAATTCTTTTGTTTGGTTATCACGGTAAATTAATTAAACTTGCCGGGGGAATCTTTCAGACTCACCATCATCTGGCCGAT
>JAADBR010000267.1 GCA_009995705.1 Microcystis aeruginosa W13-11
GCTCGAAATAACTAATGATTTCTCCAAACCAGTTTCGGATTGTTTGACAACTCTTGGTAAAAATACTGGAGGATTTTGCCAACCATTCCGAGATGGATAGCCGTCCTTCTGTCGCATTCTTTGATGTTTCATAAATTCTTCTAAATTCTTCCTTTAATTCCTGCATCTCTTTCAAATTCGGAAAAGTTTTTTTGATGGTTTATAGTTTGATTTTTTGGGATTTCGTTAAATCTTCTTTATTTTTTAACAGGCTATATTTACTTCTCTTTAAAACTTTTAGTTTTGCTTCTTTTTCCGCTTTCTGTTTTTTATTTTTCGATTCAACTGGTCAGACTATACTTGTATTTTCTAGATGTTGATAGCCTTAAATAAAGGTTCCTTCTAGGTTCAAAAATTTGTCAAGTATCATAAGTAAAATACTCCAGTTTTTGGCTATTATCTCAAATCCTAACTTTATTGTCTATCTTTTGGTATTAACCTGTTTGCGTCTTAAGTCTCTCCCTACACAGATTTCAGCTACTTTTAGGCGTAGGCACTTTCATCGAATTTTATTTGAAGTTAATTATTTGCATAACAATTCTTAAAGAGCCATCTTATCGAAGAAAGGTCCTACGCTATAGGCCCCTACCAATCACACTGGCTGCAATGTGGGGGCGCAACATTGTCAACCTTTTTTACCCAATATCCAAGAGATCTAATTATTTTAAGGCCATGGTAATTAAACCCTGTTGACCGAGAAGAATTTCCCGCAGTAGCGTACAAATTCCTACCCAAATAATCGGAGAAATATCAACTCCTCCCAAGGGTGGGATGAGTTTACTCACGGGGATTAAAAAAGGTTCTGTGGGCCAGGCAATAATATTAAAGGGAAAGCTATTTAAATCTACCTGTGGATTCCAAGTTAAAACGATCCGTAAGATAAATAGAAGGGTCATTAACCCTAAGATAATTCCCAAAGTCCAACTCAATGCGATCGCTATGTCCATAATCCCTAAATGAGTTTTTTACTAATTGCCTCTGTCCTAATATAGCAGTTTTGGTTCTATCTTGAAATAATTATGTTTAAAGGTGGGCGTTGCTGATTTGAGATATGAATCTTCTTTTGTGGGATTTTTAAAACCTAGACTCAAACTAACTTTTGGATACGATGCACAGTCGGCATTCATACCTTGATTCAGCAACGCCAAAAGGTGCGTAGACTTGATCCTGATTACCAATATCAACAAAAACGGCTTTTTCATCGTCTGTAAAATAAAATATCACTCTTTGACTATACTCAATAGTAAAACTCCATAATTCTTTAAGTTTGCCTGATAATTTATGAGTTTCGAGAGATGGATCAAACGGATTTTCTTGAAATTTTTCTAGCTTTGTCCGAAATTTTCTTTCTAAACTCATGGTCGCCTTGAAAACGTTTTTTGAAGGCTCGCTTAAAAGACTCATCAAAACTAATTTCTATCATTATTCTTCTAAAAACTGCATTAGTTCATCCGTATCTGAGGAAA
>JAADBR010000268.1 GCA_009995705.1 Microcystis aeruginosa W13-11
TTGTGCCACTCGTCCGGGGGTTAACTTCTCCAGGGGTTGAGGCTTCTGCCACGGCAGCGGGTTGTCCTCTATCATTTCACGAGCTAACCATAATTGCCAAGTTAAAATTGGCATCAAATTACTCCATCTCTGCCCGCTTTCTGTATTTCCCAATTTCGCTTTTGTCCAATGTAATCTTTGTTTAACAAATCGATTCCAATGTTCAATAGCAAAGCGTTTTAAATAAAGCGACCATAAGGACATTAAAGAAGGTTGTTCGGTTCCAATCCACGCTAACCACATTGGTTTGGCTTCTTTTTGGGAAAGTCCTTTCCCTTGGCGTTGAATCAAAATGATTTCCATCGGATGCTCCGCCGATTCATAGAAATGAAATTGGCTCCATTTTTGAATTTTAACGACTCCCCAAGTTGAATCATTGATTTCAATTGATTCAATAGGAATTGCCCAAGTTATGGGAGCAGACAATTTCATTTTATGTCCATGTTTCTTCGGTCTTCCTTTTCCTTGATAGGCAGGAGCCTTAGCAAAAACACAACGGTTAGGACGTAAACGCATTAACTTATCCGCATTTATCTCGGATGTTAGTTTTACGAAATTAGCGCACCCATACTCACTGTCCCACAAAGTTATGGGTCTTTCTTCGAGATGTCGGCATACTTGTTTAAGTTGTAAAACGGCTCTAGTTATTGGCGTTTCATGAGAAGTAATTCTCTCATGTCGTAAGGGCAATGCCCAACTGCCTTTTTCTTTTGGTATCCAGGCTAACGTACTGTAACCATGACCTAACGTAATTGGTTTTCCTGAAATAACTTTGGCCCCGTGTTCATAAGTTCTGTCTTTTAACGTTGGAGCTTCAGTTCTGGGCCAAGGTGTATGATCTCCTGCCAAGATTATCCGTTGTGATGGTTCGGAGCTGGGGATTTCGCTAATATAGAGTTTCATCAATTTGTTGGTTTTAGGCCGACAATCATCGAGAGCTTCATACAGGCTTGACCACTTTCGTCGAAATACTGGTGAAAGCGATAATTCAACCAAAGAATAGACATTTTTCGTGACAAGAATGGCATCCATCAACTCGAAAGTGCTATCTTTAGCTGGCCCTAGTAGTTGATAGACTTCATTTCTAAAATCCTGGAGTTTCTGAGTAGATTGATTCAAGTTTTTTGATTATTTGACAATTTTATCCCATTAT
>JAADBR010000269.1 GCA_009995705.1 Microcystis aeruginosa W13-11
CTAGTAGTCTGTCAAGTTTGAATTGAGGGATAGAGTTTTTTTAACTTAATACGAGCATCAGCAGTAGTAAATCTCCAGTCAACTGAATTTGACTTTTCATTTCGATTTTCTTCCCATGCCTTAATTTCTTGTTTTAAACTATCCATGTCTGGGATACGACGATCGAGACATTGACGATTCAAAACGCTCAACTCAATTTCTGCCATATTTAACCAGCTGCCATGTTTGGGAGTGTAATGAAATTCGAGTTTATCTAAAATTCTCTTGGCCTCTTCCGGTTCAAAGGCTTTATATAATGAGGCTTTTACATGAGTATTTAAGTTGTCTTGAATTACTCTAATTTTCTGGGCATCCGGATAACGCTCATCAACTAAATATTTCATTTGGTGTGCATAATCGCTCGCCGTCCTTTGTTGTGTAACTTCTACATGTCGCCAACCTTGTAATGGTTCAAAAAACATAAACATATTGGCTACACCATTACGCTCATATTGATAGTCATACCTTTCTGGTTCTCTCGGTTCGGCTGGTATTTTCTCTTTTGTTTCTTTGACTAATTGTTTACAACTCTCATCAAAACACAGCCAGGGATTTTGCTGGTCATACTCACTATGATAAACATCCAAGACATCTTCCATCGCACAGACAAACTCCGCTGATTCTTTTGGGGGAATGACCCATGATTGATTCAGCCATGGTTTCAATTCATTTTTTTTAAGGTTTTTCTGATGGTTTCTCGTGATATTTTTTCCACATATTCAAGTTCGACCATTTTATCTGCCAGCATTTGAAGTGTCCATTTTGCTCGTCCCGTTGGTGTTTCACTACAAGCGATGGCAATCAGATATGCTTCCTTTTCCCCATCGATAATTTTGGCACGGCAATGTTCTTGCTTTTTTCGAGTTAATGATGATTCAATTCCTGACTCGACAAATCTTTGTCGTACTCTCTCAATGGTGGCTTGAGCAACATTTAAGGCTTCACTAATTTTCGAGTCAGTCCAACCACCTTCCTGTTGATTGATGTCTGCTAAAAGTAGTATTCTGGCATGGTTCATTTTGTAAGCTGCTATTTTTCCTTTCTTGGTTAGCTGCTCGAGTTCAGTTCTTTCGGAGTCTGTTAGATCTACAATATATTTTTTCTTCGGCATTTTTTTTTCTGAAGTTGGATAACTTCTTCCAGATTAGC
>JAADBR010000270.1 GCA_009995705.1 Microcystis aeruginosa W13-11
AACTTCGACAAAGTAAAGCGGATAATCCGGGTGGTCTGCATCGGGAATAAATACCCCATCGAGTCGGAAAGCCAATTCTTTGATTTCGATTGACTTGAATTGATAATTTTGCGCCAGATTGGGAGATTCTCCTAGCAGTTGAAAGAGAAGTTCGGGAAAGACTTGAAATAGGGTATAAAAGATTTTATCGGTTTTCATTATTTGAGTAAATACAATTTGGGACAAACGTACTACTTTAGGGGTTCCAAGTCAATCGTTTTTTTGGTGGATTTTTGTTAAGTTTTATCAAAATAATTTGAAAATAATTTTCTCCAGAAAAAAACTACCTTTCCTTGTTCTAATTGTTCTAATTCTTTAATTGCTGTCATAACATCCTTTTCTTGATCTGATTTTTATGGCAACCAAGAGCGATCCAGTAATTCTTCTAGTGAGTAAGGACATTGAGAGAGAAAAATCACAGTATTCACTGGCTTGATTTTGACAAAACCTAACGCGTCTTGGTAGATCGAGTTTAATTTTTCTTCTAAATAATTGCGGAGATTAGCCGTCATTTTTCGCCTTAATTGAGTCCGAAAATTATCAATTTCTTCCTGCCAATGAATTGTATTATGTTCTGCCTCCTTTGTCCAGTATTGCAGTAATAATAAATGGCGGATAACCTGTTCTAAAAGACTGGCTACCGCATTTTTCTTTTCTTTGCCCAAATCCTCTAATTCCTCGATTAAATGTTCTAAGTCTAGCTGTTGAAATTGATGATTTCTAAGCAAGCTAATGGTTTCTCCTAGCCATTGAGAGTCATCAAGCTCATAGAGTTGTTTTAATGCGTGAACACCTAGCATAATTGATTATCTCCATTAGCAGTTTTGTAGTTTTGATTGTCTTGACATCAGTAAAGCTTGGTGATTAACATATTACTCCATCGCATTGGTAAATTAGTCAAAAAGTTTTAATTGTTCTGATTGGTAATAAATTGATGAACAATCTCAACTCTTAGATTTAATTCCCGTGCAATTTGTTCTTCATTAAGTCCCAACCTAACCAGAAGGGGAATTGTTTCTAATTTCCCCTCTTCCTTAGCTTCTTGATAAAACTTGGTTTGTTTCCATTCCGTGAGATTAAACATAGCTTCTAACTCCTGGCGACTTTTCTGCGGAAATTTGTAGATAATAATCTTCTCGATTAACTCG
>JAADBR010000271.1 GCA_009995705.1 Microcystis aeruginosa W13-11
ACCAACAGTTAAGCTGATTGTAGCCCCTTTTCCTGACTGGCAACGAAGTAGTCCCCAATTTTTTTTCAATAACCCCTTGACAAATTGCACACAAGCTTAACTTCTCACCAATGGCTGGCATCTTATTTTTACGCAAGTCCCCAAGGAGAGGAATTGCGCCTGAGTTATGTGATTTGGCAGGAAGAAATTGTTCCTTTCATCGCCATCGAATTACTCTCTCCTGGAACGGAAGCAGAAGATTTAGGGCGTACCGTGCGGGGAATCAACCAACCTCCCACCAAGTGGGAAGTTTACGAACGAATTTTAGGCATTCCCTACTACGTGGTGTTCGATCGCTACAGCCATCAATTGCAGGTATTTGCCTTAAAATCAGGAAAATATCAGCCTTTAAGACTAGAAAACCAGCAGTTGTGGCTAGAGGAAGTGCAATTGGGATTGGGACTTTGGGCAGGAAATTGTCAAGGCATTGAGCGGTTGTGGCTGCGCTGGTACGGACGAGACGGCAATTGGATACTGACTCCTACCGAGCAGGAAGCTCAACGCGCCGAGCAGGAAGCTCAACGCGCAGAAAGAGAACGGCAGCGAGTTCTAGAACTAGAAGCTTTGTTGGCTCGTTACCAGGAACAATTCGGGCAGTTAAATTGAGAAAATAATGAATGGATTTTCGGTTCTTCGGTTTGTGTTATGCAATGGAGGGTAGTTATAAGGAATGAAACCCTTATATAGAAAGACATTGCTTCGATTTTTGCCAATTGTTGTCAATCTAGAACGAGCTAATCAATTAAGTCTCTTGCCAGATAAGGATTTAGTCGATTTATACCTCCTTATCGAATCATACCAAGTAACGAAGAGCCGGATTTTCTAAGCCATGAAAATATCTTACTCAGTCACTCCGACGGTCGAGGCGGCGGCTATGCAGCTTTGGGTTGACAATTTGGTCAGGATGGGTTACAGTAGCCGGAGCTAAGGGACTTGCGCTTTGATAATGTACCTTTTGGGCGAACGCAGTTCGCCCCTACATTGTGGACAAAATCCGTTACTGTAGGGGCGCAAGGCTTGCGCCCTCCGATCGATCAGGTTTGCTGATCACCCTAAGTAGGGCGAGAGCCTTCGAGAGCCCCGGCAGCTAAGGGACTTGCGCTTTGATAATGTGCCATCTAGCTGGTCTGATTCTTCTACAGAGCGAAGTAGTGATCGATCTCTGTGTCCTTTGTGTCTCCGTGGTTCGTTCTACTCACTCGCCCGCAAGACTGTATCTTAGAATACATTTTACCCACCAAACCTGGGAGAGCCGTAAATTTCGTTTATGAACTCAAACAAACTGCTTTTCGCTTGGATAATCCATTTTGTCCTCTAGAAAGTAATTTTGAGCTTCCCTTATTACTAAACGATAGTAATAAGCTTTTACGCATTTAAGTTACATTGACAGCATTACCCTTATTTTTAAGCTTTCTACTCCATTTAATAATCAATCCCCCTTCATTTAAAAGCTGATTGACTACTTTTTCCAGTTCTTCTTTAT
>JAADBR010000272.1 GCA_009995705.1 Microcystis aeruginosa W13-11
CCATTGGTGAGAAGTTAAGCTTGTGTGCAATTTGTCAAGGGGTTATTGAAAAAAAATTGGGGACTACTTCGTTGCCAGTCAGGAAAAGGGGCTACAATCAGCTTAACTGTTGGTTTTCGCTTGGTTTTGACAACTCCTAAATCCTGGTTTTTCGAGGAGGCGAAATACTTAACTGGATCGGTAGCTAAACCTTTTTGATAGGCGACATTAAAATGATAAAGACCCCGATAAATCATTTCTAAAGAAATGCGGTCAAAGGGCAGAACCAACTCATCGGCAACGGCATCGCCCAAATCAACTAAAACAGCATAAAATAACCAAGTTCCCCAGATTTGTAATTGAATACCATTAAGTGAACCCGTCCATAAATAACTCAAGCCAAGTAATCGCTTAACTGTATTAAAAGCTTCTTCAATTCGCCAACGTTGTCGATATAAATCAGCTACTACATAGGGAGGTAAAACCGTAGGATCGAGGACAGAAGTTAGATAGGAATGCCAAATATTTTTTGAGCGAACTTCCACTAATCGTCAGAGTTAGAATCGGAGTATTATTCTTGCCAGAGCCTAGCCGAATCAACTTATCCCGCAATCCGTAACTATCACTAAAAACTTTGACTATTTGGATAGATGTTCCCTTTTTTAGGCGAGTAATAAAATCAATTTTTCCCTCGATTAATTGCTGCCAGAAGAAAAAATGATAGAAACCTCGGTCAAGTAATAATAAAGTCTTTGCTTTTACCAAATTGAGAATATCTTTTTCAAAGTTTACCTCAGAACTATTAGGATTATTCCTAAACCAAATCTCGACGGGTAAACGGGTTACTAGGTCAATTACTACCCCAATTTTTCCCGCTAATTTTCCAATCGGGACATCTTCAAGACTTTTTAACTTACGAAACAAAGCTTCAAGTGTTGAACCATCTACTATCCAAATTTCTGCAAAAATTGAGCGGGTAAATTGAACACTTTCTGGTAAAGGACGATTGATTCGCTCATGAGATTTTTGTCTTAACTGAGGAAGTAATTCTTTTAAAACTTTCTCAAATAAGATAGCTGGAAAAGTCAAAAATCTCTCAGAAATAGCTTTTTGAGTGACGACCGTTGGCTTGATCCATAAAAACCCTTCTCTAGCTACCGCAGCTATCATAAAAGGTAGGTTAAGAATACGGTTTCTTAATCCTAATTGACGGTAAAAGGCTTGTTGAGAATGTATGGCGGGAGTTAGTAAAGCTTCGAGAGAAGCGGCGACCGCTTCATTTTCTGGTTGAGGTGAATGTTGCTTCTTAGCATGATCTCTATGGGTTTTGGCTCGTTTCATCTCTGGCCATAATATTATTTTATGCTTCTATTTTAAGTGGTCGGACACGAACCACAACTGTGTTATTTGTACAAGGTGAAGAGTGATCGCCCAGCAATTCTCATTTTGAAACGATTTTGCGCCGTTTCAGCGATCCCCAGATTTGTTACGAATTGTAAACTCCTCTTGCTGTAAGGGTTTCAATGTCATGAAACCTTAAAATGAGAATTGCTGGTGATCTCCCTATCCAGACAAGCGATCACCCCGATAAGGGGAAGAACTCACCTCCTGTCGCCATTAGGTAAAAATAGTCAAAACCTAGACTTGGCAAGCTTTTTATGCTTATAATAAGAATTGTAACAATAAGCTTGACAAATTGCAGACAACCTTAACTTCTCACCAATG
>JAADBR010000273.1 GCA_009995705.1 Microcystis aeruginosa W13-11
GCTATCACTACCGTTATTAAGATTAATCCCCAAAGCCGCTAAATCCGCATCTACCATTAACTTTACCAGTCCCTCGAACGTTACCGACGGCTGCCAACCTAATTTCTCTCTGGCTTTTGTAGAATCTCCTATCAATAAATCCACTTCCGCTGGACGCAAATAACGTTGATCAAACTCCACATAATCCTGCCAATTTAAATTAACGTATTGGAAAGAAATATCGAGAAATTCCCGGATAGAATAGGTTTCATTGGTCGCCACTACGTAATCATCCGGTTCTTCCTGTTGTAACATTAACCACATCGCCCGCACATAGTCCTTAGCATAACCCCAATCCCGTTTAGAATCAAGATTTCCTAGATAGAGTTTTTTCTGTTGTCCGGCAATAATTCGGGCCAAAGCGCGGGTAATTTTGCGCGTGACAAAAGTTTCTCCCCGCCGGGGGGATTCATGGTTAAATAAAATGCCGTTACAGGCAAATAAGTCGTAGGATTCCCGATAGTTGATTGTTTGCCAGTGACCGTAAACTTTCCCACAAGCGTAGGGACTGCGGGGATAAAATGGCGTGGTTTCTTTTTGGGGAACTTCCATGACTTTCCCAAACATTTCCGAGGAACCCGCTTGATAGAAACGCACTTCGATACCGGTTCTTTTTTGGTAATCCCGAATTGCTTCTAGTAGTCTTAAAACTCCCATCCCCACAGCATCAACGGTGTATTCTGGGGCATCAAAACTAACTCGCACATGGGATTGGGCGCCTAAATTATATACTTCTACTGGTTGCACTTGTTCAACGATACGCCGCAGGGTTGTCCCGTCGGTGAGGTCGCCATAATGAAGAAATAATTTAGCATCCGGCTGGTGGGGGTCAACGTAGATATGATCGATGCGATCGGTGTTAAAAGTTGAGGTACGACGGATAATACCGTGGACTTCATAGCCTTTTTCTAATAATAATTCGCTCAGATAGGAACCATCTTGACCGGTGATGCCGGTAATTAGGGCGCGTTTAGCTTCAGTCATCAGTAATTTACCTAATCGGGGAGAATAAAGACCA
>JAADBR010000274.1 GCA_009995705.1 Microcystis aeruginosa W13-11
CCCATGACCATTGCTGTCGGACGCGCCCCAGAAAGAGGGCTGTTTGATGCTCTCGATGACTGGCTCAAAAGAGACCGTTTCGTCTTCGTCGGTTGGTCTGGTTTACTACTCTTCCCCTGCGCCTTCATGGCCCTAGGTGGATGGTTAACCGGCACCACCTTCGTCACCTCCTGGTACACCCACGGGTTAGCCAGTTCCTACCTGGAAGGCGGCAACTTCCTGACTGTTGCCGTCTCCACCCCCGCCGATGCCTTCGGTCACTCCCTCCTCTTTCTCTGGGGACCGGAAGCCCAAGGCAACTTCACCCGTTGGTGTCAAATCGGCGGTTTATGGCCCTTTGTCGCTCTCCACGGTGCTTTCGGTTTGATTGGCTTCATGCTACGTCAGTTTGAAATCGCCCGTTTAGTCGGCATTCGTCCCTACAACGCCCTCGCCTTCTCCGGTCCGATTGCGGTGTTCGTCAGTGTCTTCCTGATGTACCCCCTCGGTCAGTCTAGCTGGTTCTTTGCCCCTAGCTTCGGTGTGGCGGGTATCTTCCGTTTTATTCTCTTCTTCCAAGGCTTCCACAACTGGACCCTTAACCCCTTCCACATGATGGGTGTAGCTGGTATCCTCGGTGGTGCGCTTCTCTGTGCTATTCACGGAGCCACGGTAGAAAATACCCTGTTTGAAGACGGTGAAGGTTCCAACACTTTCCGAGCTTTTGAACCCACCCAAGCGGAAGAAACCTACTCCATGGTCACGGCCAACCGTTTCTGGTCGCAAATCTTCGGCATCGCTTTCTCCAACAAACGTTGGTTACACTTCTTCATGCTCTTTGTCCCCGTGACTGGTTTATGGATGAGTGCTGTGGGTGTAGTGGGATTAGCCCTTAATCTACGGGCCTATGACTTCGTTTCTCAGGAATTGAGAGCGGCCGAAGACCCGGAATTTGAAACCTTCTACACTAAAAATATTCTGCTTAACGAAGGTCTGAGAGCTTGGATGGCTCCCCAAGACCAACCCCACGAAAACTTTATCTTCCCTGA
>JAADBR010000275.1 GCA_009995705.1 Microcystis aeruginosa W13-11
ATACAGAAATCGCAGACGGCGATTTGGTCTGAGATTGAATTTGATTGCTGGTATCTACAATTACGAACTTCGTTACCGACAAAAGGATATATCTTGATTACTTTTGCAAGAGATATCATCTATTTAGGGCTGATGAGTTACTCTATTCTCAATAAGCCCTGCTTGTTGCTGTGACTAATTACTTCTTAGCTTTATGACAGGCTAAGACAAATTTTAATGTGCTTCCCCCGACATCAAACGGTACAGTCTAGTCTAAACTCCAGTTGTGAGAAATGCGGGTAAATTAGGTTCTCAATTCAGTTTGTGAGAAATGCGGGTTTAGAGGAATTAGAAGTCAAAGTAGTAGATAAATTGTTTGAGAAGTAACACCCCAGAGGGTTGCTTCTCTCACGGGATTTCCCTTCATCCTTGATGCTCTATCTGCTCTGAATACAATTTAATTTGGTGTCAGCAGAAGTCCCTCGCTTTTAGTGATGGGACTTCTGCTGACACTCAGTTAAATACAGTAAGAGCTTATTGCCTTAAACCAGAGGATGTCACAGCACTATATTGGCAACAGGTAAACTATACACTCCAGCGATCGCCAATTGAAAGTCGCTGACTGCATCGCCGTTGGTATCCCCGTAAAGGAGACCGCCGTAAAAGCGCAGTTGTCCCGCTTGACTTGAAAAATCCGAGGCACCAATAAACGTGAAACTCTGATTACCATCGTCGAGGGAGTTGGCATCAATGCCAGAGATATCAATAGTATCAAGACCAGTATTGAAATCGAGGATATTGTCTTGGTTTGCACCTTGACCGATTTCATCAACGGTGTTGAAGATAAAACGGTCAGGACCTTCACCTCCCGTTAGTTGATCTGACCCTAATCCTCCGATAAGAGTGTCCTCACCACTACCACCGTTAAGAATGTCGTCACCACCGCCACCAATAATGACATTATTAGCCGCATTACCGGTGATATTATCATTCCCCCAATCGCCATTGATTTCGATATTGTTACCGACAAAAGCCGTATTAGAGA
>JAADBR010000276.1 GCA_009995705.1 Microcystis aeruginosa W13-11
GACCTATCGGAATTAAAAAGACTAGGAATTGATGAAATCGCTCTAGTCAAAGGGCAAAAAAATTACTGTGCAGTTTTAGTAAATTTAGATACGGGAAAACTAATAGCTATTCTAGAGAAGCGAACACAAGAAGAATTGAGGAAAACGCTGACAGGCTGGGGAAAAGAGGTGTTAGAGCAAATTGAAGAAGTCAGCATAGATTTTTGGTTGCCCTATAAAAATTTGGTGAAAGAATTGATGCCATCGGCCGAGGTAGTCGCCGATAGATTTCATGTAATGAAACAAATTAATCAAGAGTTAGACGAACAGAGAAGAGCGGAAAAAAGAGCCGTAGAAGCGCAGAAAAATAAAAAACAGAAAACGGAAAAAGAAGCAAAGCTAGAAGTTTTAAAGCGAAGTAAATATAGTCTGTTAAAAAATGAAGAAGATCTAACGGAAACTCAAAAAATCAAACTAGAAGCTATCAAAGAAAAATTCCCAAATTTGAAAAAGATGCAGGAATTAAAGGAAGAATTTAGAAAGATTTATGAAACCTCAGAGAATCCGACAGAGGGAATGCTATCCATCTCGGAATGGTTGGCAAAATCCTCCAGTGTTTTTACTAAGAGTTGTCAAACAATCCGAAACTGGTTTGGAGAAATAATTAGTTATTTCGAGCGAAGGACAACGAATGGGATGGTCGAGGGAATCAACAATAAACTTAAACTAATAAAACGGAGAGCCTATGGCTTTAGAAACTTTCGGAATTTTTGGGTTAGAAGTATGTTGTCTTGGCATCTTGTATGTTGATTTAGCATAAAGAGTAACGAAGAGCCATATATTTTTTCTTCGGCATTTTTTTGTCTGAAGTTGGATAACTTCTTCCAGATTAGCTCTTTTCTTATCCCTCAAAACAAAATTGAGGCTCTTCTAGGTTCTGTGTGAGCATGGTATAATAGTAACACAGAACAGGAGGTGGGTTATGTGGATAAATTTTGATCAACTCCTCGATTTACCAAATGTAACAGTGGTCAATTATCAAAA
>JAADBR010000277.1 GCA_009995705.1 Microcystis aeruginosa W13-11
TCAACAGTCCTTAGCAATCACACGGGAAATCGGTGATCGGGGGGGTGAAGGGAAATCCTACATGGGTTTAGGCAATGTTTACTATTCCCTAGGAGAATACCAAAAAGCGATCGAGTTTCATCAACAGTCCTTAGCAATCGATCGGGAAATCGGTGATCGGGGGGGTAAAGCGTCTTCTTGGTTTAATCTGGGACTTACCTACTATAAACTCAAACGTATAGCGGAAGCGAAAGAAGCATATCTTCAGTCGCGGGAATTATTTCAAGCATTGGGGTTAGCAGCGGATGTTCAAGATTGCGACAATAAAATTCGGCAATTAGAAACCCGAAAATATCCCTTAATCGTTGCTTTCTTTCTGGGGGTGGTGAGGGAGCATCTCATTTATGCAAGTGAGTAATTATACTTGTTCCTAAAACTGTTTTCTAGTAAGGCTTTCAAAGTAGCTTGACATAAAACCTGATTTAGGGGTTACAAAGGTGAGAGTGGCATTGTGGCGATTGTTAAAAAGATGGTTGAGGAAAGCATAATTATGGGTAGAATGGGTTAGGAATCTCTTATTTTTAACCTGAGTTTGACATCTGCTAATTTCCCCTCATAACTACCCTAAAGTGAGAAATTATGGCAATATTTCTAAGGATTACCAGAAAAGAAAGAGCGCCACGCTGCTGTCCCGATGGCTCCTCCTAAAAGGATAATTAACGTCCAAACTTGATTTTTTTGGGTTCCTTCCACCTTTTCTAGTCTTCTATCCATCCCATCTACTTTCTCAGTTAGTTTTGCTTGTCCTACCTCTAGCTTAGTTAGCCGTTCGTCAATTTTATCAAATTTCTGGTTAAAATCCTTCTGTAGGCTATCAAATTTCTGGTTAAAATCCTTCTGTAGGCTATCAAATTTCTGGTTAACATCTTGTTGAAAGGTGTCGATTTTTTGGTTAACTTCCTTGATACTGTCTTTAATTTCCTTGAGGACGGATTCAAGACTATAGGTAACGGTTTCGTTAGACATTTTGGTAACATCCCTAGGAGTAATGATAGTACAATAATTTTATTTTAATCCTAAATCTGGTTATCAAAAACTGATTACCTATTGCCTAGTATTTAGTATTATGGTAATATTTCTAAGGATTACCAGAAAAGAAAGATCGCCACGCTGCTGTGCCGATCGCTCCTCCTAAAAGGATAATTAACGTCCAAACTTGATTTTTTTGGGTTCCTTCCACCTTTTCTAGTCTTCTATCCATCCCATCTACTTTCTCA
>JAADBR010000278.1 GCA_009995705.1 Microcystis aeruginosa W13-11
TTCATGAGCGCAACCGACTTGACATTATTGATAGCTCTAGTTAAAATAGAGTACAGACAGACACATTTTAACCCAATGAAAGCAAGGTATCAATACCGCCTTTACCCAACTAACGAACAAAAGAGGCTTTTGTCTCAATTGTTCGGGTGTGTGCGTGTTGTCTGGAACGATACCTTAGCTTACTGCCAAGAACTCTATCAACAAGGAGAAAAAAAGCCAAAATATACAGAGTTGTCCAAAAGACTAACTCAGATTAAAAAAACAAAAGAAAAAGTTTGGCTGACCGAGGTTTCTTCTATTCCTTTACAACAGTCTTTAATAGATTTAGAGACAGCCTACTCTAACTTTTTTGCATCTTGTAAGGGAGAAAGAAAAGGAAAGAAAGTAAAACCTCCTAAATTTAAAAAACGTAAATCTAAACAATCAGCAAGATTTACCGATAATGGCTTTACCGTCAATCAACACCACGTTACTTTAGCAAAAATTGGTGATTTAAAAGTCGTTTGGAGTCGTCCAGTACCCTCTAAACCTTCTAGCGTCACCGTGATTAAAGACGCAGCAGATCGATATTTTCTTAGTTTTGTGGTTGAGATTCAGTTAGAAACTTTGCCAGATAACGAGCAAGCTGTAGGAATCGATTTAGGGATTGCTACTTTTGCCACATTAGACACAGGGGAAAAGATCAACGCCCCAAAACCGTTAAAGAAACGATTAAAACGGCTTAAAAAAGCACAAAGAAACCTTTCTAGAAAACAGAAAGGAAGTAAACGACGGGAAAAGGCAAGAAAGCGAGTAGCCAGCAATTCTCATTTCAAAAAGTAACAATTTATACAGACAGAAAAAGAGATTTAACAGGTGGCAAAATTGCGATCGCCAATCAGTGTTGGACGGGTGTAATTTCAGCTATTCAACATTTTTGGTGGGGGTGCTAAAATCTGCTTCTAGCATCAAAATGAGAATTGCTGGCGAGTAGCTAAAATCCACGCAAAGATTAAGGACACTCGCACTGATTTCTTACATAAACTGTCCACTAGAATTGTTCGTGAAAATCAAACGATAATTTTAGAGGATTTAAACACATCTGGAATGGTTAAAAATCGTAAGCTATCCCGTGCTATATCAGACTTAGGATGGCGTTCTTTTCGAGATATGCTATCAGCCAAGTCCGATAAATATGGGCGTAATTTTCGGATAATTTCCCAATGGGAACCCACGTCTCAGCGATGTTCCTGTTGCGGGAATATCGGCGGGAAAAAGGCGTTAAATATCCGTGAGTGGGAATGTCTTTTCTGTGGAACTTTTCATGATCGAGATGTAAACGCTGCGGTAAATATCAAGGTCGCCGGATGACATTCGGAGACTTTAAATGGACGGGTCGGAAAGCGTAAGACTTCTGTTAAAGAAGCAGCATCCCGGGTCGCGTCAACCCCATTCAGCGACCATTCTAAAAAGGTGGCGTGGTGAGGAATCACCGTCCGTTTACGGCGGTGAGGATGTCAACGCTCTCTTCTGTCAAAGGCAGAAGCACTATCTTCTTCATGAATCGGCAAAATTCACTAAAATAGCAATAGACCAAATCAGAGAGAAAAAATTAGCTATGACAACCACATCCGAAGACCTATGGCGACTCTTAGCCGAATTAGCGACTGCTCAAAAAGAAACTGACAAACAACTGAAGGAGACTGACCTACTATTGAAGGAAGTTAGTCAGCAACAGCAG
>JAADBR010000279.1 GCA_009995705.1 Microcystis aeruginosa W13-11
CTCTTGAAGCTAATTATGATGATTATCTTGAAAAAAAATGATAATTAGACAGAAGTTCTCTATGTGAACAAGAGAACTTTATCTTCTTTTGTTTTCAAAATGAGAATTGCTGGTCATTCCCGTTTGTTCCCGTAAAATTCTGTTGCTCAATCTGAATTTGTTGCCCATTCAAAGTAATATAAGCAGTATCATCTTCAGCCTTAAGCGCCTGTAACTCCTGAGTAGATAAAGTCTCTCCCAAAACTAACGACGCAAAAATCGCTCCCTCATCTCCGGCGCTATCCACCGGATTAATTTGGGCATCCACATAATGCCCAATTTCTTCTAAAATCACATTAACTAGCGATTCTGAGGCAGCAACATTCAAAAAAGACTCTGATAGATAAATTTTATTAGTGCTAACCGCATAAGCACCCTTCGCTGTCCCTAAAACTTCACCACTGAGTACCTCAATTGGGGGAAGTTGACTGAAATTGCGACTTTGCCACTATCGTCAACAGCAGGAAGAATCGGCAAAAGAGAGGGAGTCATGATATTGACTAGAAAGCTTTACTGCTACCATTTTGTGCAAACAATCGCCAATTTTTCAAGACCCCTGTAACAAAAATTAACATTATATTATACAGAAAACAGGTTTCTCAGTTCTCAATTGCGGGTTGTTGCGAAGATGCGATCGCTAACATAAACTAAGCAGTTAAAGTATTTAACCAATTGATTAAATCTTCAACTGTAGAGAAATCGAATAAAGCTTCTCCTAATACTTCGACATCATCAATACTTAACTGCATAATTTTAGTTTCTAAGGAAAAATTAATCTCCCCTAACTTGCGTTTAAGTAGGCGAAGAATCAATGTCTTTTCCCGTTCAATACCTTGTTCGATACCTTGTTCGATACCGCGTTCGATACCGCGTTCGATACCTTGTTCGATACCTTGTTCAATACCTTGACGCATCCAACTGGTGGTAATTTGCATAACTCCCTCCTGTACGGGTTGACTAAATGTGCTAATCTCTTCTTGAAATTGTATC